>DATKZP010000089.1:0-4424 GCA_035527915.1 Methanoregula sp. | reverse complement strand
CCCCCTCTCTCCTGCATTGTATGCGGCAATATCGTGTCTGAAGGGATTACCGGTACAGTCAGACGTATAGATCTACCATGTCACATCTGTATCCTGAGCAAGTCTGCCCCGGACCCCCGGTTTTTTGGCCCAGGTCTGCGTTTGTGATCGTGTCGTTTGGGACACCAGGTTTTCCGAAGGCTGATGAAAATCACTCCCACCGTCACTCGTTCAGCACCGCAGAATCTCCGCTCACTCCGGCATCTCCGGCAATTTCATCCCTCAGAAAAATCGTCTCCCATGAGACCCGTCCTTCCTCAACTGCTTTTTTAATCATCGATTCTTCCCGCGAGAGTTTTCCCTTCCCAGTCTTTACTTCGACAAGGATGACGCTGATCGAATCGCCCTTCTCGTCCTTTGCCTTCATGTAACCGTCAAAGATTTGCAACGGGGCTGCCTGCACGGATAAGGTAGTGGTACGGCCCGGCGTCCTGCACGGAGAGAACACAGAACCCGGCCCCGGTTATCATTCCCTCCGCTTTGTGTACGGAGAACCGTTTCTCCTGCGGCGGCCCAAACTCCATCGGCTCGTCTTTCCAGTCGAGATCGATCAGGTTCCCGGTGGACCTGAGCATCTTCTTTGCATTCCGGAGGACTCGTTCCGGATCTCCAAAATCATGGAGATCGATCCCGAAGAAGACGATATCCGCACATCCCTCGCAGAATACAGTCTCCTCAGCGGCCTTCACTTCCGCAGACAGGTTGCTGAGCCCCGCGTTTGCCGCATGCTCCCGCAGCGCTGCCACCGCATCGACGTTGATATCAGCGGCGTAGACCTTCCCTCCCGGCCCCACCCGCCGGGCTGCCGGCAGCGCAAAGTATCCCTCGCCGCACCCGATATCGACAAATACCATGCCGGCAAAGAGCCCGATTGCAGAGAAGATTTTTTCCGGGTCCTGCCATGTTTTCCGCTCCGGGTCATCAGCCCGGAATCGTCGTTTGTTCATAAGAGGTTTCACGCTCCGTATCCTTACACTGGTATACGGCTCTTACAGGTATATGAGGGTTTCAGCACGAGAAGCAGATATCCCCGATCGCGTCCACGGTAACCAGAATGTTTGAGGAACTCCTTCCCGTCGCGATCTTCTTCTTTATATGCGCATTCCTGATAACCGCGATGGCCCATTACCTGTTGGCGTATGAGAAAAGACATGAGATACCTTATGAAGATGCGCCGGCTGTCTCCTGCACGAAAACTCTCCCCGCTCGTGCGGACGGGGACCCGGAGCAGGGTGAAGCGAGGTTTTTATTAAAAATACTAAAAACACGGGCTATGCAGAACCGGGCATGCATCAGGGCCGGGATCCTGACCGTTGGGGACATATATTCAGCTCACACCACTTCTTCGTTGGAATATTCCTCCCCGCGAGGGGGTTATCATCGTGAACAGGGAGTTTTAAAAAATTGGCGGTTACCAAAAAAAAATGAAATTGGATGCAGAAGAGCGGGACAGAGTTCATTGCAGACCGGGGTACCCAGGGGAGAATGAAAAAGTATCACAGGCTATCGTAAAAAGGTACGGATTTATAAGCTGATTATTTTTGGATCGGCAATACAATACGATACAAGGAAGTCTCCCGACCGTGACAGAAAACAAAAATCCCTACCCGGTATCAGATACAGCAGCACTCGTCATGCTCTGGGCCAGCGGTTACTACGAGACGAAGCCCGTGATTAGTACCTATCTCAGGAGTCTTGACCTGTCTGCCGGTCTGCAGTTGCTGGAACGCTATAACAGTATATGTCCGTGGTACTCGGAAGTGATCATCAACCGGAAGCATTTCATCAAAAATACAGTCGAAGAACTGATGGGGAGCGATGCGAAACGGACTATCATAATCAACTTAGGTGCCGGGTTCTCCCCGCTCGCCCTTGAACTGTCGCCGCTGCTTGGCGAGCGTGTCCGCTTCATCGAGATCGACAGGAGTAATATGAGCCACAAGCACCAGATGTATTCCGAACTGGTCCCGGACCGGTCCAGGTTCATTTCCTGCATCGAATCTGACATTGCTGATACTACCAGCCTGCATGAAACTCTTAAAAAAGAAACAGGTGAGCCGGAACGCACGAGGCTTATTGTCGTCATGGAAGGGCTCACCTACTATATCGGAAGACCAGCGATGACGCGGGTGATTGAATCCCTTTCCGGTCTTGCCCAGGACCTGAGTATCGTTTTTGAGCATCTCAAACCGTGCAGGCTTATCAGCGACGAACGGCGGTTCATTCCGTACAAAATCTTCACCCATATCCGGGACTACACCTCTCTGGAACGGATGACAACCTATTCAGAAGACGAGATCCGTGCGATACTGGGTTTTGGCTTTTCCTCAAGCTATTGCAATATGGACAGGATGGAGAGGAGGAGAACCGGGTCCTGCAGGTATTTCCCGACTCCCGATTCCGGCTGGCTCTCGTGTGCCGTTGCGATACGCAGGCCAATCACGGGATAACCGGACCACTATGTTGTTTTTGTTCAGGAAAAAACAGGAGGACCCTATTAAATCCCTGACGCACAATGAAACGGTTCTCACATAAGGGTCATAGGGAATCACGGTCTCCAGAAGAACGCTGTTCTTCTATGGAGACCTCCTCCCCTAGGAGGGGGCGAAGAAGACCGGCCAGATGAGCTCCATCAGAGGTATACTCGCGTTTTGGCGGTGGTGGGATAAAACCGGCAGGGAATTCTCCGGTTACTCTGGCGTTCAGATAATTTGGAATTCTTCCCGGCTCCATCCCGTTATCATTCACAGGGTTTAAATCAGACAGGAATTTGAAATCATCTGCAGTCAGGAATTGTAGTGAGAGTTGCCGGGGGGTTTTCCCTGGCAATTCCAAAAAGGGTAGTATGGCTGTTGGCCGTGAGGTGCAGGACATGCGATCCCCTGGCACGTTGCCAGGAGCATTCCTGCAGGGGCCTTTCCGGAAAAACCGGAAATGGTGTCCAGGATGTCCTGCAAATGGTGGATGACGGTGTCCCAGCCTATCATTCTATACGCTATACCCGCCAATAGTATAGTAATCATACACGGTTTTGATACCAGTACTGCCCTGAACCGATGGGCAAAGGACCTCCCCTCCCACTATCCTTCAAAACCTTTCTTTGTATGGAGGACCGGATCTCCCGATGAGACCGGGTTCGTTTGCTCTGAGAAAAACAAGACCGAATACTTCAATGATAAAACATTCCGTAAAACCTGAAATTACGGGTACGAGATCTGGATATGTTATCCTGTTCACCTGCCCGCTGTGCAATTCTGAGAATAGTATCGTCAACAAGACCCCCCGGGATCATTACAAGGAAACCCGGGATGCATCGTGTTCTCACTGTCGGAAACATTCCACGGTAATCACCCCCCGCCTGAACCAGAGACCGGGAAATTCGCCGGTTTCGTCGTATTTGAAAATACCGATGACAAAATAAGCTCCGGATCCTTCCCCGGGGAAATGGTCGTCTTTTATTGTTCCAGCACGGGAAAGAGCGTGCGGGAATCAAGTGAAAATACCCTGTTCTCTCAAGCAGGGAAAACCTGCCGTTTTTACTCTCTGACCCGGGATCTTACAGGATTGGCCAAAAAACCGGAGATGGCAGAGACCTGCTGCCGCAACACCTGTCCGGAACTCCTCTTTCTCCCATCCCGATGGGCTTGTATGAAATCTTACGAACGGGACTCCCATCCTTCACCTTTGAGCCATCATCAACGGGCGTGTCATGATAGCCCTACGAATACGCCTGTTGCAATTGCAGGGGACCTAATCCGCCGGAACATACCTCAACGATATTTTTCAGCGGGCTGTTGACGGGAACTATCAGAGCAGCCCGCGCGCCTCATCAATAAGTTCTATCGTGTAATGGTGGGGATAATCGTATTTCCTGAAAGGGGATGTTCCGAGGATGTAGAAACCAAAACGGGATTCACGTATGCGGTTCGTATACAGAAAATTCAGCATGGCACTGATGGACTGGGAGGATTTTCGTGACAGGTGATGGAACAGGGCAATATCTCGTGATGTTACCACTACCCGTATCTTTTTCTTGGAGAGCAGATACGCACAGATGAGATGTGCGCACCGGTATCTTCGCGTCGAATCTGTACGGATATGTCCCATCCTCGTCTCCTTTTTTATATTTACCATGTATATTAGCTTTTTATGGAGATATCACTATGTATTGCCCCCTTTCCTTAAAAGAACAGAAACTGTTCCCCGGAATTTATAGTGCAGGATGCTGAGCATGCCGGAACCCCTTTTTAGGGATCGGTCATTCCGGCCCGTAACCTTGGGAGACAAAAAACTCCGCCCCAACCTCTGCCCCCCGGTTGACTTACCTTATCACCAGGGTATTTTGACTTCTCACCAGCTCTGATGTGCGAATACGCAGAACTATT
>DATKZP010000088.1:0-3235 GCA_035527915.1 Methanoregula sp. | reverse complement strand
GAGGATTATATCTGCATCACTGACATTGCACGATACAAAGATCCTGACAGGACTGATTATATTATTCAGAACTGGTTACGGAACCGGAATACTATAGAATTCCTGGGAATATGGGAGCGTCTCAATAATCCGGATTTTAATCCCATCGAATTCGATGGGTTTAGAAAACAGTCCGGGTTGAATAGTTTTACCCTTACTTCCCGGCAGTGGATAGAGAAGACATCTGCCATCGGTCTCATCTCAAAACCTGGACGGTATGGAGGTACGTACGCTCACAAGGATATCGCGTATGAATTTGCCTCCTGGATCTCGGTCGAATTCAAACTCTATCTTATCAAAGAATTCCAGCGGCTCAAGGATGAAGAGCGTAAACAGCTCGGCTGGGATATCCGGCGCAATCTGGCAAAGATTAATTACCGGATCCATACGGATGCTATCAAAGAGAATCTGATACCGCATGAACTGACCCGGCAGCAGATTAACACTATTTACGCATCCGAAGCAGATGTGCTCAATATGGCATTATTCGGTGTCACTGCAAAAGGTTGGCGGGAAGTCAACGCAGACAAGACCGGAAATATCCGGGACTATGCCGACATCTCACAACTGGTGTGCCTCTCAAATCTTAAAAAACCTGAATGCCCTGTTTGTCAACGAGAATCTTTCTCAGCACGAACGGCTTGTGAAGCTGAATACCATCGCGATTCACCAGATGAAGCTTCTGACTGATGATACGGGAATCAGGAAGATTGGCAGGGTTTAATCCGTCCCAGGATCATCCTTTTTGAATCCGGACACTCCACAAGAGATACATCCGGCCCGGGGAAAATCTCCTCAATTCGGGCTTCTTTTGGCAAAAGGAGAGGGTCCGGATCGCAGCAGGTCGCATAAAATCGCGAATTACCGATCACTTTTTTTGAGATCTCAAATATTCAGGGTTTTCAGACGAAAATGGCTTCATTCCGGGCCTGAAAAATTACCCTAATGGAGCCTTTTGGACGGCAGATCTTATGGGTGATCGGCCAGGACTACGGCTCAGAGGAAAAGAAGGGCTGTTATGGGGGTGGGTTTGAGGATGCCCCTAGGGATCTGGTAGGGGAATACTGGCACAGGGCAGGAGAAGGGCAGGAAAAAGCATAGAGGAACCAGGCCCGGATTGGGCTCCGATTGGCTGATCCGGGGGGTCTTTTAGCACTAATTTGCGAAAATGCAGCACTATTGTTTTGGGATATTGCCGATTCGGAGCCGGTCTGGCTATCGGGGGCTGAATTGAAGCGGGAAATCGCCGCTAATAGCACCAATCGGGAGGCAAAACTCAGGGTTGGATGGGCTGGAGGAGCGGGAGGGGCTAAGGAGGGACTAAAAAGGTGGCAATACGGGATTTTTTAAAAAAAGTGACCATGGATAAAAAATACCGGTCAAAAAGGATTTTTTATTGGATTTTTTCCTTCATTTTTCCGAAGAATCCTTTCATTTCATTCTGTTCTTTTGCTACCCGTTCGCATGTATCCCTGCAGTAATGTTTCCTGATGAGCTTCCCGCTCCCTGACATGCAGCTACTGCAATTCTGCTTCCCGCAAAGATCACAGGTCACCATATGATTTTTCCCGATAGTGTGATTGCATGTCGGGCAGGTCACCAGGCAATGGGAGCAGACATAATCCTTGCAATACTTGCAGCCCTGGCTGATATGATCCTTACAATAGGGCTTTTTACAGATACTGCAGGTTATGGTATGATTCTTACATACCCATTTGTTACAATCACTGCACCGGGTACCATGGGAGATGCAGAACGTGTCGCCGCATTCTTCACACGCGGCGATATTTTTCTTCATGAGAATTTTTGACCCTAACAGTTTCTTATGATGCGGACAATACACTATTGGGTCAAAAATGATTTCACCCGAACACGCAAGGACCTCACGTTTGTAGACCTTGCCAGACACTAAAAAGAGAATATCCCATTTTGGTACGTAGACCGGCTGGCCGTTGTCCAGGATTACATCACTTTTCCTGAGAACGAACGGTAATTTTTCTCCGTTGGCATATTTCTCTATCGAATAGATTTTTGCGCTGTTCTGTGCGGCCTGGCTCTTATAATTGGGTTCCAGTGTAATGACCTGGTAGTCCTGGTCAACGCCGATCGAGAGGGATTTTACCGGTTTGTGATTGATGATCTCATGTTCCCTGACAGCATCATGGATAATCACATCATTGTCCAGCAGGTCGACAATAACGATGCCATCTTTTTTGTACACCCTTGATTTCTGGGATTTTTTCTCGTACCAGGCTTTTTTTATTTCATAATGGTAGAGCATGTACGGGTGGAAGACCAGCCTGGCACGGTTTACGGTTATTTTTTCCTTGTTTTTCAGCTGAAGGTGAGTGACCTTTACGTAATCGATATTCACCGGCAGGGCATCTTCGATGGAGATTTTATCTCCCTGGATTGATGCCCGGCTGGAAAGTGCCGTGTACAGCCGTTCCTTGATATCATCCTGGGAAAGGAGTTCGATATGCCGCTCTTTTGCACATTCCAAAACATCAGGAGTACATGAGGTATAACTGGCAAACACCCCCCGCCACTGGTTTCCGAGGTCACGGACTTTTTCTGAGAAATCACGGATTTTCTCAACACCGACCGGAGAGAGATAATTCTTGCACTCGACAGCAATCTTATCGTTATCCTTTACGGCAAGGAGGTCAATTTCATGATAATAGCCGCTCGTGCTGGAGATCTTCTGCTTCTTCTGGGTCAGGTATCCTTCGGCCTTATAGATCTGTTCCAGGACCGTCTCTAACTTCTTTCCCATCACCCGGATATCGATTTTGGGCGGGTATCGTTTTGAGATGTCTGCATCCTGGTCGTCCTGATCCTCATGGTCGTCAGGATCAGACGGAGTATCGGGGGGTTCACGCAACAGTTCGCTCTTCGGATCCTGTGCTGACCCGGGTTCTCCTGGCCGAACTGATTTTTGAGAAGATCGCTTACCTGAAGACAGGGCAGACAGGTTGAAGCCACAATTATGACAAAATTTCAATGTTCGTTCCAGCTTGTTCCCGCACTGGGGACAAAATTTTAATTCGGGCATTTGTGCAAAAAAAATTATACGGTGACAGGAAATACTTTCTGTTTTGGATTTATTATAGGGCGCATGCAGGATCGGTTCAGGCAGCAGGTGTGTTTTTCAATACCTGAACCGTCGTTCGTATTCCTTATGCGACAGCCATTC
>DATKZP010000087.1:0-8180 GCA_035527915.1 Methanoregula sp. | reverse complement strand
TCCCTGGCCCAGGCTGCGATTGCAGTCCAGTCACGGAAGTCACCGACCGGGGACTTTACTTTCTCTATCATCAATTTCTGGAGCCACGAGAGTTTTGACGGATCCAGCCTGCCGGCAAACACGGTCTGGGCAACCGGCTGCAAAGGGACGAGGGATGCCCGGAGTGCCTTTTGTGCGTATTCCCTGTCGACCGGGTCCTTTGTGACCGGGGCAAGGCAGACGATAAACCCGGCAACCGGCAGTTTCTCCAGGCCGTTATAGTGGCGCCTGACGAATTTCCCCGTTTCGCCGATCATTTTCCCAATGTACATCGGTCCCCCGATAACGACCGCATTGTACCCTGTCAGTGATGTCACGGTTCGCATCTCCGCGACGTCAACGACATGACCTGAAGCCTCCAGTTCTTTTCCAATCGCCTGTGCGATTTCTGTGGTTGATCCTTTCTTCGTTGCATATGCGACAAGGATACGTGCCATGGTTTTCACTAAAATGGGGATTATATTCCCGGGGATATAAAACCCGTGGATGGGCGGGATTCTCCTGAAATCGTGGCAGGGAAACCTACTTGTTTTTAACAGGTAAAAGTTAAACTTCGTATAATGGGGAATCCGGCATCACCTCCAGAATTCAGGCGAACCTGCCCGGCCTGCAACAGGCCAGTCAGGCCGGGCGATAAATTCTGTGAAGTCTGCGGGACGCGGATACCGTCACTGGCAACCTGCAGCAAATGCGGTACTCAGTTCATACATCCAAAAAAGTTCTGCAACTTGTGTGGAGCCCCGTTCATTTTAGAGGAAATACCGGAACCGGATGTAGAGGAAATACCGGAACCGGAAGTAGAGGAAATACCGGAACCGGATGTAGAGGAAATACTGGAACCGGATGTAGAGGAAATACCGGAACCGGATGTAGAGGAAATACCGGAACCGGATATGGATGAGGTACCGGAACCGGATACGGATGAGGTACCGGAACAATATGAAGATGAAATACCGGAACCGGATACGGATGAGATACCGGAACCTGCTGAAGAAGAGACACCGGAACAATATGAAGATGAAAATCCGGAACCGGATACGGATGAATTATTAGAACAATATGGGGAGGAATACGGCGATGATGAAACTCTGGAATCCTACCATACGCCAAAACCCACGTCTCCAATACACCATGAGGCAATAAAACCGGTCACGGTTCCTGCACTACAAAGACGGGGATCATCAGAGACCGTTGATGATGCGCTGTTTTTCCTCGACAAGGGGCCGGTACCGGCAAAACCTCCGGTAAACAAGATAAGGATTATCGGAGGAGGTATTGCGCTGATAACCATTCTTGCTGTCGTTTTTTTCATCGGACTACCGATGCTCACGGGCAGCGGGGGTTTTAGCACCCACAGCAATCCGACAGCAGCGGAGATTATATCCATCCCGGGCCAAACCATCGCTACCCTGACGGTGACGCCCACCCCGGTCTCTGGTGCTCTCGTCCCTCTGCCAACACAGCTGATACCCAAAGACCAGAAGTTCTACTTTCTGGTAGAGAAAAATCCAATTACTTCAAAGATCTCGGTAATTTTCGCCGGAAGTGCGGGGGAGGGCAGCATCAGCAGTGCGGATATCAGGGTTACCCACACAGACGGATCGGTGACAACGGGTATCATTCTGCCCCTGAAAGGCTTGAACGAGATAATCCTTAAAGGATCGAAAGAGACCGATCGTGTGGAAATTATTGCAAAGATGTCCTCCGGGGAAACATACCGGGTCTATGACGAACTGGTCGCTTTTATAACGTAGGGTTTGAACAATAAAATCAGACCATTCGTCCACAAACGGGGATTTTGTGTACAGAGGTATCCATGAAAAAATAGAAAATTACGATTTCTTTGGCGGAATTGCCAGCAGGTCATCGGGTTCATTTTCTTCCTTCTTCTGCATTGATTTTCCTATGTACGATACCCCAAGAACAATGATCATAATACACGCCAGCAGGATGGCTTTGGTGACGGTGTTTGGCAATGTGATGGCGAGTATAAGGAATACCGGAAACAGCCCGATTGCAATTATTTTCATATGTATCTCTTTAATTATCATTGTTGATTCCCTCCCTCTTCTCTTTTTATTAAAACAATAATCCGTTCGTTGCAGAACCTCATATGCGTTTTGAGAGTGATGTACTCTAAAAAAATTTACCGGAAATATACTATAGGGTTATCGGATTGGCAGTTATACTATAGGGTGAGAAATGACTCACTATTTGATCGATATCCGCCAGATGGGTTCAGTGAAGGGTCAGATTCGCAGTTTAAGCAACCAGCTACAGGAGAAATTTAATCTCGGGGACAAACGGGTTATACCGCACATCACCCTGGCCGGACCTTTTTCAACCAACGATGAAAAAAAACTCATCGAAGATTTCACAAGAGTATGTACAAATCAAAAGAAGATTCCAAAATATGAGGTGGGAGGGTATGGATTTTTTGACGATACGAGGGTTGTTTTTGTTACTATCACTCCTGACGAGACTTTAAAACAATTCCGGTATCAGCTCTTTTTTGCAATCTCCCCGTATTGCTCATTACGGAACTATGATCTGGATTCTGCCGACGAATTTAAGTTCCACTCCACGCTGGCCATGAAACTTGACTGGCTCACATTCCAGAGAATAAAATGGTATTTCAGGGGGCAGGAAAGTGTCATATACCGGCACCATCCGATCCGGGCAACATTACTCCGGAATTCAAAAATTCTCTGCGAATATGATTTTATTCAGGGAAGGATGCTGAGCCGGGCACAGGCATTGAGCAAGGCGACAAGGATGCGTGATTTTGATATTCTTAAGTTATGGGCTGATGGAAGTTGGGAATGAGAGTAAAATCGTCCGGTAGTTCCAGTTTCTCCAGATCTTAAAGTTACCCGTATGGTGTTTCTACCTGAGCAGTACCTCATGCCGGTATTTTAACTATGAGGAAACCTGATTTAAATGAAGAGCAAACAGGTGAAGTATATGACCGAAGAAAAAGGGCACTTTGAAAAAGGCCGGTGGGTAGCAGAGAGTGAACCTTCGGCTACCAAGACGAATGGAAACGTCATTGAAAAGAGGTTTTCTGAGGCGACAAAGTCCGTTATATCGTCAATTGATGATGTGATGAAAGTCACCCGTGACCTCGTAACAACCGAAGAGGGAAAGCAGTACATTGAAAAAACCATAAAGGATACGCAGACGCAGATCCAGAAATCCTTTGATGATATATTGAGCCGTGCAAAAAACGAACTGGATAAACAGGTAAAAAAGGGAAAATAATCTCTCTTTTTTGTTCCGGAGAACCGTGCATGAACCGATCGGGATATCTCCGGAACCATGAAAATTGATTAGTTACAAGTGTCCCGCCCCTCAGGGTCTCTCCGGGAAACGGGGCGACTCCCGGCCGGAGTCATCTCTCTGAAAGTGCGAGTAGGGGGATACAGGTTTCCACCGGTCTTTTTGACCGGTAAACAGGATCAGGCATAAAGTAATAATCCAAATAATATTGATACCAAATCAGGATCCATGGGGTTCAGTATTGGTACGAAAATCCGTGCATGTGCAGAACTCATACGGCTCGACCTTGCCTTTGGTGCCGGGTATTTTCTGGTTGCCGGGGAAATTCTTGCCATCGGGGGACTGCCTCGGCAAACCAGGTTCTGTGGGGATTCCTGGCCCTGTTCTTCATCTCCGGGTCTGCGAATATCTCCAATGATTATTTTGACCGGGATGTTGACCGGATCAACCTGCCCACACGCCCCCTCCCGTCAGGACGGATCTCTGTTCGTGAACTCTGGATCCTTTTTTTCCTGTTCACCACGGCCGGGCTCGCGGCCGCTGCTCTTCTCGGACCGCTGGTGCTGGCACTGGTGGCAGTCTTCTGGGGGATCGCACTACTCTACAATATGAAATTCAAGGAGTACGGAGTTTTCGGAAACCTCATCGTAGCCACCTGCGTCGGATGATTTTGAAAGGTGGCCGAGAGTTGTTCAGTTAGCCTGGTCATTATACGACCATGATGGCATCTGTGAACGTGCACACAGTTATATTATTTATC
This sequence comes from Methanoregula sp., assembly GCA_035527915.1. GTDB lineage: Archaea > Halobacteriota > Methanomicrobia > Methanomicrobiales > Methanospirillaceae > Methanoregula. The sequence continues at coordinate 4,102 of DATKZP010000087.1, read as the reverse complement.
CGACGGATTTCACCATTCCCACAGACTCTGCCAGAATTCATGGAATTACCACGGACCGGGCAAAAAAAGAAGGAATATCCTTACATAAAGTGCTCCCGCAATTCAATGCCGATGTGGAGAAGGCAACAACGATCATTGCCCATAATGCCGATTTTGATCTGCCTATAGTAAATACTGAATTCATGCGGTGCAAACTGGAAACGGATCTCCTTAATAAACAAAAATTCTGCACCATGAAAACACCAAAAATCATCTCGTATTGCAGGCTCCCGTCACCATCTGGCAGGGGATATAAATGGCCCACCCTCACGCAGTTACATGTACAGTTATTCGAAACGGAATTTACAGGTAGTCATAATGCCTGTGCCGATGTGGAAGCATGCGCGAAATGTTATTTTGAGTTACGCAGGAGAGGAGTTATCGAATAAGGAAATCGTAGTACGAAATGCCGGTTTGATCGGTCTTTTCTCGTTTTTATCCTGGTGCAGTTCGCAGCATCGATCCCTGTTATTCTTACTTTCTCCTGATCGCCGCCTCCGGACAAACCTCTGCAAACTTACAACTCATACACTCCCGTTGCGAAGGCCTTGCCGGGAAATCCCCGTACTCGTACCCTGCGTTCATAGCCGCAAATTCACGGGGGATCATCTCCTGCACCTCGCGTAACTCCTCCTCAAAGAAGGCGTAAGGCTTCGTTGCGCCGGTCTTTAAGAAGACGAGTTCAGTCCTGATCTCATCAGCACTTTTCCGGTAATACTCCTTTGCCCACAGCACATATGCCGCCATCTGGAGTTCCGTCTCGTACCCGTCATCGTCCCTGCCGGTCTTCCAGTCGGTGAGGACGAGCATGCCGTCCGGCATGTTGCCGACAAAATCCACTTTGACCGTTACTGCGACATCCCCGATGCTGAAATGGTCGAACTCCTCGTGCCGCAGGCATTCCTGGTTCTGGTAGCCCGGCCACTTTGCAAAGAAGGTTTTCAGGCATGCCTTTCCGTTCTCATCAATGGCTAAAAAAAATGAGTCAGTGATCTTCTCCCCGTTATGATATTCGGTAAATGTCTCGCCACCGATAGTTTTGTAGAGCGATACTTTTTTTGAAAACGCATGCATTGCTTCGGCCAGGCTCATCGGCTTGTTCTCGCAATGGAGCTGGATCTGCTCGTCGATGATATCATGAATGAGCTGGCCCTCGACGACAAATTTGGATGTAAAGTTCTTGAGCCACCGGATTTTTTCGGGATCAACGATTGGTGCGGATCTGACGTACGGGGCGATGTATTCAAAATAATACTGCCGCTGGCACCGGTTCCAGACACGGTGTTTGGTAAAAGACCAGGAATGTATTTTGAAGAAAAAGGGATCCAGCTCGGGCATAGGGTTTGGTTGGAGCGGATTACAATATACATTTGCATCTGATACTGAAGTTTGGTTGAGTATCCTTTTGCCTCTTTGCTCTTGGGTGTGCCGGATCCCTTTCCACTATATCAGCAAGGGGCGTCTCTACCGCACCTCCCTGCCGTGGCACCCCCCCGGCTGCACCGCCACGCGGATCTGCCAGGGACCTGCATGAAAGATCCATTTTGCACTCCAGGATCAAAAAAACTGGCTGAATATGTCGAGTTTATCAGGTCCCCTTGATAACCAGCAGCGTGATGTCATCGAACTGGGGCATATCTGCAGTGAACTCCTGTACCCCCGATAAAATCTGGTCAAGGATCTCCCGTGCCGAAAGCCGGGCGTTGTTCTTTATGATCGCGTTAAGCCTTTCTTCCCCGAATAACTCTTCTTTTGTATTAATCGACTCCGTGACGCCGTCCGTGTACATTACGACGATATCGCCCACACCGATAGATATGGTCCGGGAAAAATACTCCCGGTTCTCGACTGCGCCGAGCACAATACCGGTGGGCAGGAGTTCCTCGAGAGTTCCGTTTTGGCTATGGTATACCACCGGGGGGTTATGGCCGGCATTGACATAGGTCAGGGTCCGGTCTGTCTCTTTCAATGTTCCAAAAAAGAGGGTGACAAACATGCCGGACTTTGAATCCTGGGTTATGATATTGTTCGCATCGAAGATTGCTTTCGCCGGGTCGCGATGCCAGAGTGCATTCACGCGGATCACGATACGGGATAAGGCCATAAAGAGGGCTGCCGGTACGCCTTTTCCGGAAACATCGGCAATGAGGAGCCCGAGCGTGCCTTTATCGATGGTGATAATCTCAAAGGGGATCACATCAAAGAAATCGCCGCCGACTTCCTTTGCCATTACGGTCCGGGCAGCGATATCGAACCCCGAGATCTGGGGGATCACCTCCGGCATGAAGCTCTTCTGGATATCTGCGGCAATCTGGAGCTCGGCGTTCGAACGTGCAAGCCGCCCTTCCATCTCGCGGCGTTCGGTGATGTCCCGGATTGTCTCGATGGCACCGGTAACATTTCCCTGAGGATCATACAGCGGGCTCGCCTTGGCCCAGAAGTACATGCCTGACCTGCCCAGGTTCGGGATGAATGTATCCACGACAAGAGTATCCCCCTCCCGCTGTATATGGGTGTACCGGCTCTCTACTTCGGCTTCCGGCATAAGGATGAGGTTTGCCAGCATGGGTTTTCGCTCACCGTAAAACGGCAGAGCATACTCATAGTCCCCTTCTCCGATCATGGACGCAGCGGGAATACCGGTCAGTTCTTCCATTGCCTTATTCCACGTGATGACAACCCCTTCCCGGTTGATGGCAAAGGTGGCATCCGGTAAAAAACTGATGATATCTGCAAGACTCCGCCGGGACCGGACGATCTCCTGTTCGGCACGTTTTCGGTCCGTGATGTCCCGGATTGTCTCGATGGCACCGGTGACATTCCCTTCCGGATCATACAGCGGGCTTGCCTTGGCCCAGAAGAACACCCCGCCCGGCCGGAAATCCGGAATGAAGATGTCGACAACGAGAGTATCACCGATACGCTCGACAGAATCATACCGTTTCTCAATCTCCACTTCGGGCATGAAGATCAGGTTAGCGAGCATTGTTTTTCTCTCGTGGTAAAACGGCAGGGCATACTCGTAGTCACCTTTCCCGAGCATGGACTCCGCAGGTACACCGGTCAGTGCCTCCATCGCCTTGTTCCAGGCAATTACCCTGCCCTCCAGATCGATGACAAACGTTGCATCCGGTAAAAAGTCGATGATCTCTGCCATCTTACGGGTTGTCCGGGCCATTTCCTGTTCGGCACGTTTTCGGTCCGTGATGTCACGGATTGTCTCGATGGCACCGGTGACATTCCCTTCCGGATCATACAGCGGGCTTGCCTTGGCCCAGAAGAACACCCCGCCCGGCCGGAAATCCGGAATGAAGATGTCGACAACGAGGGTATCGCCGATACGCTCGACGGAATCGTACCGTTTCTCGATCTCCACTTCGGGCATGAAGATCAGGTTAGCGAGCATTGTTTTTCTCTCGTGGTAAAACGGCAGGGCATACTCGTAGTCACCTTTCCCGAGCATGGACTCCGCAGGTACACCGGTCAGTGCCTCAATCGCCTTGTTCCATGCGATTACCCTGCCCTCCAGATCGATGACAAACGTTGCATCCGGTAAAAAGTCGATGATTGCGTTATGTAACGTCCGGCCCTGCGGTTCCATTCTCCTGCACCTATGAACGAATATGCCCTGATCGGGTATGAAGATTCGTCCTCTCTTCCTCTCAATCAGCCGCCTAAAAAACGCTGGTGAGTGCACGTCTTGAGTCCGTACTCTACCGAACCCGGCCAAACGGAGCGCTATATGCGTTTTTCCTCTTCCGGGAGGGAAGTCTCCGGCAGAGACGCGGGTGGCCCCGGATTCCTGCGTTCCCCAACCTGCTGGCGCCACATTGCGTAATACAAACCCTTTTGATCAAGAAGACTGGCGTGAGAACCGGTCTCAATAATCTTACCCTGCTCCAGCACATAGATCACGTCAGCATGCATGATCGTGGACAACCGGTGAGCGATCAAAAGAGAGATCTGATCTTTGCTCATGGAAATATCCCTGATAGTATTTGTGATATCCTTCTCGGTTAATGAATCGAGCGCTGAAGTCGCCTCATCAAAGATCAACAAACGG
>DATKZP010000086.1:0-27211 GCA_035527915.1 Methanoregula sp. | reverse complement strand
ACATCAAGTCCGCTGTCCTTTAAGTTAAGAGACTGCCCGCGCCCTTGTGAGCCATATCCAATCACAGCGATGCGCATGCCTTTCAGCACGCCGATATCCGCATCTGAATCATAGTATTTTTCCATCATGATAGTTCTCTTTGATATCTGCAACAAAGCACATAAATATTATATAAAAAAACTAAAGAAGCAAAACGGAAACAATAACCCGGATGCGATGACTTATTAAAAATTTGTCCACAAATGAGAGCGCCGACCAGACGTTTGCACGGGAACTACCTGACATTCAGGCCACATTTCCCGACGTCCGTATAAACCTTACCCGAGTCGGCGTGAAGAACGTAAAAAAACTGGTTGAAGTACACCGCCATGAAAAGCGCCCGGTCATATTTATTTCAAATTTTGATGTTTACGTAGACCTGCCCGGGAGCCTGAAAGGTGCCAATCTCTCTCGTAACTTTGAGGTGATTGATGAAGTGCTTCAACAGGCGATCAATGGCGATGTGAACAAGATCGAAAAGCTGTGCAGTGTTGTTGCGCGTAAACTCCTGAACCGGCATGAGTATGCTGATCGCACCGAAGTCTTCATGCGCAGTGAGTTCATGGTGAAACGCGAAACACCGGTCAGTCATACGGTCTGTCATGAAGTGGTGAAGGTGCACGCACGTGCTGTTGCCCGCCGCACCTTCCGCGATCCTATTGTGCGCAAGAGCATCGGCGCGGAGGTAACCGGTATGACTGCCTGCCCCTGTGCCCAGAATATCATGATGGAGCGGGCAGATCATGTGCTCCAGAATCTTGGAGTTGGCCAGGACCAGATTGCGGCGTTTTTTAAAGACGTCCCTATGGCTACCCACAACCAGCGGGGCCGGGGATTTCTCTGTATTGAAACTGACGATGACCAGAACGTAGATCTTGAAAAGATAATCTGGATATTGAAAGAATCGATGAGTGCTGGTATCTACGAATTACTCAAACGCGGTGACGAAGGCGCAGTGGTCCTTGCCGCGCACAAGAATCCACGGTTCGTGGAAGACTGTGTCCGCGAGATGGCAAAAAAAGTACTCGCTGAATTTGAGTACCTTGCCGGAGATTCTGTAGTCACGATTAAGCAGACGAATGAAGAGAGTATTCACCAGCACGACGCGTATGCCGAACGGCGGGCAACCATTGCAGAATTGTACGATGAATTAAATGGTGAAAAGCAAAATATCGAATGAGGAAATTTTAAATATTATTATTTTTTTTATTATATAAACGCTACTGATATCCTTTTTTTATTGAAATACCTTGTCATAAAAAGAAAGGGTTATAAAACCCTTTGCGTAAGATAGACTGAACGTACTTTGTACGGTCAATTATCTCTAGAGATGTGAGAAGTATAGAGTTTTGTACAGCTATATGAATAACTCAACATAACAAGAGGCGATAATATTGTCGAAAGTTGTAGAGATTTCCCCAACCACAAGACACGAGGGACACTCCAAGCTCGTCTTGAAGGTTAACGACGCTGGCATCATCGAGACGGGTAACTGGTGCTCCATAACCCCGGTGAGAGGCGTCGAGAAGCTTGCAATAGGCAAGACGCCCGAGCAGGTACCAAAGATCGCATCCCGCGTCTGTGGTATCTGTCCGGTTGCACACAACCTTGCAGGAACTGAAGCGATGGAAGCATCCATCAAGTGCGAGATCCCCAAGGATGCAAAGTTGCTCCGCCACATTGTTCAGCTGGGCAACCGAGCCCACAGCATTGCACTGCACAACATCCTGCTCCTGCCCGATTACTATATTCCGGGCACCGAGACCAAGATCAACCCGTTCACGGCAGAAGAGCCGGTACGCACGGTTGCCAAGCGGATCCAGAGAATCCGTGAGATCGGCCAGACTATCTGCCAGATAGCCGGCGGCGAAGCAATCCACCCGAGCAACACCCGTATCGGAGGTATGTACCGGAACTGCTCCGAGCAGGCAAAGACCAAGATGTACGACCTTGCCAAGGAAGGACTTGTTCTTGCCCACGCTCAGTCAGAGTTCATGATTGCGGTAATACGCAATTACCACAAGAGAGACTTCGTGGATGTTGGCGGAATGAAAATCCCGATGCCCAAGGACCTCGGTTTCCACAACCAGGGGTACCTTGCAACCCACGCATTCTATGGCAGCTCGAGCCTTGATGAATGCCCCAGCTGGGACATCAACCGGTTCAAGGAAGTCCGGCCATGGGACTGGTACATGGGCGAGATGGAAATCTCGCTTGAAGAACCCCAATACCCAATTGGTGGAACCACCAAGCTCGGTACCAAGGTCAACCCACAGATGGAAGCCTGCACCGGTATCCCGATGTACGACGGCCAGCCTGTTGAAGTCGGCCCGCGTGCCCGTCTCGTCACGTACAAGAACTATGACGAGAAAGGCACCTGCGGCCAGAATGTTGCCCGCCAGATGGAGTACCAGGACTGCTTCTATGAGATGATCGACTGCATCGACGCACTTGACCCCAATGGCAAAGTCGTTGCAGACTACATCCCCAACGGTGACGGTTCACTCGGCTGGGCATCCAACGAAGCTCCGCGTGGAACTGATGTTCACATTGCCCGCGTCAAGGACTGGAAGGTCCAGTACTACTCCATGCTGGTCCCGACCACCTGGAACTTTGCAACCTGCAGTGCTGCCCTCAAGGGTGCACCCTGGCAGCTTGCAGAAGTGATCATGCGTGGGTATGACCCCTGTGTATCATGTGCAACCCACATGATCGTACTGAACGAGGACAACAAGCTAGTGGCTCAGAAGCTCATCCAGTGAGTAACCCGCAATGCTGTATCCAGAGATCGTGATCGTTGGGTGTGGAAATCCCCTGTTTGCCGATGACGGGTTTGGACCTGCAGTCATAGAGGAGATGAAAAAACTCTCACTTCCCGACAATGTCAAAGTAGAGGATGCGGGTCTTGGTGCCCCGCACTTTATTTTTACGCTGCTCGACCCCGAATCAACAAAAAAACTTGTCATCGTTGATGCAGCTGATTTTGGTGCAGAACCCGGGACAATCAGAAGGCTGAACGTTGAGGATCTGCCACCAGGAGCATACCGCGATGCCCACTCATGGGACCTCGCTGAACCGCTCCAGCGCATTAAAGACCAAATCGAGGTTACGATTGTCGGATGCCAGCCAGCGAAGGTTACAGCACCGGAGATGTATCTCGGGCTTTCAACTGAAATGGAGAAAGCAATACCGAATGCGATCCGGGAAGTACTGGAAATAATAGGAGTGAATTATGGGACTACTAGACAGTGTCTTTAAGAAGAACGTCAGCACGGAACCGCTGAAACCTGTTGCGGCTCCCCAGAAACCGGTTGACGTGGTTACAACAAAAACGGAAACAACAATAAAGGAGGTTAAGCCTGTGGCAGATAAGATTACAGTGGGCTATACACACCTGAGTGGGTGTACCGGTTGTACTGTTGCATTAGCAGACAACTACGCCGGATTGTTAACGCTCCTCGACAGATATGTCGACCTTAAGTACATGCCAACACTTGCAGATGCAAGGCACATCCAGAAGGTTGATGTTTCATTCGTTGAGGGTTCAGTCTGTATTAACGACAAACTCGCAGTAGCAGAGATTAAGGAAACCCGTGAAAAGTCAGCAGTAGTCGTGGCACTCGGGGGATGCGCCTGTTACGGCAACATCACCCGTTTCGGTCGCGGTGGTCAGCAGAACCAGCCGGCACACGAGGCATACCTGCCAATCGGTGACCTGATTAAGGTCGATATATACATCCCCGGATGTGCACCAACCCCCCAGATGATCAGGAACGTCGCCGTGATGGCATACCTGCTCTTAAAGGGAACCAAAGAACAACAAGATCTTGCAACGGCATTCTTAAAGCCCCTCATGATGGCGGCAGACAAGGGTACCAGCGCATGCTTCTGCGACCTGATGACCAACGTCATCAACCAGGGACTCTGCATCGGATGCGGCAGCTGTTCTGCAGCCTGCCCGGTCCGTGCAATCACCATGGAATATGGAAAGCCCCAAGGCGAGCGCGACCTGTGCATCAAGTGCGGTGCCTGTTACAACCAGTGCCCGCGGAGCTGGTTCAGCTTTGATGTGGTATCGAATTATGAGGCGATCAACGAGGCCATTATGGCGGCACTCCAGTGAAGGTGATTGAAATGGGAGCAGAACTCGGTAATTACAAATTATGCGTCTCAGCCCGGAGCACCGACAAGGAGATTCTCAAGCACGCCCAGGATGGCGGTATCGTCTCCTCGCTCTTTGCATTTGCACTTGACGAAGGTATTATTGATGGCGCAATTGTTGCGGCAAACAAGGAATTCTACGCAAAGTACCCTTCAAAGTGCATGCAGGACAACTCCAACTTCGATATGATCGAACCCTGGAGACCTATCCCGGCAATTGTTACGACTAAGGCAGAGATGATTGCTGCAGCCGGCACGAAGTATAACATCAGCCCGAACATGAACCTCCTTAAGGAGGCAACCCGCAGCTTCGGTCTTGACAAGATCGGTATCGTCGGCACACCGTGCCAGATGCAGGCGGTCAGGAAGGGCCAGCTGTACCCGATCGGCCTGCGTGATGTCGGAGCAAGTATCGCTCTTGCAGTCGGTATCTTCTGCATGGAGAACTTCCCGTACCAGAGCATCCTTCAGCTCGTGGAAGACCACGCAGCCATGAAGATGGAGTCCGTCAAGAAGATGGAGATCGGCAAGGGCAAGTTCTGGGTCTACGGCAAGCGCGGACAGATCGTCCAGCTGCCGCTCAAGGTGACCCACAAATACGAGCAGCCGGGATGCCATGTCTGTCTTGACTACGTGGCAAATCTCGGTGATATCTCTACCGGTTCCGTCGGCAGCCCCGATGGATGGAGCACCGTCTTTGTCCGGTCCAAGATCGGAGACTCGGTCTGGGGCAAGGCAATGGCAGCAGGATGCTTTGAGACCCAGCCAATCGAGAAGGTCAAGCCAGGTCTTGAACTCGTGACCAAGCTTGCAAACGAGAAGATCTCAAAGAACAAAAAGACGCTCGAAGAGCGTGCAACCTTCGGTGTGGGCAAGGCACTCCGCAACCCCTACATCTAAATTTTTTTTGGTCGCGGTAAATCCGTATTTTGCCCGGTGATTCTGTCCTGTAATCACGGGTCCGGATATTCATCCATTCCACCACTACCCTGAAATCTTCGATCCCTTGTCACTTCCCTTTGCTTTGCCCCATCTTCAGAAATATTGGCAATGCCACAACGCTGCTCGTTACGCCGCCCTGACACAGGCACACTTTACCGCTCCGTGATCTTTTACCATGATGCCGAACAGGGACACATGGCCAGAAGATCCAAAGAGACTATTGAGGCTTCTGGTGCATTCAGGTTTGGCAAAATTATGATCGCGATCATCGAAATAATCAAGAAAATATATTAAAAAAACCAGGAAAAATCAGTGTATGAAAAAAATTCAATGGGCCCGCTGAGATTCGAACTCAGGACCTCCGCCATGTCAAGGCGACGTCATAGCCAACTAGACCACGAGCCCGCAAATGTCTGATGCTCTATAACATCTGTCATCTTATTATTAAAAAATAGTGTACCGTCTTTCAAAGCATGTCCTGACTTTATCGACTATAATTATGAGAATCAGGACCCGGGGCAGTGATTTTATTACCTCACATGATTTACCGGTAAATCGATAAAAAATGACAGAAACAAGTTCACAAAAACAGCTCTTTACTTATGAGCGTGACGCAAGCCGCCTGGAACTGCTCATCCGTATCGTGTACTGGATCCTCATTGGTATTGTGCTTTGGGTCTATGGGATCGTAGCGGGCATCTGTTTGTTCATCCAGTGGTTCCATATCCTGATCCTTGGTCGGCGGAACCAGGCATTATCAGACATCGCAAAAGGCTACCTGGAATACATGGTGCATGTGATGAGTTACACGTATTTCATGACCGACAAGCATCCCGACATCCTTCCGGTGCCGGTGAAGATCTATGAAGAATAACTCATACTATTGACTAAAAAAATGGTCACTTTTTTTAAACAATAAACGATTTTCAGATGCCATTCTCTTTTTTCGCGGATTACTAGAGAAAAATTCAAAAATGCCGGGAAATATTGTTTGCCTGGTTTATTGTTTGATGATTATGGAATATTTGATGAGGAATTAACTGGAATCTTTACCCTTGTTTTTTTGACCGGTAAACGGCAACCAAAGATTAATTAAGAGAAACCAGTGAATACACACAATTAGTAATCCACCGTGACCGCCACCAGCCAGAAAACCTGATCTTTGTTCCGGCAGAGTGGTCGCTTCTTTCGAGGGGTTTTGATGGAAAAGCCACCGGAATCGGAAAAAAACATGCAAGGTATTCAGCAGGAATGGGTATCTACATTAGACACGCACACCCTGACCCAGTTTCTGGAGAGTATCATCTACAACGCAAAGCTCTGGATGACGTTTTTGGATACGAACAGAAATGTTGTCATATGGAACCGTGCTGCACAGGAGATCACCGGCTATTCAGCTGAGGAAGTGCTAGGCCACAATAACGTCTGGAAATGGATCTATCCCGATGCTTCTTACCGCAAAGATGTTACGCACAAAATCATAGAAAATATCCACACCAAAAAATCCCTTGAGAATTTCGAGACATCAATTGTCACCAAAAACCGGGAGACCAAAAAAATATCCTGGAACACCCGTGAACTCGTAGGTGAGGATAAAAAAAGTATTGGGTTCATTGTTCTGGGAAATGATATTACTGAAATCGCAAAGGCAAAGAGCGATATCAGGAGATATGCAGAGTTCCAGGAAAGCATCATTATCAATGCAAAACTCTGGATGACCTTCCTGGACACCAATAACCAGGTAATTATCTGGAACAAAGCGGCAGAAGAGATTACCGGCTATACAAAAGAGGAAGTCATTGGCCATTCCAATGTGTGGAAATGGCTGTATCCCGATCCCCAGTACCGACACGAAGTAACAAAAATGATCAGGGATATCATCAGCAATAACAAGTATCTGGAAAACATCGAAACCCGCATTCTCACAAAACAAAGGATGATACGGTATATCTCCTGGAATACACGGGAACTTACCGGGGATGATAAAAAACCCATCGGTTACATTATTGTAGGAAATGATATTACCGAGAAACTGCTGGCAAAAAAAGAGTTAAAAGAGCATGAAGAGATGTTCCGCGGGATCGCATCTTCTGCAAGTGATGCCATTGCACTTCTTGACCGGAACGGTGTCATCTCGTACTGGAATCCTGCCGCAGAGAAATTATTCGATGCGAGTTCAGGATCCGTGTTCAGGAAGAATTTTTTCTCCCTGTTTTCCCCGGAAAAATACCGGAATAACGATAAATTGGACCTGAGAAGATATTTCGAAACAGCTTTCGGTCCATTTGCCCTCAAGCACCGCGAGCTCCAGCTGCAGAAAATCACGGGGAATGTTATTCAGGCCGAGATCTCCCTTTCGACGGTGACCATACACGGCGTCCTGAATGCGATTGCGGTCATAAGGGACATACGCGAGCGGCTTGAAACTGAGATCCGTGAACGCGAAATACAGATAAATGAAGTCATTCAGGGTTCTCCTGTCCCGCAGTTTATGCTGGACACGAATCACAAAATTATCTTCTGGAACCGGGCTCTCGAAGAATACACGGGTATGAAAGCCGCTGAAGTCGTTGGCACAAACCAGCACTGGAGGGCGTTTTATGAAACCCAGAGACCCTGCCTTGCCGATCTGTTGATCGATGGAACGATCGAAGATATTCCCAAGTGGTATTCAGGAAAATACAACAAGTCCCGGCTGGTGAAGGGCGCGTACGAAGCTACGGATTTCTTTCCAAAGATGGGGAGTGAAGGAACATGGCTGTTCTTCACTGCAGCCATTATCCGTGATGCGAAGGGGAGCGTTCTCGGTGTGCTCGAAACTCTCGAAGATATCACCGATGCAATCATGTATAAGCCCCGGTAACAGGCAGAGGGTTCTGTATCAGGTTCATTTTTGTCCGGATTCCTGGCATGCTGATTGCTACCGAAACTGATTCTTATCACGGGTGTTTTCCCGTTTCATACATACCTGAATCAATCAGGTTGTTACCAAAAATCGCGTGGTCTGTCTGATGTGATACGATACCTCAAACCTTTACGATTGATTATCATGCGGTGGGGATTTCAAATTGATAATGGAAAAACATCCAGACAATTTTAAATCGTTTTTACAAAAAATCACGTCAGCAAATGTTTGAGATTATAGATTATCTTATTGACATGCGCAATGCACTGGCTCATGGTAAAATTATTATTGATTATGCTGCACAAAAAACGTAATTAGATATTATAAGTCAAAAAATAATTCAGAAGTAGAGGAAATACTTTCTTCAGAACTATTTGATAATCTGGATGATAAAATTCAGGATGCAGCCTTATCTCTTTTAGACTGCGTCCCTGCTGCAAAATGGACTTTAAGCATTTTGTAAAAACGAGTTTCGATGGAGAAAATAATACTTCATTGAAAAACAATACGTTTTTTGATTATATCACAGTTTATTGCATATTATTTAAAAAAAATATTCCCCTAAATCTTCCCACTCGAAATCCTGGCAAACGTCGCCGTGAAAATACCCGGCATTGAACGGATCTCCTCCATCACGCTGTCGGGGACCTCGTCATCCACATTCAGCACCATGATCGCATGCTCGCCGGGCTGGTCCCGTCCCACCTGCATGCCGGCAATATTGATGTTGCATTTCCCGAGGATGGTGGATGCACGCCCGATAACCCCGGGCTTGTCAAGGTGGCGTGACACGATCACGTGGCCTTCGGGAATCATGTCCATCGTGTAGCCGCCGACGGCGACAATGCGGCTGCGGCCCTTGAAAAAAACCGTGCCGCTGACCGTCTCTTCTCCCTTGTCGGTCTTGATCCGGATGGTGATAAGGTTCTTGAACCCGCTGGACTCCTGCGTGACCGTTTCACTGACCGAGATCCCGCGTTCCTTTGCAATGAAATCCGCGTTCACGATATTGACCGGCTGCTGGAGAACCGGGTCAAGGAGCCCCTTGAGGGCGAGCCGCGTGATATACTTCATGCTGCCGGCATAGGCAGAGAGTTCCCCGCCGTAGATAAGCTCCACGGAGGAGAGCCTGCCGCCCGCGATCTGGGTGACGAACCGGCCCATCTTCTCGGCAAGCTGGGCAAAGGGTGCGAGTACTTCTCCGAGCTCGGGTGGGACCATGGGGGCGTTGACCACGTATTTCGCAGACCCGCCTGTTAAGACTTCCACGCACTGTTTTGCCACGGAAACTGCCACGTTCAGCTGCGCCTCGACCGTGCTTGCGCCGAGGTGCGGGGTGACAATGACCTGGTCGAGCGTCAGGAGCGGGGACTCTAAGGGCGGTTCCTCCTCGAAAACATCGAGCGCAGCTCCTGCCACCTTGCCGCTCCTGATCGCATCGTAGAGCGCCTTTTCATCAATGATGCCCCCACGGGCGCAGTTGATAATCCGGACACCGTCTTTCATCGTTGTTATGCTCTTGGCGTTGATTACGTGCTTCGTCTCGGCGATCAGGGGGGTGTGGACAGTGATGACATCCGCGACTTTGAAAAGATCGGCCATGGACATCATCTCTACGCCGAGCTGGGCTGCCCTCTCCTTGGTGATGAACGGGTCATAGGCGACACATTTCATGTCCATTGCGTTTGCCCGCTTTGCCACTTCACGTCCGATACGCCCGAACCCGATAATACCGAGCGTCTTTTCGTTGAGCTCCACGCCCATGAACTTCGAGCGCTTCCACTCCTTCTTTTTCAGGCTCGCATTCGCCTGAGGGATGTTGCGGGCAAGTGACTGCATCATTGCCATAGTGTGCTCGGTTGCAGCAAGGGTATTTCCTTCCGGTGCATTTGCCACGATGATACCATTTCTTGTCGCAGCATCCATATCGATATTGTCTACGCCAACACCAGCACGCCCGATGAACTTCAGCTTTTTACCTGCCTCGATCACCTTTGCATTGACATCCGTGCCGCTCCTCACCAGCAGGGCATCATAGTCCCCGATGATCCTGCAGAGCTCATCCTCTTTAAGGTCAGTTTTGACGTCGACGTCGCATGCCTTTTTCAGGATTTCGAGCCCCTCTTCAGCCAGCGGATCGCTGACGAGTACTCTCGCTTTTTCCATAAAAACCATTATATTATCTGCACCGTACTTAAAGAGGGTTATTCTTTATACGAAAGACACGCGTTTCTCTCAAAGATAAAAAAATCGTTCCCCATTTGTTTGCACAATTAACAAAACGGGCGATGATAATTATTAACATGGGTAACCTAAGATCATAAGTGGTGCGAGCATGAACGAGGTTCCCAATATCCTGTGGCTTGAGGAGATCAGGAAGGAAGATATCATTTCGGTTGGCGGTAAAGGAGCGTCTCTTGGTGAGATGGCATCCATCGGTCTCCCCGTCCCGAAAGCCTTCATGGTTACTGCTCAGGCCTTCCGAAGGTTTTTAGTCGAGACCAATCTTGAAAAGAAGCTATTTGCATCATACGAACGACTTGATGTCGAAAATAATGAGGCACTCGAAAAGGCTGCCAATGGTGCAAAGGCGATGGTGCTCAAGGCAAAGATACCTGCAGCCTTAAAAGACGATATACGGAAAGCCTACAAAAAGATGAACTCCAGCGATCTTATTGTAGCGGTCCGTTCGAGCGCCACTGCTGAAGATTTACCGGATGCAAGTTTTGCCGGGCAGCAGGAGACGTATCTCAATATCAAAGGGGATGCAGCACTTTTGGAAGCCGTGCAGAAGTGCTGGGCATCGCTGTACGGAGCGCGGGCTATCTATTACCGCGCCAAGCAGGGCTTTGATGACCAAACGGTGAATATTTCCGTGGTCGTCCAGCAACTGGTCCACTCGGAAAAAGCAGGAGTCATGTTCACCTCTCACCCGATTACCGGTGAGCCTCTCACGATTATCGAGGGGTCATGGGGTCTTGGTGAAGCGGTTGTTTCCGGTTCGGTTTCACCGGATAAATATATCTTTGACCAGCGGTCGGAGAAAGTTGTCGACATACTGGTTTCAAACAAGAAAGTGGAGATCATTTCTGACGGGGACCACGGCACCAAGATTGTAGATGTAGTGGGTGCCCGGCAGGATGCACAGGTATTGTCTGATGCGGAAATTACAAAACTTGCCATGTACGGCAAGATCGCAGAAAACCATTATGGTATCCCTCAGGATGTGGAATGGGGCATTGTGAACGGAACGATTTATATCCTCCAGTCCCGCCCTATCACGACTATAGGAAACAAGAAAGAGGCAAAGCAGATGTCAGGACAAAAACAGAGCGCAAAGATTATTTTGCAGGGACAGGGGGCCGCACCTGGGGTCGCTTCCGGCAAGGTCGTCATCATCCGTGACGTAAAAGACACCGGTAGTGTAAAAGAAGGTGATATTCTCGTAACGAAGATGACAAGTCCTGACATGGTACCGGCGATGCGCAAGGTTGCCGCAATTATCACTGATGAGGGAGGGTTGACCTGCCATGCTGCAATCGTCAGCCGTGAACTGGGCACCCCGGCAGTCGTAGGAACGAAGACTGCCACCAAGGTACTGAAGAACGGGCAGCTTATTACGGTTGATGGCGAGAAAGGTTTCATTTATGAAGGTGAAATTGCCCTTGCTGCTCCCGCGCCGGCAGCTGCCGTACAACAGGGCGTTGCAGGGCATGCAAATATCATAACCGCTACGTCCGTAAAGGTGAATGTTTCCATTCCCGAAGCAGCAGCCCGGGCTGCAGCGACTGGAGCAGATGGCGTCGGATTACTTCGGATAGAGCACCTGATCCTTGGGCTCAACAAGACACCAAGCTGGTTCATCACCAACAACAAGGAAGAGGATTTTGTCAGGGAACTTCACGATGGCATCAAGATCGTACTCGATGCATTCCCCGGTAAACCGGTATGGGTGCGGACACTGGATGCCCCGACTGACGAGTTCCGGAACATGATGGGGGGAGAAAACGAGCCTCTTGAGCATAATCCTATGCTCGGCTGGCGTGGAATCAGGCGCGACATCCAGAGCCCTGATCAGTTCCGTCTTCAGGTTGAGTCGTTCAAGCGCCTCTGGAATGAGGGTTATGAAAATCTCGGCATTATGTTCCCGATGGTCTCCCACCCTGACGAGTTTGTCGCGGCAAAGGCGATGATGAATGCATGCGGTGTTGATGTGGAAAACGTCACGCTCGGTATTATGATCGAAATACCGTCAAGCGCGATTATGATCGAGGACTTTATCAAGTGTGGCATCAGGTTCGCATCTTTTGGAACCAACGATCTTGTCCAGTACACGCTGGCAATTGATCGGAACAACGAAAATGTTGCTGATATGTATCAGCCCCAGCATCCTGCAGTGCTTCACCTGATCCACACTGCAATCCAGATGTGCCGGAAATATAATGTCGAGTGTTCAATTTGCGGGCAGGCCGGCTCTGACCCGAAGATGGCAACATGGCTCGTTGAGCACGGGATATCAAGTATCTCGGCAAACATTGATGCAATCGCCAAGATCCGTGAGGCTGTTGCCCGCACAGAAAA
The DNA here is from genome assembly GCA_035527915.1 of Methanoregula sp. GTDB lineage: Archaea > Halobacteriota > Methanomicrobia > Methanomicrobiales > Methanospirillaceae > Methanoregula. The sequence goes on along the minus strand of DATKZP010000086.1, from coordinate 14,583 downwards.
GCGGATTATCCTTGAGGCTGCGAGATACCGCGATGCTGAATAAGGGTTGTTCTGAAAGAGAACTCTTCTCTTTTTTCTCCCAAAAAAAACTGCAGGATATTGACTACAACTATATCTTGAGCTCCATGTGCACGCCCCCCCATTCAGTCGCAGTGCGGGCGCATTGCATGTTCATGGAAACAAACCTTGGCGACCCCGGGCTTTTCCAGGGTACGGCATCGCTCGAACGGCTTCTCATCGAGCGACTGGGTACTCTCTTTCATCTTCCTGAGGCAGGCGGGTATGCAACATCGGGAGGGACCGAATCAAATATCCAGGCACTTCGTCTCGCAAAAGTACAAAAAAACGAGGTTTCGTACCCCAACATAGTTGTACCAGATTCAGCTCACTTCTCATTCAAGAAGGCCTGCGATCTCCTCTGTCTTGAGATACGGACCGTACCGCTTGGTGCTGATTTCCGGATGGACGCAGCAAAAGCGGCAGAACAGATTGACAGGAACACGATCTGTCTTATAGGTATCGCCGGCACTACCGAATATGGCATGGTTGACCCAATTGCTGATCTTGCAAAGATCGCAGATGCACACGACGTATTCTTCCATGTAGATGCAGCCTTTGGGGGTATGGTGATACCATTTCTCAAACACCCCCTCCCCTTTGACTTTGCACTCCCGGGTGTCACAACCATTGCTGTTGATCCGCACAAGATGGGTATGAGTACCATCCCTGCCGGCTGCCTGCTCACCCGGGAGCCGGATATACTCCACACGCTCAATATCGATACCCCCTATCTCTCGGTAAAACAGGAATACACACTCGCTGGTACCCGTCCTGGTGCCCCCGTTGTCGGGGCGCTTGCTGTGCTTGACTACCTTGGTGTTGAGGGGATGACGGCAATTGTATCAGGCTGTATGAAGAACACAGAGCGATTGATCACCGGCATGGAAACATTCGGTTTCTCTCGTGCTGCTACTCCTGATGTGAACGTGGCGACATTTACGTGCAGCGAGGCACCCGAACCCTGGAAGGTCTCCTGGACACGACAGGGACACCTGCGGGTTGTCTGCATGCCTCATGTCCACCGCGATCGGATTGAGGCATTTTTAAAAGACATTGGTGAAATGTATGCTTGATAAACTCGTAGAATCCCTTGAGACCTGCCCCATGGTGAAGCGGGGGGAATATAACTATTTCATTCACCCGATTACCGATGGCGTACCCATCGTTGATCCCGCACTCCTCCGTGAAGTGTGCACGGCAATGGTCAGGATGCTCGACTTAACCGGAGTGGAAAAAATTGTTGTTGTTGAGGCGATGGGTATTCACATCGGTTCGGTCCTGTCAACCATGACCGATATCCCCATGACAATCATGCGCAAGAGGGAATACAAATTACCTGGTGAGATTGCCGTTCACCAGACAACCGGCTATTCAAAGGGTGAACTCTACCTTAACGGGGTGTACAAGGGAGACCGGGTTGTGATCATTGACGATGTTATCAGTACTGGCGGCACGATGAAGGCTCTTTTAAAAGCCCTTGAAATTGCCGGTGCTGAAATCGTGGATGTCTGCATTGCAATTCAGCGGGGTGACCCGGATATCGGCCGCCCGTATAAGTCACTGGTAAAAATAGAAGTGACCGAAAAGGTGCATGTAGTTGAACGGCACCTCTGACCTTATTGAAAACTTAAAAAAGAAGGGAGCAAAACGTATCGCGCTCCAGTTCCCCGAAGGTCTGAAGAGACGTTCAACAGATGTGGCTGCTGCACTGAAAGAAGCCGGCTTTGACGTGATTGTAAGCGGTGATCCCTGTTATGGCGCCTGCGATCTTGCACTTGATACATTGAAATTCGCTGATGTGCTCGTCCATTTCGGACATTCGCCTGTCGATAACCAGCCGCAGGTAATCTTCGAACCCTACCAGATACATTTTGATGTCGCGGTGCTGGAGAATGCACTTCCCTTCCTGAAAGGACGAACTATCGGTCTGGTTACAACAGTCCAGCATGTCCACCTGATCCCTGCAATGGAAGCGTTCCTGCATTCAAAAGGGATTACCAGTTTGGTTGCAGAAGGAAGCGGGCGCACCCCGAACCGTGGACAGGTGCTCGGGTGTAATTTTGCTGCCGCAAAAGCGACCGGGGCAGATGAGATTCTTTTTGTCGGTACAGGACTCTTTCACCCCATCGGTATTGCGCTTGCTACCCATGCACGCGTGATCGCACTTGATCCACTCACAGGGACTGCTCAGGAAGTGACTGGCGACACACTCATGCGCCGGCGTTTCGCGGTAATTGAGAAAGCCCGTGGTGCAAAAACTGTAGGTATTATTGTCAGCACCAAGAACGGGCAGCAGCGGATGGAACTTGCCCGGAGGCTTGCATCGCTCTCACCCAGGGCGGTTATCGTTACCATGCGGGAGGTGAACCCGGACGAATTGTTGAACCTCGGGTTTGCCTGTTACGTCAATACGGCCTGTCCCCGGCTCGCTTACGATGATCAGGTACGCTTTCCGGTGCCAGTTCTTTCTCCGGAGGAGTTTGAGATTCTGTGCGATGTCCGTACGTGGGACGCGTATGCAATAGACGAGATTTTATGAAACTCAAACGACTTGAGATGACCCTCCAGCGCATTACCGGTTTTTCCCGCCCGCGTGCTGCGCTTGAACAATACCAGACTCCGGCGCCTCTTGCTGCACGGTTATTGTACCATGCACTCATGAAAGGGGATATTGAGGGGAAGGTTGTGTGCGATCTCGGCAGCGGCACCGGTGTACTCGCAATCGGCGCTGCCCTGCTGGGCGCCGAGTCGGTGAAAGGTGTTGATTGTGATCCAAAAGCGGTCGATGTTGCACATGCAAATGCGGCACTGCTCGATGCTGGCGTTGAATTCATTGTTGACGACGTGCAGGATGCAGCACTTCCCGCGATTCTGGGCTCCTGCGATACCGTGATCATGAACCCGCCATTCGGGGCACAGAAAGCGCACGCTGATCGTCCATTCATCGACCTCGCCATTTCTATCGCTCCAGTCACGTACAGCATCTTTAATGCAGGTTCTACCCAATTTATAAAAGCCTACACAGCAGGGCGGGCGGAGATCGATGAAAGAGTTGGTGGCGTATTTCCCATAAAACGCACATTTGCCTTTCACACGCAGGACGTGCAGGAAATCGAGGTTGAGATTCTACGGCTGAAACGGAAACAATAACCCAACCACGTAGCGTCAAAAATACCATCACCGGACTTGCAGCAGCTCACATGGTCACTGACATTTACATGCCGGTGCTGCCCGCCATTCTTCCCCTGCTGATCATAAACAACGGCTACTCCTATCTCGCGGCAGGCTTGCTTGTCACTGCCTACAATGTCACTTCATCATTCACCCAACCCATTGTCGGCTGGCTCTCGGACACAAAAGGTTTCTCAGTAAGCATCAGTATCAGCCTGCTGGTCAGTGCTGTATTTGTCGCACTCATGGGCGTTGCTCAATACTATTACCTGATAATGTTCTTTGCCATCATCGCCGCATTGGGGCATGCCTGCTTCCACCCGACCGCACTGAGTCTTGTAAGCAGGCTCTGCATACAGGAAAACCGTGGGAAGATTACCTCATTTTTTGTTGTGGGTGGCAATCTCGGCTATGCAATCGGCCCGGTTATGGCCGGGGCCCTGGTCTTCTGGCTGGGGCTCCCCGGACTCCTTTTCCTCATCTTCCCGGCACTCTTCATGGTATTTGCACTGAAGTACCTTCTCCCGGGGGGAATTGCCGGGGCAGACATGTCTCATGCCAGACCAGTACAAAAAAATGGGGAGAGGCAATCCAAAAAACCGTTTGCGATCCTCATGATCGCATCCATTCTCCGGGCGTGGGCGGTCTTTGCTGCAATCACTTTCCTGCCGATGTTCCTGGTTACCCGGGGGTACGACCTCATGACCGCCAGCATAATTATGACCCTGATGCTTCTTTCAGGAGTTGCCGGGCAGGTTATGGGAGGGTATATATCTGACCGGATCGGCAGAAAAGAGTTCATGATCATAGGTCTTGCATGTGCAATTCCATTCTTTTACCTGTTCTTTTTGAGCTCAGGGATCATTGCGATCATCGCAATCCTTCTCTTCGGGTTCTTTCTCTGGTCTACATTTGCTGTTGCAGTTGCGATATCGCATGAGCTCCTTCCCCAGAACGTTGGGCTCGCATCCGGCATGATGCTTGGTCTTGCAATAGGATTCGGGGGTCTGGGTGTCGCGGTCAATGGTATGATCGCTGACCATTATTCGCTTGCTGCAGCACTGGGAACAATTCCAATCCCGATTGTGGCAGCGATGCTGCTTATGATTATCCTTCCCTACCCGTGGAAATCGTTGACGAGCCATCTTACAAGTAGAACATCCCGCTGATTCATTCATTACACTTATAAGGACTGATTCTCAAAACAAAACAGATTGAGGGAACAGTATGGATAAAATGGGAATTATTGCATTGATATTCGGATTAGTCTTGTGCGGCATAGGGGGCTATGCAATCTGGGCCTTCCTTCCGGAAGTAATCGTAGCAGTAAAAGGACTGACCGGTATTGTTGTAGTACTCGCCGGAATTTTGCTGGTCATCTTTGGCACATTGATCATTAATGAGTAATGGTCTTTGTTAACGGAAATATCAAAGGATAATTTAAAGAAAGGACTTTTTTATACTTTGACTACAAGGCACTGTGAACCGGCGGTTTCGATTACCGGTTCAGTCTTTGCCTCAAAAAAGTCGTCAAAGGCTTTCTTCACACCCGGCGTAGTCAGGTAATCATGGGAGATGATGATCCCTCCGGTGTTCATGCGGGTGTAGAAGAACTCAAGACACTGTTTCGTGCTCTCATAGGTATCGACATCAAGATTTACCATGGAGAACGTTTTTTCTTTTACCGGCCCTGATGTGTCAGGAAAGATACCTTTATAGAACAAAACATTCTGATCGTTTTTTAAATATTCCTTCACACGATCGTATGATGCAGCAAACTTGCCCTCGTAGAACGGCCAGACCATATCAATATCTTCCACTTTTGGCAATCCTTCAAACGTGTCGAAGAGATGGAGGGTTTTATCTTCCTTTATCGAGCAGATGATCTTTGCCGAACCACCTTTGTATACACCAACTTCGGCAATATCACCCGGCAATTTCTGCGTCCGTTTAACCGCCATATAAATGTAGTATGCCTCAATATCTTCCAAAAGGAGTTCGGTTTCAGAGCGGATTGTTTTTAATGTTTTTGCAAATTCTTTTCGTTCTGCATTACCGTAATGGGAAAGTTTGCCCCGGTTTGCGATATCATTCCCGAAGAATGGCTCAAAAAAAACGAGTTTCCGGAATTTGACAAGGTGTTTGCTGGGAAGGAGGGAATCAAATACCCAGAAAAAATTCTTCTTAGGAAACAGGCTCATGCTTTTATCCATTAATCTTTCTTGAATTTATAGGGTGAAGGTCAGGTGCCGGTCAGTTTTTTTGTCAATCGCCTGTTAGTTGCCAGATAACCGATAATGATGGCGATACCAAGAAAGACAAGTGCAGTCATGGTCGAGATGAGGATGAACAATCCTGCAATATATGCAACGATGACCGAGATCAGGCCAAGAACTTTTCCCTTTTTATATACCCCAATGATGGAAAGGATGAACAGGATCGTCGGGAGGACGAGTAGCAGGAACCGGATAGCAGGATCAGAGTAAATAGAAACGGCTGCATTCCCGAGTATATTGAGGATCATTTCCTGTGGATCAATGCCGATCGCTGTCCAGAGCCCGGAAAGAAAACCGAGCCCTATGACGACCTGCCAGATATAGGTTCGGGATTTTTTTGTCATAGAAGATGTCCCCGTAATTTCTGGATACCGTGTCGTTTTAGTATTATGATGTACTTATCTGGTGGTTTCTCTCTTACGCTGTCCGCACTATTCGATGCTAGGTACTCTTCGGCCTATAGTATCCTGTGATAACCATAAGCACCACTCCGAGTCCCGTGAGCACCGCACCGAGGGTAAGCACCGCCAGATCCTGCACGGCGAGCAGGAAGATACAGAAAACAATCCCGGCAACGGGAACCATCGGTAATCTGCCGATGGAATAAGGAATACGAAAAGCCCGGGGGGTATGGGGGGAATGGTACCGCAAGGCAATAACCGCTGCATTGATCGCGATGAACGTTATAAAAAGGGTGAAATTGGTAACGTTTGCAATAAAGGCAATGTCACCGGCAAATAAGAGCATCCCTGACAGTACTCCGCAGATAATAATGGCTATCCACGGGGTTCGCCGGGCCGGGTGAACCCATGCAAGCATGGCTGTTAAGGAAGAAGATCCGGCCATACCGTAAAGAATCCTTGATGAGGCATACATGGCCATCAGCGCAGTATTAGCGGTGGCAAAAAGGGCAACGATTGTAATTATAACCGCGGCATCCGGGCCCAGGGTGCCGGATACGATGTCAGCAAACGGAGCATTTGAAACCGCCAACTGCTGCCACCCCATCACAGATACTACCGAAAGTGCAACCAGTACATAGAGTATTACGCTTATGACAAGAGCGAGTAAAAGCGCTTTTGGGACCGTGGTTTCAGGTTTTTTTGTTTCCTCGGAAAATTTGACTATGGATTCGAATCCCTGGTAGGCAAAAAAAATCAGGGCTGATGCTGCAAAAAGCCCGGAATAGCCCTGCGGCATCTCCCAATAGTTCACACTACCGAGATGTGGCAAACCAATTGCAATGATAATAACCAGTCCTGCCACCTCGATGACTGTAGCAATAACTGCTACCCGGGCCGTCTCCTTTACACCATATGCAAGCAGGGCAGTAAGCACGATAATAAGAACAATTGCGGAAATGAGCAGCGGAACGCTGGTCAGAGCAGCAAAATATCCTGCAAAACCGAGTGCAACCGTCGCAGCTGCAAGGACGCCCGAAAGGAAAACGAGCCAGCCGATGACAAATGCAAGCCGTGAATTAAAAGCATTCGTGACATAATCATACTCTGCCCCGGATTTTGGGAACATGGAAGAAAGCTCTGCATAGCTAAGCCCGGTAAGCAGTGCCATTATCGCTGAAAAAATAAATGCAAGCCAGATTGCATTGCCGGTAAGTCCAGCCGCCTGCCCGATGAGAACATATACACCGGCCCCGAGGATAATCCCTACACCTGACAGCGTTACTTCCAGAAGGCCTAGTTCCCGCTTGAGTGGTGGATTGGGGGATTGCTGGTCCATAATACTACTACATTTCTACATTCTTTTCGCTGATACTAAAAATGAGGGATATACCCAGGATTGATAAAAAGATAGCTTGATCACAATACCGGATCCGCATCAACATCCAGTTCATCCAGAAACGGCATCAGCCCGGTGATATAACGAACAGGTGTTCCATCTTTTGGGGATTGCATTTCTCCAGTAGTGACAATCTCGATCATGAGCGGGAACTCCCGCATTGTCTGCTCGAACGAAGGGTCATTCTCCCGGGTAAACCGGAGGAAACTCCCGATACTGACAAAGGGTCGCCCGTATTCCGGAAATATATCAAATTCCACAAGGACGGATTCCAGTGTCCGGGTGCGTGCGAGATCTTCTTCAAAAAATAAGAAGACGTCTATGCCATACATCCGGCTGATTTCCTCCAGCATGTGGATGTCGAGATTCCTGCCCCCCATAATACCGAGTGAGCCAAGTTTCTCCGCAGGTGTTTTTCCGGGGAGCGCTTCCCATGCGCTCATAGTATCCATAAAAGAGGTGGGAAGTCAGGCGGTGTAAAGGTATGGATATGAGCTCTCTTTTAAAGACTTCGGCATATCGTAAGGATTCTCATTATATATCGTTTGGTTATGGTACTTTTGCTCCCGCTCTTTTATCGCCCGGTAAGTACAAAGAACAGCGTCGCTTCAAGCGGGTTATCAGACATAGCCCGATTCTCGTTCTCGTGCCTGCGCACCATCATTGCATGCAAAAACCCCAACGGCCGGCTCTCGTTATCAAATGCTTCAGAACAAGGAGCGCGTGTGAGGTGAATGCGGGGGAAGGTAAAAAAAGTTGGGGCAATTCAGATATTACCTCGTCCTGCCAGTTTTGGGACAAAGGCATTCTGGATAAGGTCCTTATCGAATGCTGCAGGAACTGTACCGGTTCGCGCATAGGTGTAGAGGGCAGTGACAAAGATACCCTGCATTGCTGAAGCAACAATCGCAAGAATGACAACCAGGAGAATAAACAGGACTAAGGCAATACCGGAGATAATCATATTTCCGACAACCAATGTTGCCATCACGAGAAGGAAACCGACTATACCTATCGCAACGAAAATGAGCATAATTGACCCGGATCCCACAATACTCTCACCCCATGTTTTCTTTATGAGCGATACGGATTCCTTCACCGAGTCGACAACGCCCTTGTCTTCAAGAATGAGGATGGGAACGACAAAGAACGTGACCAGGCTCCAGACACCCCCGACAATCGCAGTGGCAATCTGTCCGATAAAACCGGCCTTGTCGTGAATAATCTGGAGGATAAGCCCGACCGTGGCAGAGATCAGCGCCCATGCGAAAATGGAGCCAATGTGCCGTACGGCATTTGATAATCCTTCTCCTACCGTCATATCCTTGCCATTCAGCCGTGCATTGACACAGGTGATCAGTGCCGTATTAAAGAAGATCACGACAAAGTAGCTTACCAGATAAAAGACGAACAGGAGCCCGTAATAGAGGACCGGGCCCATCGAGGTCACGTTCAGGAATTGCCCCGCTAAGAGAAGAGGGAGTACAAATGTAAGGATGACTATCAGGGTAACTATCCCGGAGAGTACTGGAAATACCAGGAGCTTTTTGTCATCCATGAGAATATTCCAGCTCATCTTCACAAGCTCGATACTTCTGCCAATTCTTTCAAACATGGGATTCGTATGTGACGTGAAACGAGATGAAGGTTTTGCGCCGGCAGGTCGTATGTCCCACAGAGTGGTTCGGTTCACGCAATTCAATACGGGAAATCTGCATTGAGGCCGATAGAGATGCCGGTTTGTCTGAACGTAGAGAAAACAAGGACAAAAACAGGTTCAGCGGGTCAGCATATCCTGGACATATGCCCCGATATGACTGATTGCCCGCCGCCCTTCAGGTACCTGCCGGGCAAACACTTGCCAGCAGTGGAACATGCCCTCCCAGAGTTCGAACTGGACCGGAACACCTGCCCAGCGGGCTTTGTCAACAAATGCCGCTATATCGGAAAACAACATCTCGTGTGTTCCGGCCTGTATAAAGAGCCGCGGGAGGCCACTAAGGCATGCATGGACGGGAGATGCCAGAGGATCCTTCGGGTCGTGCCCGGCAAGGTACACTGTCCGGATTGCATTGAGGCGTGCAGGAGTGACCCAGTCATTTTCCAGGTTCTTTGTCGCCGATTCGCCGTTAAAAAGCATATCCACCAATGGTGATATACAGACTCCGGCCATTGGAAGAGGCATTCCCCGGTCACGTGCAGATAAAAGGAGATCGAGCACCAGAGTCCCCCCGGCTGAAATACCGACTGGTACTATCTTGTGCGATGGATACCCGTAATAGAGGAGGAACTGATAGGCAGCAATTGCATCCTCAACGGGAGCGGGAAAGATATGTTCAGGTGCCAGCCGGTAATCGATCGAGAATACCCGTGCAAGGGCAGCCTGGCCGATTCGTGCGCACAGACCCAGGTGATCTTTTGTCGATCCGAGAGTAAACCCCCCGCCATGGAAAAAAAGAATTATGCGATCCGTCATTGCTTCAGGAACATTAACCCAGTACCCCTGGAGCCCATTTGTTATTTCCACGCGCTCAATAACCGCAGGTTCGCCCTCCACATCCTGCATTTCCTCGTAGAATGCAGAAAACTCCTTTCGTATCACAGAAAATGGTTTCTTGGGATCCGGTGCATTTGATTTGAGGATTGCAAGGACATCAACGGGCTGATCACTGATCATTATCTTTGGTTATGGTAATGGGGAATATAAAGAGTGGGGTGGGATAATAGATAAAAAAATAAAAGAATGGTTATTATCTGAATCAAGGGTGATTCCACGGGAGTGTCCAGGTGTTTCCTGACAACTATGGCCGCTGTGACGACGTGCCGGTAGTGCCGGCATTTCAGGATGACAATCCCCCCATACGTGATGCATTTATAAGTACTTTCATCCCGGTATGTACATCCTGAGGAATGATCCAAAGTACCATCAGAGTTACCAGGTCAATTGGCGGAGATTATGAGTAAGAGTCCTCAATCCTATGTTCATGGGCGGTCGGATCGCGAATCCACCCGGTTGCATGACCAGGCATCCGGGCTCGGTTTTCTGCTGCATGAAGGTACCCGCTACCCGCCCGGCAGTACTGTTCTCGAAGCGGGATGCGGAGTTGGCGCCCAGACCCTGCTCCTCGCAGGTAACAGTCCTCACGCCCAATTCGTTTCAATTGACATTTCGCCTGAGTCGCTGGCCCGGGCGCAGGAGCGTGTTTCAGGAAAGGGATTTACCAATGTTACCTTCCGCCAGGCAGATATCTGTAACCTGCAATTCAAAGCCGGAACATTTGATCATGTATTCGTCTGCTTCACCTTAGAACATATCCCGGACCCGCTGCTCGCACTCAATAACCTTAGGAAGGTGCTCCGGTCCAATGGGACCATAACAGTCATCGAAGGAGATCATGGGTCGGCGATTTTTTACCCCGACACTCCGGCAGCTCACCACGTCATTGACTGCCTCGTCGCGCTTCAGCGACAGGCAGGAGGAAATGCACTCATTGGCAGGGAATTAGAGCACTTGCTGGCGGATGCGGGATTTGTGGATGTAAAGGTTTCTCCCAGACAAACATATGCCACGCCGAGCATCCCCGTTTCGTCTGAAGCGGTGAAAAGTATCTTCATCGCCATGATTGAGGGGGTTCGTAAACAGGCGATTGCAGAAGGCCTGTCAGATCCAGAGGTGTGGGACAGCGGGATCAGAGACCTGTACAGGACCACGGAAAAGAATGGCATGTTCTGCTATACGTTCTTCAAAGCAGTCGGAAGAAAAGGGATTTCAGACATATAATCCTGTGACCAATGTTCTACTATTGCATTTTTTCAGGTTGAAAAGAACAGGAATGGTGCCCAAGAGTGGGGATCAATGGAAATGATTATTAAATAACGGGAAGCTGTCATGCAGGTCGTGAACCTTGCGGTATCGCATATAAGAGATAATAACAGAAACTGACCAGGAGCATCCGCTCGTTAGTAAAAATTTCATTAAAACAAATACCGTGTAAGAAGGAAAGGTGATAGCAGCTTGGTATAGTTCCCGAGGACTCGCGTACCTCAGTACAATATACTACGTGAGCTGGCTTAACTTCTGGGTTCGGAATGAGACCAGGTGTGTCCCAGCTGCTATGGCCGCTATCACCACAAATACGGGGTAAAACCCCAAAGCCAAGGTCCGGATTTGAACCGGAGTGTAGTTGATCTGCAATCAACCGCGTGGCCGCTCCGCCACCTTGGCGACCGTGTAGTATGATACCCTATTTTCTATGTCAGGATAGGATATAAGGTTTGCACACAGAATTTCGTCTGGGTTTAACGTGGTGAGCACTAGTGATTGGACGTTAGTACTTGCGGACTGAACACGTCGTTACCTTCGTGCGTACATCCCAAGCCTATCAATCGGGTCTTTTACCCGTGTCCTCAACGGAGTCTCTTTTTAGGCCGGGTTTCAAGCTTAGATGCTTTCAGCTTTTATCCCTTGGCGCGTAGCTGCTCGGCACTGCCTTGTCAGACAACCGATCGACCAGAGGCGCCGAATGAAAGTTCCTCTCGTACTATTTCATTCTTACCCTCAGACTCCAAACACTCCTGATAGATAGTAACCGACCTGTCTCACGACGGTCTAAACCCAGCTCACGATCCCCTTTAATAGGCGAACAACCTCACCCTTGGCCGCTGCTGCACGGCCAGGATGGAAAGAACCGACATCGAGGTAGCAAGCCGCCGGGTCGATATGTGCTCTTGCCGGCGACGACTCTGTTATCCCCGGGGTAGCTTTTCTGTAGTCAATAAGCCTCACCAAAAGGCTATATTGGTTCGTTAGACCCGAGTTTCCTCTCGCGATCATTTGCTTTGCATGATCGCGTCAGGCCAACTTATGCTCTTGACACTCTTCTGTGAGTTTCTGACTCACATGAGTTGACCTTGGGGCACCCTTGATATTTTTTCGAGGGTGTGGCGCCCCACCCAAACTGCCTACCTACCGTTGTCCTCGTAAGAGTGAGAACTACAACAAAACTAGGATGGTGTCTCATCGTTGGCTCCCCGCCACCCGAAAGTGACGGATATAACGCCTCCCATCTACCCTGCGCAAGGATTATCATAATTCAGCGACAGGCTGCAGTAAAGCTCCACGGGGTCTTCACTTCCCATCAGGAGTCCCTAGTCTCTGCACTAGGACAAAAAGTTCAACGGATTCGTGTTAGGGACAGTATCGCACTCATTAATCCATTCATGCAAGTCGCCAATTAAGCGACAAGGTACTACGCTACCTTAAGAGGGTCATAGTTACCCCCGCCGTTTACGAGTCCTTCGTCCGGTTGAACCCGGTGTTCAGATACTCGCACTGGGCAGGAATCAGTGACTATACTAGTCCTTTCGGAGTTGCAGTCACCTATGTTGTTATTAGACAGTTAGTGCGACCCGGTCACTGCGACCTGCCTGATCTCCAGGCAGGCACCCCTTATCCCAAAGTTACGGGGCCAATTTGCCGAGTTCCCTTAACTACGATTAAATCCGACACGCCTACACCTCTTCAGCGAGGGGCACCTGTGTCGGTTCTCGGTACGGACATATGATTCCCTTTTCATGGGCTCCGGGAATTTGCTTAGTTACCCCATCACGCTTTCCTCCGCTTCTCACCATTACGGTACTCCACGGAATTATACGCTTGGACGGGACGACGGTCCCGCTGAGCATACCCCAAAGCGTCAGGGCTTACGCTAAAAACCATATGGTACAGGAATATTAACCTGTTTCCCTGTCGGTACGTTCGAGTTACGACGCACCTTAGGACCGACTAACCCTCGGCTGACGAACATTGCCGAGGAAACCTAGCCCCTGCGGCGGATGGGATTCTCACCCATCTATGCTTCTACTATTGCCAGAATTCTCAACACTACACGGTCCACTGGAACTTACGCCCCAGCTTCTACCCATGCAGAGCGCCTCCCTACCAGATCACCTTTCGGTGCTCCGTGGTCTCTGTAGTAGGCTTTAGCCCCGTCCATTTTCACCGCCCTAAATCTTGACTGGTAAGCTGTTACGCACTTTTTAAAGGATAGCTGCTTCTGAGCTCACCTTCCAGTTGTCTTTGACCTAGGACTAATTTCAGTGTTTACACTTAGCCTACATTGAGGGACATTAACCACGGTCTGGGTTGTTTCCCTTACGCATTACAAGCTTACCCCGCAATGCGGACTCCAACCATCTAGGATGTTGGGGAGTTTGGAGTTTGACAGGGGGGTGAGCAGTTTCCCGCCCAGCTCCCCCAATCAGTGCTCTACCTCACCAACGATCTCCGGTTAGGTCATGCTGCGACATGTTTAGGGAGGAACCAGCTGATGCCGGGCTCGATTAATCTTTCACTCCTATACGCAGGTCACACCAATGATTTGCATATCAATACGGCTTGCGGTCCTCCACGCAACTTTCGTCACGCTTCAACCTGCCCACGCATAGATCGCCCGGCTTCGGGTCTTATCCTACTGACTCCACGCACTTTTAATACGTCGTCCCAGGCATTGCTGCTACGGACTTGTTGGTTTCCCTGTGGCTTCCCTTTTGGGTTAACCTTCGCCAATAGAATAAACTCTCTGGCCCGTTCTTCAAAACGTACGTTGCGACACTGGCAGGCATACCCGTACTACCGCCTCGCGACGGGTTCCTTCGCATGCAAGATCCTTTCATGCCGCAACTCGCTATCACCTACCAATTTCAGGCGCTTTTAACCACCTTTTCAGGGTTACTTTTCAGCTTTCGCTCACGCTACTAATTCGCTATCGGTTTCAAGTTGTATTTAGCTTTGGAGGTTGATGACCCCCGAATTCACGCGAGAATTCCAACCCGCGTTACTCAAGACTCCACTTAACCCAGTCTGCTTCTGCGTACGGGACTATCACCCTCTATAGTGTGCCGTTCCAGGCAACTTCCACTTCACATCCAGGGCCGAACAGTGGGCTTATTACACCACATCTCCCGTTGCCGGGATTCGGTTTGAGCTCTGTCGTGTTCGATCGCCTCTACTAACGACATCTCGGTTGATTTCTTTTCCTGCCCCTACTGAGATGTTTCAATTCGGGGCGTTCCCTATCCTTACGGATAAACACCGAAGTGTTAGGATGTCCCATTAGGGTATCTCCGGATCATAGATTCCTTGCGTCTACCCGGAGCTTATCGCAGCTTGGCACGCCCTTCATCGGCACTTGAACCGAGCCATCCAATGGTAGGTTTATACTAATGCTCCGCTAAACCCATTTAACGTCCTGTGTGCAAACCTTTACACGGCCTC
>DATKZP010000085.1:0-9473 GCA_035527915.1 Methanoregula sp. | reverse complement strand
ATTATCGACAAGCGGACAATCGAATGGGGTGTCCATGTCAGTTCTGTCGAAATCCGGGACGTCCTTATTCCCAATGAACTTCAGGACGCGATGTCAATGCAGGCACAGGCAGAACGGGAAAGGCAGGCACGGGTAATCCTCGGGGATTCGGAACGACAGGTTGCCGAAAAATTTGAGGAGGCGGCAAAAACCTACCAGAACAATCCTGTCGCCCTGCATTTGAGGGCTATGAACATGCTCTACGAAGGACTGAAACAAAACGCGACCCTTGTCATCGTCCCGTCCACCGTTCTCAATACGATGACCCTGGGGGATATGACCGGTACGGTCTCTCTTGCAAAGATGCTTACCGAACCTGGTCCACATAAAAAACCTGAAAACAACGCAATTCAACCAGATAAGGATACCGTAAAAACTCCCTGAAAGACCATGAACACCGGAAAAGGGGGAAGTCTTTAAAAAAAAAGGCCCTTTACCCCTCCTCAGAACTCCGGCAATTTTTTTTGGTCGGATGCGGGACTCATCATCCGCTCCCGTAATCTTCAGTACTGGATCGTGGTCTGGCACCCTGATACTAAAAAGAAATAAATCTACAGCGATATCCACACTTTTTCTGGATATATGATCCATAATGATGTGCCAGTACGGTGCTGTCAAGAGTAATAAGCTCACTATCCCGTGCTCAGGAGGGGGAATAACAATGGTATTTGAATGCCAGCAGTGCGGGGAATGCTGCCACCACATGGGGCAGGTTCACACCATAAAGGAAATTCGTGGCGGGTTTGAGTTCCAGGTCAATAACCAATACACCGGGGAAAAAACAGAGGTCATTGTCGATCAGGACAAGCACAATCTCTTTTTAGACAAAAGCATTTTTCTGGAGCAGCCGGAAGCATGCCCTTTCCTGCGGTATCACGCGGCGGACGGGAAAGCCTATTGCACGGTTCACCAGACCCGCCCGGAGATCTGCAGGGATTACGGGTGCTGGCGCCTGCTCATCCTGAATTCACGAGGATTACGAGCGGGAAGAATCATGTACCAGCGTGCGTTCTTTTCCGATGATACTGACCTGACCCGGCTCTGGAAGGAATGCATTGATCCCCTCAACGAACCGGATGATGAACTATGGGAAAAGAAGATCACCGGTATTCTTGTGAACGCCGGTTACACCGTTCGGGAGTAAATAACCCCTGTCTTACTGAACGTGAGGGATCACTTTTGGAATGGCGTACAACTGGCCGAATTTGTTGATGCCATAGCACGCCAGAATGGTCTCGTCATCCAGTTTTTTCTCTCCGATGCCGATACGGCTCAACTTGTCACGAATAATCCTGATATTTTTCTCCGTGTGTTGCATACGACTAGTAGTTAGTTTCTTTTATGACACGATAAAGAGATGTTTATAAAAAAACAAGAATTATGCCCTTTTGTTGTTTTTTAACAGGAAATAACAGGATCTCACATCATATCACGGGATACCGGGGACAAAATTTTCAGGAAAGACTCTTACAATATGCAGTACGTAAGCCCGATTTAAAAAGAAGATTGTATTACAGGTACCGGTTCTTTCTTAACCAGTCTGCCTGCGGCGGCAGATAGCGGTAAATAATATCGCACTTCTCATCCTGGAAAGACCAGGGGGTTACAATCAGAATATCTCCTTCCCGGATCCAGACCCGCTTTTTTATCTTGCCCTTGATCCTGCCCATGCGGGTAACCCCATCATAACACCGCACGCGGATATGATTTGCACCCATCATAAGATCAGCAAAAGCGAACTGTTCATTGGCCCATTTCTTGGGCAGGCGAACACGAACAACCGGTGTTCCATCCGCATTTACTGCGTTTGGATCAATATCATCTTTATTATTGGGTCTAATTCACACAACTCCGTTGGCTTAAATCAATGGTGTCTGAAACTATTAACATATGTATTGCGGGTGTGGTGAATACCAGATCCTGCCAAAGAAAGAAGAGGAATGATAATAAATTCACCCGGCAACCATTCTTCACCAGTATTCCGCATACAGAAGGAGACACTTCAATGGCTGAAATTAAAACGCCGTTGGTGAGAAGGTCTCTGGCTGGCAGCCGGCTGGCTCTTAAAGGAAAAAGGAGAGAATCTTGTTGTGAACCTCCCTAACCTCTCAAAACGCGATCTCATCTGGGATGCTCTCATTATTGTATCTGCCTTTACTGCTCTCGTGGCAAATCTTATTGGACTCCTCAACGGCATTTCCGTAGTAATTCCCCACCTTCTCTACATCCCGGTGGTGATTGCTGCATATCGTTACCCAAAGCGGGGACTGTTGCTTGCAGGATGCATCGGCGGGACGTATTTTCTGATGGTTACCCTGGTTGCAGGGAGCTCATTTGTCACGATCATCGAGGCACTTGTCCGAACTGTCGTTGTGGTTGTAATCGGGTGGCTTATTGCATGGCTCTCATTCAGGCTCCGTGAGCGCCAGGACCTGTATCAGGGGCTCTTTTACAATTCTGAGGCAGGAAGCATTCTTGTCAGGGACACAGAACAAGGGAAGCTCATTGAGGAAGTGAATCATAAAGCCTCCTCGCTCCTTCACAGGAAGGCATCTGAGCTTACCGGGGCGCCACTCACCACATTCTGGAGCAGCGATTCTGAACAGGATTTGTTCTCGCAACTCAACACCGATGGTGCCGTCTACGCCACAGAGACAGTATTTTTACTACCGGATGCGAGTTTTGAAACGGTTCTTGTCTCGGCAGCATCACTTCCCCTGGGAAGGACAATCATCACGTTTGTAGAAATTACCCGCCGCGTCTATGCCGAGAAAGCATTGAAGGCTGCCAATGATAAACTCAACCTCCTTTCCCGCATCTCAAAAGATCACATCCAGCGTACGGTTGACCAGATGGTCGAAACGGTAAAAAATGCCGATGCACAGTGCACCGATACTGGTGCACGGGGTTTTATTAACCAGATGCGGGCGCTTGCAATAAATTTAACACGCCAGCTCTTCCTCACCGAGTCATATAAAAACCTCGGGATCTCCCCTCCGGCCTGGCTCGGTGTCCAGCAGATACTTGAATCCGGGAAAACTGCCCTTATTCCCGGATCCGTTTCTGTCAGGTTCTGGACGGAAAGACTCGAGATTTATGCCGATCCTCTCTTTAAGGACGTCCTCATTCACATTGCCGGAAACGCGATCGGTCATGGGATTAAAATTAACAACCTCATCGTCACGTATCATGAGACCCTTGAAGGGCTCGATCTCATTTTCGAAGATGATGGTATCGGGATTGCGGCAGATAAGAAGCAGCGCATATTCGAGTATGATGCCGGGGGGCATGCGGGGATCGGGTTATTCATCTGCCGGGAGATCCTCGGGGTAACGGGTATGACTATCACAGAAACCGGAACGGAAGGCAACGGTGCACGGTTCGTGATCCATGTATCATCCCGTGGTTACCGGATAGAAGGAACAGGAGAGGATGCCCCGGCACGCTCTCTTTTAGTACGCCAGGCAACAGCGGATCTTCGTGGTGTACGGCACACAACCGGTACTATTGTAAGGGAACTTTCCGCAGCAGAGTTTACGGTTGCAGAATCACTCTGGACAGAGTATCACGAAACAAAGGGAGACTCGCGGACTGACCGCATATTTGCGGGATTTTCCGGTGACGAGGCGGTCTCTGTTGCGCGGTGCCGGAAGCATCCGGACGGGTTTGAGGTAGATGCTGTTTTTACGCCAACCCCTCACCGCGGTCACGGGTATGCACATGCGGTAATGTGGGGTCTGGTAGAGGCATGCGGGCATGACACCCTCTATATGCATTCCGTAAAAAACCTCACCGGGTTCTACAGCCATTATGGTTTTGTCACTATTGCGGAGAGTGAGCTTCCCCCGACAATCCGGGAGCGATATGCATGGGCGGTGGGTAACATGGAGGGTGCCAACGTCGCCCCGATGAAACGATCTCCTCTTCTGTAAATAAATTCAGGTTTTCTCCCCCTCGTCACCCTGTACCTGCCCCTTTCATGAGTGGCGATGGTTCATAGATCTCTATTGTCTTCCGATCCTGTCCGGTTCACTTTCTCCCTGCACACCTCACTCCTTAATAGATATCTCGTCAACTCTCTCTCCCAGAGATGATCGGCAAAGGTGCATATCTCAGACAGCTGACAGCAGCCACCATGCAGATGAAATCGGTTGCGGTGGGAAAAGAACTGGAGGGCAGTTCACCCCCCTCGGTGTTCATCGGGAGCTGGAATTATCCGGATGTGTACGCCGGTCCGATGATCGCGCCAATGCATGGTGACACGGCAATCATGGACATGCCCGAATCATGGATCTCCGGGCACAAGACCCAGGAGGAGATCATCGGCTACCGCCTTAACCTGGTACGGGGCAAGCAGAGGGTCAACGCAGCTGATCTGGATAACCGGTTTGTTGAAAAACTCCGGGAGATCTCCTTATCGGATACTTCTGTCGAGAGTGAAGTCTCGTTTTTAAGCCAACCGGAGGGGATGTCGTTTTCTGAAGAGCACACACCGTTTGGGCCAAGTGCTCCGATTGAGCGTTTTGAGATAGAGAGCGGGAGATGGGACCGGAACCTGGAGAACGTGTACTACGATACCGACCTGAAATCTGCTGATGCCGTTGTTGACCTGCACAAAAACGGGGTACCGTTCTCCAGCATCCAGAAGGCATTTTCTGTTGGAACCATGGGAAGGGAGCGGGGGCGGCGACTTGTACCGACCCGGTGGTCGATCACGGCCTGCGACACCATGATTGGTGACCGGCTTTTAAAAGAGGTGAAAAAATGCCCGGTTCTTGACACGTGGCGTGTGCATGAATTCTCAAGCCTGCACAATAACTACGCCGTGATACTCATGCCGACCGGCTGGCAGTACGAATGGTCTGAAGCATTCCTGCACGTGCTGGGCAATGAGGAACTGGTGTTTTCCGATCATGAGGGAACCCGGAAGAAGACAGGCTATTCACCTCTCGGAGGGTGTTACTATTCCTGCAAGATGGCAGTGCTCGAGGCGCTCGCACAGGAACAGAAACAGGCTGGCTCAATTATCCTGCGGGAGGCACTCCACGGGTATGTACCGATGGGGGTATTCAATGTGCGGGAGAACGTGAGAAGCGCAATGCGGCAGCCGGCATCTGAGTTTGAAGATATCCGTTCAGCCCTTTTACATATCTCAGAAAAATTCACGCTCCCCCTCCAGCGGTTTATAGAGGAAGGCAGCCTGCTGAAGAACACCCTCCGCGAGCGGCAGTGCACGCTCCGTGACTTTGCATGTCCCGCTACACCGTCATGACAGAAGTGCTGGAATGTGACCAAAGGACAGATCCGGGAATAGCGACAGGTATCCCTCAAAGAACCTCATCAAGGATCATCCTTCATATCGACATGGACAGTTTTTATGCTTCCGTCGAGATGCATAAACGCCCGGAAATCAGGGGAAAACCGGTGGTGATCGGTGCCGACCCAAAACACGGTAAAGGGCGGGGAGTTGTCTCAACGTGCTCGTATGAGGCGCGGGCGTTTGGGATACGGTCAGCAATGCCAATCTCACAGGCGTTTGTACTCTGCCCGCACGCGATATTCCTTCCCCCGGACTTTCCGCTGTATGCAAGGATTTCATTGGACATAATGACCATTCTCCGCTCGTACGGGCTCCGGTTCGAGCAGGTAAGTATCGACGAAGCGTTCCTTGATGTGAGCCCCCTTGGCAGTTTTGCAGCGGCACATGCACTCGCAGGGCAGATCAAAACGGCGATCAGGACGAACCTTGGCCTGTCCTGTTCAGTTGGCGTGGCACCGGCAAAGATTGTTGCAAAGATCGCATCGGATTTTAAGAAACCCGACGGCCTGACGCTCGTGGAACCTGAGAATACCGCCGCATTCCTGGCACCGATGCCGGTGCGGAAGATCCCGGGCATCGGGAAAAAGTCCGAGCTGGAACTGCACGAACTGGGGATCAGGAGCATCGGTGAGCTTGCAGCGTACGATGTTCAGCGGCTGATCGCACGGTTTGGGCGGGGAGGCGTCTGGCTGCATGATGTGGCGCTCGGCTCCGATGAGAGTGAAGTAAAAGAGAGGGTTGAAATTAAGTCCGTTTCTAAGGAGACAACGTTTGAACTGGATACGGATGATCCAAAAACCCTTTTTCTCACAATGGATGCGCTGGCTGAAGATGTGCACCGGAACCTTACTGATGAAGGGCTCCGCTTCAGAACAATCACGGTTAAGGTGAGGTATGAGGGCTTTGTAACAAAGACAAAGGCAAAAACCCTGTTGCATTTTACCGACAACGCTTCCACACTGCGCAGCAATGCCCAGGCACTGCTCCGAACTCTTTGCGGGAGCAACAGGATCCGGCTTATCGGTCTCCGTATCTCATCATTTGAAAAGAGTGACGCCGGTCAGATGACCCTTTGGGTGTAAATGACCCGGGCATCGTCTGCAATGTTGCGGGCTGGACCGGGAAACGCGGGTTGTTATTACTGTAGTCAGGTTATCCTGAAGTCATCGTTTCCGGTGTATATATCCGTAGTGCAGAATGGGAAGACGAGGGAAAAAAAGAGTTTATGTATCGATCATTTGTATGTGGGAGGATGAAACGACCAGCCGCAGTTACCTGACAGCTGGATAAAGGTGAGAATTTTTAGCATGCAATGTATAGGGAATGGACGATTCCCATTTAAAAACGCAAACCACCTCCAATCATCGTAATAAATTATAATTATTCAATATAATATTTAAATATTACTCTTGAGGAATAACTCCGATTTTTAATTTTTACTGCATTCGCATAAAAATTTCCTGCCTGTTTAAGAAAATCCGGTCTATTGTGCACAAATGGACTTTAAAGAAATTACCCACAACGCCCCATTTCCCCGCGCGAGTGATAAGATTGACGAAAAATCCATCATTGTACTGTAAACCGGTTCTTTCCCGGTCAACGGATTTCCGCACCAGAACCGGAAAACACATGAACAGGAGATGTACATGCTCAATAGATCGTTCTTTACGTGCCAGACCGGATGTGATTTTTTATGCAGCGATACCGTTTTAAAAAAATAGATGCGTTTGTTGAGGGCCAATCCACCGGCAACCCGGCAGGTTGTATATACCTGCCGGACCAGGATGCACTGTCGGTTGAGGGCATGCAGCAGATTGCCCGCGAACTCGCCGGCTTTGTGAGCGAGGTTGTCTATGTCTATCCCGATGAAGGGCTCACCGCCCTGCGGTTTTTCTCATCAGAACGTGAAGTTGCATTCTGCGGTCATGGTACAATTGCCGTGATGTACGATCTCATAAAAAACGATGCAGAGCTCACACGGTATCCCATTGTACGTATTAAGGTGCAGGGGCGGGAACTTCTCGTACGAAATGAGATTGCAACTGCAGATTCTGTGTTCATCAGCGCACCGCTGCCACAGTTTCTCATCCATGACCTGACCCGCGATGATATTGCTGCAGCCTTAAAAATCCCGCCCGGCGAAATTTCCAAAAAGGACCGGATTATGCTCGTCAACGCCGGTCTTGCCACCCTGCTGGTTCCCTTAACCTCCCTTGATACCCTTCTTTCCCTCTATCCCGACTCAAAGCACCTGCGGGAGTTCTGTTTTGCAAACGGAATCGAAATTATTCTGGTCTTTTCCGGTGAAGTCTCCCTAAAGGAGAATAATTACCGCACCCGGGTGTTTGCCCCCATTTACGGGTATCTTGAAGATCCCGCAACGGGTTCAGGCAACGCAGCACTGGGGTATTACCTGCTGAACACCGGAATATGGGACGGCCACATGCTCAGAATTGAGCAGGGGAGGACCAGGGAGCGTCCCAATATAATCAGGCTGGTAAGTGACGCATCAAAGGTGCAACGCAGCGTCTTTTTCGGGGGAAATGCCCGGGTGAGAATTGAGGGGGACTACCTTCTTTATTCATAATAACGAGTCATTGGTTTTTTCTGGCAGATTGCCAAAAAAAAGTCATCATCAGAACAGGAAACCAAAAAACCATACTACCCGTAATTATTCCTGAACCCTGGTCAGAATTATGGTGACTGAAAGCGCGACCCGGAAACGCACACAACGCATCGGTCACAGGGTACACACATCTATTTCTTGTGTACCGGAGAAAAACTGTTACGACAGATCAGGTACGGGTTCATGGAAACGGAAAAAATGATCCAACCATCTGAAGATCACGAAAAAGCAGGCAGGGGTATTCGTGAAATTACACTACGACTCAGTGCTGCACGGACGAAAGGGGAACTTGGTTTAATCGTCGCTCACGAAATCCAGAAGTACACCCTGTTCGATCTCCAGATTATTGGCGGAAGGCTCTACAATGATATCGAAAAACTTCCCTCCCCCTACCGGGAAGCAATCCGGCCCTATTTTCGCGAACAACTGTTTGGCAAACATCACCAGCTCCTTGTCCTGCACCACGCGAGGGCATTTGGCACGATGAATGATCCGATTCGTGACATGGAAACGTTCCACAAATTCTGCGAGATGGTTCCTGAGGGTGTTTTTGCGTCGCAGGACTTGAACGAACGCAACCCCTACTTCCGGAACCCGAAGAACCGGTTCTTTTATTACCTTATCGCTGCATTCACCATGTTTGTCCTTGATGAACCGGGACATCCTGTTGGTATGCCCTTCCCCGGCGGTTTTTCCGTCGAGCAGCGGGGCAGGGATTATTATTGCCTGATCCGGGACAAGGAAAAAGAGGTGTTCTATTCCATCTGCAATTTCTGCCCGTCTCACCAGACAGACGAGACCGAAGGGAGAAAATGAAATCTTTTTTCTCATACCCTGACTCGTGGGTAGTGTAGTTTTGAGGTATGATTTTTTTGCCATACTGTAGAAACCGGTATAAACCAATCGGGTTCACTCCAGAATCATAAAAATCGATTATTACGAGAGTCCCCCGCCTCAGGGCCTCTCCGAGGCACGGCGGGGCAAAGAGGTTTTTTACATTTTCAGGTTTTGTTGAACCCCTCCTAAAAACAAACAATCGCTCCTGGGGGCTCTAGCACATCGTGCTTTTAGCCCCCCCCGCTTGGGCATCCCCCATAGTGCGATTACCTTTCATAAGGTTAACCAGAGTGCTAAAAGGGGGTCAAGGGGATGCTCCCCTTGGGTTGCCTCCCCCTTTGGGGGAGAGAGGGGGTCACGTTCGTATTTTTTTAATCAACGAAAAGATGAATAAAATCAGGTTTTCTACAGAGCTGAAATAATACTCTTTAAAAAAGAAGGGGTCAAGGGGATACTCCCCTTGGGGTGCTTCCCCCTTTGGGGGAGAGAGGGGGTCACCCTCGTAGCTCCTGCAGAGAATTACCGAATGACTGGAAAAAGCCGGTTTCAACTGAGCAAAAAAAGATTACAATTATTTGAATTTGGGGCGCTGTAGAGACCGGCATAAACTAATCGGGTTTACCCCGGAATCATAAAAATCGATTATTACGA
>DATKZP010000084.1:0-7387 GCA_035527915.1 Methanoregula sp. | reverse complement strand
CTGGCCCTGACCGAAGATGTGCGATCAGGGGACTGGAACCGTATCCAGCCCCTGCTTACCGGAGTCGAGGCAAAGGACCCCTCGGCCCGGCTCTGGTTTGCCCGCACCAACGGTTCCTATTACACCACGGTGGATGGACTTACGTCGGTAAACCTTATGAGCCGGTCATATTTCCCGACACTCCTCGCGGGGAACGAATCCGTTGGCACCATCGTCAGCAGCCATACAACCGGCAGGAATGTGGTGGTTGTCGCAGTACCGGTTCTGGATAAGGGCATCGTCACCGGAATACTGGGGGCATCGGTCTACCTTGATTCGCTGACAACGGCAGTGCAGGATTCCCTTGCCCTGCCCGATACGCTGCAGTTCTTTGCCATCGACAGCGATGGAAATGTGGCGCTTCATTCAAAAGACGAACGGATCTTCCAGAATGATATATCTGCTGGCATTACACCTCCCGGTTCGGTTGGTGCTGCAGTGAAAGGCATGCTTTTGGAAAAAGCCGGTACCATCAGCTATGATAGCGGCGGTAAGCACTGGCAGGGACAGTTCAGGACTTCCCCGCTGACCGGATGGCATGTTGCTGTCGTCTCAGCGGACACGGTGTAACCTCATACTAACGTGACCGGTATCCGGTTAAACTTTTTTTTGAGAATTGCCAGAAGGAATATTTCTCAGGGCAGAAGCATCGATCATCAGGACAAATCCCCTGATAAAAAAACCAGGATCATCCTGCTCTCCAAAGAGATGGGAATCGCGGCATAATTATGGAGTAATATCCCTGTTGTACTCTGTAATTCCCTGCATCTTCTTGTGAGGAGTTTTTATTCCGTTGTACTGAACCGCTCAAAGTAACATTCACCGGTGGAAATTTTTTCACCGGGCTTGAGGGCAAGTAAGAAGCTATCGGCATGGTCAATGCACACATAGGCCGAACAGCACCCGTACCCCTGGTACCCTGTAGCATCCTTGTCACAGTACTCGCATTTTATTTTTTCCACCATGTGATTTCGTCTGTTTTTCATTTCATAGATACTTTTTCCCGGTTGCCGTTTTTAAAAAAGGCTTTATGAAATTTCTGTCAGTCTTTTTTTTGCAATATCACAATATTTTTTTGAGATGTCAATTCCCATAAATTTCCTTTTTGTCTTTTTTGCAACCACACAGGTAGTACCTGCACCATTGAAAGGATCGAGAATCACATCACCCTCAAAACTGAATAATTTTAGTGCTCTTGTCACCAGCTCTTCGGGAAACATCGCAGGATGATCATAGTGATTCATTTTTTTTTCTGGTGCAACAGACCATTTTGCCACAACCCATCGTTTAAATTCGTCTTCATGTATGTCAATATCTTCAGATCTCCCGGATTTTTTTATATCCCCTTTTGCAAAAATTTCCAGAAATTCCCAGGTATATTTCAGGTAAGGGCTGCTCGGACTCTTCCAGCTCCCCCAGGCACAATATTTACAATTATAATTATTTTTTTCCCAGAGAATTTCTCCTTTCCAGATCATTTTTTTCT
This sequence comes from Methanoregula sp., assembly GCA_035527915.1. Lineage (GTDB taxonomy): Archaea > Halobacteriota > Methanomicrobia > Methanomicrobiales > Methanospirillaceae > Methanoregula. Next base: position 5,862 of record DATKZP010000084.1, on the reverse strand, counting down.
GCATGAAGTGATGTGAAATAATATGGTGACTTGGGATATAATCTGAAAAAAGCGGCTGGATGTTGATAATTATCCTGCCACCGAATTTTACTATTCGGATGCACTCATCAAAAACCGCGAATAATTTTTCAAAATAGTGCTCCCAGTTCACCCCATCTGGAGAGGTATCATATCCAAGACCAAAATTATAGGGCGGTGATGTGATGATCAGATCGGTACAATTGTCAGGTAATTGCTTCAGGACTGATTCGCTGTCAGCATTCATTATCAGATTTTCATATCTTTTGGGAAACTCATTATTTTTCTTTGAAAATGTGTTATCCTGGGCGTAATAATATAATCCTCGTCTTTTTGCTTTTGATTGTCTGTCCTTGACTTTTCTCTCATTCCTGTAGGTCACATACCATCGTTTGCCCTCTTTAATCCCATAACTTTTAATCCGGGAAATATCTTCAATAATTTTTAAAAATATTTCCTTATCCACAAGTATTGAATCATGGTTATTTTTCGTTTTGTCTAACAAATCCTGAACATAGTCCCTGAATGTCTCAAATTCAATTGATTGCAGATAGAGCGTGATTTCTGATTTATTGATATCCAGACGAAATCCTTTTTTTGAAAATTTCTTTTGTATTTGTTGTAATAACCTTTTTTCATGGATTGTCAGAGGTTTTTTTAGCGTTGTCACTAACTTCAGGTATTCGTTTTTTACGATGTCTTCATCAGGTTCTGTCGTATTTTTTCCTGCCATGCCTGTGGAAGATCATTTTTAATTTTTTTGGAGTTAAACTATCCGACTTCACACCGGTACTTTTTGATATTGTTTGTTAACACCAGATAACCGGATGTATGCAATTCAATGGTGGAATGATGAGTTGATAGTATGCCGGGGTAATGGGGATCGGGGATATGCTCCCTGCCACCGGTATGGGGGCGTTCTGGAAGAATTTTTTTCCAGAGGTATCCCAACTTTCCGGTAGCAATAAAAAATGGATCATGTAGTGAATTGCTGAAGTCTCTGAGTCACAAGACCAATGAGAGAATCTGTTGAATCCATGCGGTTTATTTCGTCAGCAGTAATAAGCTCCTGGAAAAGTTTTCCTGACTGGAGGTAAACGGCAGGAAAGGAATGTTTCTCTGTCCCGGTCACTAAAAAAAATTCATCGCGGTACAGGAACCTGGTGAGAATACCAAGATCATGAATGAAACGTTTCCATCCCTTTTTCATGCCAACAGGACTGTAGATCAAGGCAAAAAGATTACACTGGGGTGTTTTACCTGATGGTGTACTTTTGTGGTAGTCTGTCATAGCCGAAAGGCTGCCCTGGTCAAGATTATATATAAACAGCAGGATAAGACCAGAGCGCATATTACATTCCCATCACTTTCCAATGATTTAATGATTGGGATTATTACCGGTGATCTTCTTCGTATCGGGCAAAAAGAGTCATATTCGCGGGATGCGAGCAGTCATTAGTGCCAGGAATGGAGAACCAGTCACCCGTTCAGGATACGTGCAAAAGCGACATAAGCGTAAAAACGATACATTATGATGTATATTCATTCAATAGTACAATAGATTCGCATACACGAGAAGGTAAAATCAATGCTTGATATCAGGTTCGTACGCTCCAACCCGGAAGTGGTCAGGGCAGATCTCCGGAAGCGCAATGATGAAGAGAAACTCGCATGGGTAGAGGACCTGCTCTGTAAGGATGCACGCTCACGCGAACTCAAAATCGAGACTGATCTCCTGCGCCAGCGCCGCAATACGATAGCCCGCGAGATAAACGCTGCACGAAAAGCCGGACAGGACGCTGCAGCTCTCATGGCTGAAGCTGCAGATCTTCCCCGGAAGATCAAGGATCATGATGCTGAACAGGAAGAAATAGCATCAACGATTCGCAACTACCTTATGCGCCTGCCAAATATTCTGCATGACAGTGTTCCCGTGGGGAAAGACGATACCGGGAACGTTGAGATAAGGCGCGTGGGTACGCTACCGGAATTTGATTTTGAATTAAAGAATCATGGGCAGCTGGCAGCTGAACACGGGTGGGCTGATTTCGAGCGGGCTGCAAAAATATCAGGAGCAGGTTTTTATTTCCTGAAAGGCAGCCTGGTCCTGCTGGATATGGCGCTCCAGCACTTTGCACTGGACCTGTTGTCACAAAAAGGCTACATACCGGTAATCCCCCCATTCATGATTAATCGTTCATCGTATGAAGGCGTCACCGATCTCGGGGATTTTGAAAAGGTCATGTATAAAATTGACGGCGACGACGCGTATCTGATTGCTACCAGCGAGCACCCTCTTGGAGCAATGTACCAGGACGAGATCTTTGAAGAAAAAGATCTCCCTCTCCGTCTTGCAGGCATTTCACCCTGCTTCCGGCGTGAGATTGGTGCCCATGGCCTTGACACCAAAGGTCTGTTCCGTGTTCACCAGTTCACCAAGGTCGAGCAGTTTGTTTTCTGCAAACCTGAAGATTCATGGCCGATTCACGAGGAATTGCTGGCAAATGCTGAAGAGATGTTCCAAAAACTTCAGATTCCTTACCGAGTCGTTACTATCTGTACCGGAGATATCGGGACTGTTGCCGCGAAAAAATATGATATTGAGGCATGGATGCCCCGCGAGAACGCGTACAGGGAAGTCGTGTCCTGCTCGAACTGTACAGCATACCAGGCAGTCCGGCTCAATATCAAAGTGAGGGATAAGAGCGACTTTGAATCAAAGCACTACATTCATACACTCAATTCTACAGCAATTGCCACTTCACGGGTCATTCGTGCCATTCTTGAGAACTTCCAGAACAAAGAAGGTCTGGTGGAAATCCCGGAAGTACTGCGTCCCTATATGAACAATCAGGAATATCTCTGATCTTTTTTTTATATCTATCAAATGAAAAGGATAAGTAACAAATACTTTTTTGCTGTAGATAACGCAACTATGAGTAAGACTGTGGTGCTATGGGCTATCCTGAACTGGACCAAGACGAGTCCATAATCCTGGAAACGCGAAACGTTAAATTCAAATCAATCTCACTTGATGCGATACTTACGAACAAGCGTATAATTCTTATCGACGACAAGAAGAATGTCATTCCTCCCCTGGAAATCTCACTGGCATCCATCAGGATTGTCGAGATGGGAGAAAATGCCATACGTGACCCCTTTTTACTCCTCATCCTCAGCACTGCCACGGGTGAAAAACGCCAGATGGTTATCACATTTTTACGCAAGGCAGGCGCAGAAAGAAGACGGGAATGCATTGAATGGGTAAAGAAACTGGAAAGTCTCAAGCCGGCTCCGGTCACGGATGCGGTTCCTGCTGCTATTCCTGTGCAGGTTGAAGAGCCTGTGAAAAAACCCGACGTTGCTCCTCCTGCACAAGCCGGTGTTCCGGCCACCCGTCCGGAAAAAAAGAAGATCGAGATCGCCCGTCCCCTGAGTAAGATTATTGAAAAAAGCCCTGTTATCCCCGTACCCGTTGAAACCTCCTCTCTTCCCTCAGGCACATTCTGTTCGCGATGCGGGAATCGTGTTCCCCTGCGATCAACATTCTGCAACCACTGCGGTACGCCGATCATCCACGTGCCGGAGCAGGCTGGTGCACCGCAACCTGCCGTTCCTCAGATACAGGTTCCGGTATCGCCCCCGGTTGGTTCTGCCGCAGAACGACAAAGTCGTCCAATCGAACAGATAATTCATTCCATTGAACCACTGATCGAAGGATCAGTGCCACGTACTCATCCTGCACCTCTCCTCAAGAAAAACGCCCCTGAGCAAAAGGTTGAACCAACTGCGTCGGCTGAACCAACTGCGTCGGCTGAACTAACTGCGTCGGCTGAACCACCAGCGTCTGGATCCCAGCAGGAATCAGTGCCCGAGGTAATATGGCCGGTACTATCGACCGCAGAATCTCCCATGGCGCCGGCTAAAGAACCAGTACCTGCAGAACCGGAATCTCCCTCACCACCCCCGACTCCTGTACCTGAAGGAAACAAACCCAATTATCGTACAATCGGTATCCTTGCCGTGATCATTATCGCAATTATTATTGGAGCAGTCCTCTTAACGAACTTCACCTCCGGACCCTCTGGTGTTCCTCAAGAAGATACGACGGTCATCAAAATTACAACACTGGCGACCACTCTTCCCACGCCAAAACCTCAAACCCCCGGTACACCTATGATAACGACCCTGGTAACGCCCGCGCCTGCCCAGCTCCTGATACCCCCAGATGGTGTGTGGGTGAGGGTATCGTATCCCGGAACATTTACCGGATCGATTGGCACGCCGGGAGACATACGGGAAGTGACAAACTCCGGAGATCTTTTCTACCGGATATCAACAATCAATGGAACTGTGGCAGTATCCCTCCAGAAAAAGGATGGTACATCGGATAAACTCCTCATTGAGGTGTATAAAAATGGTGCGATGGTCAAACAGGATTCGACCATTTCTCCAAAAGGTTTCGTTGACATTCAGGTTAATTTGAAAACTATACCAGCCTCTGGGGTAAATACTACGCCAACTCCCTGATAATTACCAGGCAATCACGGGCCGGGTATTTTTCCCGGGCTGGAAATGGATATGCTTTACCGGCACTGAACATACTTTTTTGCAGGGTATTTTTAAAAAGCACCGGATGCGACCGGGATCAACTGATAATGGTTATAAAAGATTTTTTTGTGCAATCCCTGTCTGTTACCTGATACCGGGATTGTCAGATGTATCGAACGTAGTCTGTCACGAAAAAATTTCCGGAATTTTTTAAAACAGGAATTCTCATCCCGATGACGGTACCTGTGGCGGTTCATGAGTAGATAGGGAATTGCGAAAATCCGATCCAGACCAAAACCTTCAAAATTAATATGCCAATCTTAACAACGAATAAGAATTCACGTAAGATCATAGTTCATTCGGAAAAGACACGATTCTTATATCCCGGCAGGCTGCACTGACGTGGTTCAGAGCACAGGAAAGAATGAGGGTTCAGGAAGAGATGGATATGAAAACAGAAAAATCAGAGACTGGCTCTCATGGAATTAAACGGCCGGATGGTCCGGAAAAAAACCAACTGCCCGCACGCTGGTTAACAACTGCTTCAGCACGCATGCCCGCACCTTTGATGAATACAAGGTTCGGTCCGCGAACGACCACTCATCATCTCTTCTTAAAAACTCTGGGGGTCCTCTTTGTGCTCTTCCTTCTTGCACCAGCAGTACTTGCCGCTGGCCCAAAGCCAATAACGGATTTTTCGGTCAACGTCAATTCCGGTACCGCACCGTTGACGGTCTCGTTTACCGATTTGTCATTGAACAACCCCTCCGGCTGGGCATGGTATTTTGGCGACGAGACTTTCACGGCACCGTGGATGCAGGTGAAGGGTGCTGACGGTGTTGACTGGGGTACAAGAATTGCTCACAGCAGCGTTGCAATGCCAGACGGCAGCATTGTGCTGATGGGCGGTAATGACGGCAGCCTTAAGAATGACACATGGCGGTCAACGGATAACGGCGCGACGTGGATTCAGGTGAACGCGAGTGCCGGGTGGACGCCAAGATTCCTGCACAGCAGCGTAGTGATGCCGGACGGCAGTATCGTGCTGATGGGCGGTTATGACGGCAGCCTTAAGAATGACGTGTGGCGGTCAACGGATAACGGCGCGACGTGGAGTGAGGTGAACGCGAGTGCCGGGTGGACGCCAAGATATCTTCACAGCAGCGTTGCGATGCCAGACGACGGCAGCATCGTGTTGATGGGCGGTTATGACGGCAGCCTTAAGAATGACGTGTGGCGGTCAACGGATAACGGCGCGACGTGGAGTGAGGTGAACGCGAGTGCCGGGTGGAC
>DATKZP010000083.1:0-8006 GCA_035527915.1 Methanoregula sp. | reverse complement strand
CAGAATTTGATCTATTGTGTATTCGGAATGCATACACCGGTATTATCGTATTGAAAAAATCAGAGTTCCCCTTTCCGTTTCATCTCTTCGATCTTTTCATCAATGAGTTGCCGCAGGATATCCGGGTTGTCCCGCATAACGCTCTGCTGGATACCATCATCGGTATTGATCACAACATCCGTTAGGCGCTGGCCGCACGAGAAGCAATAGTTCGAGACCGGCGGATTGACCTTTTTACAGTGCGGACACTGCAGAGGTTCCAGCCGTGATGAAGAGTTGTCGTTGTCCGTGACGCTGATTCCGTACGACTTGAGCATCGCGGAGTCGATGTCCTGCCCGGTGAGATGGGCGTAGGTCCGGAACATGTCGGTGCTGATGTTGCCCCACATCATGAGCTTGATCACGCTCTCGGGCACGCCTTCCTTGATGAGATGCGTGATCCGGCTGTGCCGGAAGACATGGGGTGTGATGTGCTTCCGGATACCTGCGGTTTTCGCGATGCATTTGAGCCGCTTGTTGATAGTGGCATGGATGAGCGGCTTACCGCGTTCGTTCACAAAGACCAGCGCATTGCCGCTCGGGTCAGGTTTGTAGCAGGCCCGCCACTGCGCCAGGTATTCCTGGGACATGATGAGCCGGACGTACCGGGGCATGTTGGTCTTGAAGTTCACGTTCGCGATGACGCCGTATTTGTCAAACGTGAGATCACCCCACGTGACGGTCCCAATCTCCCCAATACGAAACCCGCCTTCATAGAGCATCATGATGAGGGCCCGGTCAATGGTCCGGGTGCATGCCTTCATCATCGCGGTGATCTCATCGGGAGTCAGCAGGTCTGCTGCCACCTTGGTCATGGTGTCCTTGGGCGGGGTCCGGAGTTTGTGGATTTTGCTTTCGGTGAGTACGGAATACTTGTTGTCGATCATCCAGAGGTAAAACTGTTTGAGGATGGCGATGAAGTCGCTGATGGTGTTTTGTTTGAATGGCCTCTCACGGCGGCTCTTTGCATTTCTCAGTTCAGGGATTGCCGCGTAGAGATCACCGATTGTGTTGTCTGCATATGGCCCGATGAACCTGCGCCAGGTCATGAGCGTGAAGGCGAGTTTGTTTGCCCGACCGGTACTGATGTTCTTGCAGGACCGGAGTTCTGCAATGAATTCCCGGACCTGGGCGGCATCAACCGTCGTGATGGTAAGATCTTTAAGGGCTTTCTTGATCGCATTCTCTGCAGAATCGGTCCTGATAGAATGAAAAGAGCTATCAGTAATTAACTGAGTGACTGGGTAAGTCATATACGAGTGTCAGATGAGTCGGTTTAAAAAGAAAACTGAACGATTCCAACTTTGCGTCCAGATGCGAGGGGAGGGATTTGAACCCGCGAACCCCTTCGGGAACGGATCTTGAGTCCGTCTCTGTTGACCAGGCTTAGATACCCTCGCTCAGAATATCATTTGTTGCAGGATAGTAAAAGGCTTTGACAATAAAAGAATCTTATTCCAAGATAGTTTAATAAATCTTGAGTCCGTCTCCGTTGACCAGGCTTAGATACCCTTGATCAGAATACCATTTGTCTTTAGGATAGTAAAAGGCTTTATAGTTTTTATGAATGTTCTCGTATGCCAACTTTTTAGTGAGAACATTTTTTATCAATCATCGTTGGTTTTGCTATATCAGTGCCATTACCTTACATAAAATCGGACAGCCCAAGCTGCTGCTGCTTCTCCTCACCAAATGTAGACGTGATTGCAAGTTCAAGTACCTCGACACGCTGCTTGGTGTACTCAGATACCTTGTATTTCCTGCAGATCTCCCGGGACATCTCAAGATATTTCTTAACCGATCCTTCATGAACGGTTGGGATAATATTGCCGTTGCAGACACCCTTCCCCTTAAACTTCGTGCATTTACCGGCAAGGGGCATCCGCCGGTAACTCGTGTTGCATTTGGTGCAGCGGAACTTCTGCTTGGAGAACGCAGAGAGGTTGCCCATCAGGTCAGGGATGAAGTGGGTGGTAAGTACCCGTTCTGCAACGTCATCGGCGTCGACCGCCCGTATCTTTTCTGCCAGGACAAGTTCCGCCTCAAGTTTTTCGGTCATGGACTTGAGCTGGGTGTACATGGATTCGATCGGCCCCGCCGAGATATCCGAAGTGTCATGGGTGAACTGGAACCCTTCGAGCTGTGCAGGTGTACCGATCCTCCGGTCAACACGATCAATAAGACTGGCGATCATTTTCGGTTCGACGCAGGTGAGTGCACTTGTGTACAGTTCCAGGGGATAGTGATCGCAGACATCGACATTCAGGGCTTCCTTGTCAATTTCCGCAGGATCAATCCTGCTCGTCAGCACCAGCGGGGCATCCATCGAACCTCCCCGGCTCTGGGGCAGGAACGAGCGCGAAAAGTTGATCAAGCCGTCAAGAAGCAGCATAATACAGTCCTCATCGCCGTCGCACTGCCCGGTAAAGATTCCATTCGCGACAAGCGTGTGGTCATTTGCAACCGTCAGGCAGTATACCCTCTCTTCAGGGGCAGGAACTATATCAACGAACCGGATATGGTCGGCAATCACGTTTGCACCTTCGAGTACCGGAACTGCATCACCGGTTTTAAGTTCCATCGCCCGGATCTTCCGGAGGTACATCGTGTCCCAGACCAGCATCGCGTGATCGGGGGTGACTGCGATCTCCTTGCCAAGGGTTGTAGTGAACCGGAGCAGCGTTGAGGGGGAGCGGTGGATGGATACGGAAGTGATCCTGCGGATATGCTGGATCCCCCCTGTATCAACGGTCCGGGTGTAATACGGCTGTGCCGGATCGGAATAGTAGGTCCCAAGCCTGTCAATACCTGGACGGCTCACATCAAAATTTTCAAGCACAAATTTACGCAAAGGGGTTTTATGCCAGTGCTTCCCGTCATATACCTCAACTTCTGTATCGCCGTAGAAACAGTTCCGGCGCTTGGCAGCATGGAAGAACGGGTGGGCATAGCCGACATTTGCCCGGGTAAACCCGACAATCCGGGCAAGCACACCGGCGCTCGTATGGGGGGCAAGCCCGATGACAAGGTGCCCGATAAGATCGGCAGGTTTTTTGACGTTATAGAAGGGTTCAAGTCCATAGCATTTGACCAGCAGGTCATCCATGAACAGCGCCACGTTCACCATATATTCAGCGCATGAATCAGAGATTAGAAGGTCCTGCGGGCGCAGCTCCACAACCTGCGACCCGTTCTGGAGATCATATCCCCGGGTATCCCTGACATACCCGAGCGAACGGAGTATCTCAACAGAAACCCCCACCTCGTTGGGACGGATGTGCGTAAGTGGCAGGTCGATCATATCAAACCGCGTGGTTCCATCCTTGAAAACAAAGATGTTCCGGATTGCACGCAGGATTCCCTTCTCCATTGCCTCCACTGCTTTTTCCCGGGAGATTACCCCTTTTACACCCTTCACGAGTGCCACACTATCGGGTTTTAACCCCAGCCGCTCCATGACCTTTGCATACTCGCCTTTCATGTTCAGGGAGACTCTCTGGCTGCAGGTTGTCTGGAGATCGCAACCGGGACAGCGCTCCTTTACTGTTTCTCTCCCGCATTTGGGACAGGTCATTATCGCAACGGAATGTGCCCCGCACTTCTCACACCGGTTGTTGTAGGTAATCTCCTGGCATTCCGTGCACCGCCGCCTTCCCACCTCTATCTCAATGATCCCTCCTTCCTTCTGGAAATCGATATCGGTGATTGTTTCATCTACTTCCGCGATATGGCTGGATGCAGACTGGAATGATCGGCGGGAACCTCCCGAATCACCGAGAGGGAAAAGGACATGCGGAGGGGGATTCATCTTCCGTGGTTTGGATTTCCCCGGTCTTCCCATGCGACCGCCTATCCGCGTGCCTGCCCGGGACCGGAGTTTTATCCCGGAAAGATGCATAACGAGATTAAGGGGAGGGTCGGAAGGCACATTCTTCCATACATCCCGTTTCTGCAGGCTTTCGTCAAGCCCAAGACAGGCGATGAACGTACGCCAGGTTCTGATCCTTATATTTCCCTCACGCACTTCATGCGGGAGGAGCAGTTCTTCAAGAATGGTTTTTATTGAGGGTTCGTTGGGAATCTGCAGGAAGCCCCCGGTAATTTTTCCCTGCTTGGTAACTGCATCAGCAAGGGTAAGAATCTGCTCTACAGAAAGATCATCCCAGAACCAGGTGTACACAGGATGGAGATATCCCCCGGCGCTCGCAAGAGCAAGGGCTTCTTCTTCGTTTTTTGGCGGTTTTGTACCGGTGCCAGCTTCAAGCAACCACCACTCATTACAATAACCACAGGGAATAAGGGGGTGGTTGTTCTCCAGAAATTCACCAAACGCGATGAGAATCTCGCCCACATCAAGGATCCTTTCGATGCCGGGTCCAAGTTGTTTCGCTGTCGCCTCGTCGTCAATCCGCAGCACGTCACCGTTTTGCATTCGCACGGTTGGTCCTTCAATCGAATCAACCGGTACCACCCCGCACGCCTTGCCCGGGCGCTCGGTCTTCATCTGGGTACCGACTGCAAGAAACTCACCGAGGATGTACAATGTTGCGGGATTGAGCCCCGCAGCAGCAAATCCCGTATTGCGCGACCTCCCGTAACGGAGCCGGAATCCCCCTTTGCGCATAGGATAGGAAAAGACCGGTCTTCCCCCTATCAGGTCGCGAAGGTACTTGTCAAGGGGTTTGATGCTGACGGTTCCTTCATCTGTTTTGTTTTTGATGAGTTTGCCCAACCAGTCCCAGCCGTCCATCTTCATCATTTCAACTTTGCTCTTGAGTTTGGGAGCCTTCCCGGCAATCCCTTCCGCAAGGACAAGTGCCATACCGCCACGCACCGTGTTTGTCTCCACCCGCGAAAGGTTGCGGTGCCCCGAAACTTCTTCCTTTTCGGTCGCTTCCCCATCAATGCATACCGGGCAATTCTCGACAATGAGCCGGATTTCCTGTTCGCTGGGCAGGTACTGGAGGTTCATGATGGTGTTGTACTGCCGGATTTCCTCGATATACCGCTCAACTTCTTCCTGGCGGGGATAGTAACGGCTGATACCCAACTGCCGGCGCACATAATCACCAACGAGCACCGAGAGTGCCTGTGCAGTTCCCCCTGCGCTTCGTATTGGTCCTGCGTAATAAATTTTCAGGTACTCGCTGCCATCATCGTTCTTACCGAGTCCGATTTTTGCAATTCCTTCAGTAGGTGCCGCCACTACACCTTCGGTCAGCAACGCCATTGCTGTACGGATGGCATGGTCAAGAATCTGTTCGTTTGTTGTCTCGCCAAACTTACGGGCTACAAAATCATCGCCAATGCGCAGCGCAACCTCTTCTCTGGACATCTGCGATTCGAGCTCACGTATCCGCTCTGCCACCCCTTTAATCCCCAGAAGCGCTTCAACCCGGTCTGCAAGGTCACTGGCAACAGGAATCTCAACTTCGGTTGAAGGGTCAAGACCACGAAGACGGGCTTTTTTGGCTATCGCTATTGCAAAAAGGAGGTCGTCCATCAGCGACTTTTCATAGGCTTCCATCGCTGGCGAAAGCACAAGCATAATGGTAGGATTTTCGTGGGAGCGGATTTATCTGTTCGGGTAATGGAGCCCCAAAAAGATAGCTGATAATTGAAACGTGGTGTGCGTTTTATTCTTCTTTTTCCATGGTATTCAGCATCGCAGGAAGCCCCGTTTCGCCCATCTGCCAGAGAGTAAGGGTAGCACAGGACCTGATTATGTCATCAGCGTCATCAAGTCGCCGGGTGAGGGGCTCGACTGCGGGTTTTCCGATCCTGCAGAGAGCTCGGGAAAGAAATCCCCGCAATTCCCGGTCATCACTTGCCATCGCATTGATCACGGGTTCGATTGCAGGGATCCCGATTGTTCCCAGAGCTGCCGCTGCAAATCTCCTGAATTCATTCTCAGGATGAACCCGCATTGCCGAAATCAGGGAATCCACTGCCGGCGCACCCACACCGGACAGTGCGAGTGCCGCATACCAGCGATGATCGTTATCAACAGCCTCTGCAAGTGCCTGGATCAGCGGTTCAACCGCAGGTTTGCCAATTTCGCCAAGCGCCTGCAGGGACAGGTGGCGTATGTCGATTGAGGGATCATCGAGGGCGGCGATGAGTCGATGAATTTCCGTATCCCCGGTGGATCGATCCTCCATGGTTTCCTTCTCCTTTGCCATTATCCTCTCATCTGGTCTTTTCATTCGTTTGAAGGTTCCCGTTCCGAAGTCTCACTATGAGTGGTTTAACTGCAGGAACCAGAATAGCATCAAATGCATTCGCTATTGCTTTACGTTCGTCTTCATCTGCATTCTCGAGGAGCTGGAGGAGCGGTTGGATCGCGCCAGTATCCTGTAATTCTCCAAGAGCCGTGACAACTTCAAGTCTCGCAGCTCTATCGGAAAATTTTAAAAACTGTAACAGTGGCTCCAAAGCAGGTTTTCCCATTGCAGCCAGCGCTGCAGCAGCTTCAGCACGGACATTTTCATATTTATCGGCAAGTGCCCGGATAAGCGGTTCGATAGCTCGCGGGTTTTGAATTTTCCCAAGGGCAATAGCAGCACCCCATCGAAGATTCCCGTCACCTTCACGGAGTGCACAGATGAGCGGGTCAACCGCGGGTTCTCCTATCATACTAAGAGCATACGCGCCACGGCTCTTGACAAACCGGTCATCATCGCACAACAAGTTGATGAGAGGTGCAACAGCTTTCGGATCACCAATCTCGCCAAGGGCGATCGCCGCTTTCCACCGCACATCAGCATCATCGTGCCTCAGTGCCCCGATAAGAGCATCAACGGCAGGGGTCGTCCCGATTTTTGAGAGGGCTTCTGCAGCCTTCCACCGCACACCGCTTATTTCATCGTTTTTCAAAGCGGCAATCAGGGGCTCCACCGCACGGGAGTCCCCGATATCCCCCAGCGCTCCCGCAGCTTCATACTGAACATCCGGGTCCCTGTGGTTCAAAAGTCGGATAAGTCCCCTGACATCCTGTGCAGATTTCATTCCGGTGATACTGCTACGGGAGGAGAAGACATTCCTGATCTGATCGAACATCGAGATTCCTGATAAAAGGATAAAAAGAAGAGTTTTTCTGCTCATGCGGGAGGTTGCATCGACACGTGCAGGGATCATCTCTTGTAATTATTACGGGAAACAGGATAAAAAGATCGTGGGCACGATATCCAATCGTGTTTCCCGATCGCTTACTGTGTCTCAAGGTAGAATTTACCTTCCTATTGGGGAAAAGTATATATCTCCTCCAAAGGATTACACACTGTAATCACGTTTTGGTTATCAGGAATATGTCACTTTGCAGCGATAAAAAAATTGGGATACTGAAGGATATAGCAATAGACAGGTGCAGAGAGCGGATAGAGCGAGCGGCATGCAAGGCAAAGGAATTGATGAATAAACCAAAACCTGAAGGACAGGATGAGAGATACCGGTTTAATCATCAGCCTTCCGGCATGACTTCATTTTTAAAAAGAAGGCACGGACTTTAATACCGGTGAGACCGGGGGCAGAATATTTCACTGCTGCAGGAGACTGGGAATGGCATGGAGAGACTCAACATCAAGTAGCGTTGGGTGATTGAGAAAATCTGATGCAATCCTCCCCCCATTCAGTCGGGAGATCTGATTGGTGAACCTGACCTCCTTTTTTAGTTCCTCTCCACGTTCTCAAAGAACCAACGAATAGTTCAGACCTCATCAACAAGGAGATAAAAAAAAAGTGTGTGGAATTGCAGGAGCACGGGTCATTCCACCAAATTCCCGGCGGCAGGTCTGTCAGCTGTTCTGCTTTATTGCTGCCTTTTTCTTGCGTTCAATAATCTTTTTGACCTTTTTTAACCGGAAGAGGTCTTCCCGCTCCCGTTCGTCAATGGCGTTTTTGATATACTTTAACTGTTTTTTTAATTCGGGGATCATTATCTGCTCAAGGGCGTTCACCCTTCTCCGGGT
>DATKZP010000082.1:0-21731 GCA_035527915.1 Methanoregula sp. | reverse complement strand
GATTATTTTTACAGTGAGCACAATTGGGATTACATTGCATTTTATTACCTTTTTTAAATAATATTCGATAATGAACGATTATTGATTAATGGTAAAATAATATTAATACCATTCGATTAGATAGCGAATTGTTAGATTGATAAAGTGCTGTTATGGGGATTTGAACTGAAAATTTTAGTTGAGAAGAGATTTGGACTTAAAAAGAGGTACGCCCCGGCCGGGACTTGAACCCGGGTCAAAAGATCCGCAATCTTCTAGGATGTCCACTACCCTACCGGGACATAAAATCAATGACTGTTCTGCCTTACTAAAATTGCTTTCATCGCATAAATACCTCACCGTTTAAAGATATAAATGAAGGAATATCAGGAATAAAAAATCGTGGGTAACTGATTAAAAAAATTTAAAATAATAAAATTATGGTTAGAGACCTGATTATCCAGTCACTGTGCCCTATATGTTGGGGTAGCAGTAGCTTTTGTCGTTGCGATATATACGACATTTCTGGGGTTTGACGCGAAATAGGCGCAGTCTGTTGTCATATTGAATTGCGTAGTGTCATCGAAATTTCCTTCCGGTTTTACCCACACACTGGCAGTTGCGGTTATTCCGTTGCCATAGAATTCAATCTGCATATCATCGCGGTTAAGGATTTTCAAGGTATTATTCAGGTATGTATTATACCCCTTTGCAGTTCCAAAACCCTCCTTCAGGTAAATTTCGTCGGGATTTAATTTGCTTCTGACAGTGACTTCAAACCACGAGTCAGGACTGTATTTATCAACCTTAACTCGTTTTTCCTTCTCCCCCGTTATTTTGGTATCTATGTAATCCCAATAGGTTACATTCGTTGGTTTAACCGTATAATTGATGTACATCGGGGGATACTGCAGGTTAAACGAAACCGCTGTTTTGTTATAGGCAAAAGTATTCGTTATTGCATAAATACGACAATATATATCCTGAGGGACCGGGGTTGCAGAAACAATTGTCCGGTATACACCTGTTGGCGTGCTGGTTACAAAGGGGGTTACATCCGTAACATAGCTCGGTGTTTCTGTAGTCCCCGGGATGAGCTGATTACCCCCGGCAGTACTCCCCGTTTTTGATGCAGTTGCATTTTCCTGTGGGGGTGCAATACATCCTGTTGCAACAACAAGAAGGATAATTGATATACAGCAAACGATACGGATGGCAAACTGTTTCATAAATCAATAGTACAGTTATTCATAGTAATTAAGTATTTTTAATACATTTACCAATTTTTAAAAAAACACTCATGAAATCACCAGTAACACTCGTTACGCATGAAAATTGTGAATGACGATTTTTATGTCACACAGATATCAAATCCTAAAAAACCTGCATGAATCTAACGAGCCTCGCACCAACGCAATAAAAATTTTTTACACTCCACAAGCAATCTCCTTTTGTGTAGTGGATTCCAGGCAGAGTTAAAAAAATTTCATGAAAACCGGCTCTGTTGAAACCCTCTTTTTCAAAGTTATCTGGTAATTCTCTGCGGCGGCTATGAGGGTAACCCCCTCTCCCCCCCACAGGGGAGGCAGCGCCAAGGGGAGTATTCCCTTAACCCTTCCCTTTTTACAGAGTATTATTTTCAACCTTCTCAGGGTTTATCGCACTATGGGGATTGCCCGGGCGGCGGGGGCTGAAAGCACGATGTAAAAAAGAGCCTCCAGGAGCGATTAATTGTTTCTTCTGAGGATTTCAACAAAGCCTGAGAAACAAAAAATCGCGAGAAACAAAAAAAAATGCGGGATTATAGGTATCTATCAAAATTGCACTTTTAGAGATTGGTATGGAGAAGTTCACGGGTTCGAATCATACCGTCGAACACATGTTTTGGGAATAGTAATCCGGGGATTTTTGAATTTATAAAACAGATTTGAATCATAATCTTTTTAAAAATATGTTCGTCAAAAGTGGTGCGGGTTTATCGTGCCGGCAGCCATCGGATTGTCGATGCGAGTTCCCTCAATGCCCGTTCCCGTTCCATGTCGACACTGCGGATGATTACTGCGTAGAATCGAAATTTCGGAGAGGATCCGCAAGATCGCCCATGGAGTCTTTTACCTTCAATTTTTTACGTATTTTCCAAGCCAGACATACATGCAATTTCATAACAGATTTATATAACATACGGCGTAGTTTTTGTGAGACAAGACTTAATAAAGTTCACTCGTACCCGGTCACTCAGGAGATATTCACTATGCAGACATCATCATACTGTTTTTTTATCCTCGGAATCGTCTTTCTTGGAGCAACCGTGTTCTTCAGCGGCTGCACTGAAATCGATAAAGTAACGGCCGATGAATCCGTCCACGTCACCGCCATCTGTGAGGTTATGGTTATCGATAAGGCCGGAAATCCGGTACCTGGTATCCCGGTATCATTCAACTCGATAAAGTTTACAGGGACAGCGTTAAAGGATGGTAGTGAATTCAATTTCCAGCGATCTACGGAATCGAATGGCAAAACGAGCTTCACCGTCGGCTATAACCTACGCGAGCAGAACGTTGGCTTCCCCGTCGAAGACTCCGTCTCGTTGTCCGCATCCATCCCCGGCAACATCGCAGGTGGTGCAATAATCGGCTACCAGGAGGCGCGTGCTCAGGCGGCAGGGACGGGTACCGCAGTGATAACCAAAACGATCACGCTCCAGATCCCCTATGAGGTGAAATAACTCCCTTTTTTTTAAATATAATTCGAAATCTTTACCATTAAAAAATAAATAGAACTAAGTGCTCCGTTCCATCTGCCATTCTCGTTCGAATGATGGAATTTTCACATTTTAATTGCGGCTTTCACCTTTACCATGACATCCGGGGGGATTGGGTCCATTTTATGGGCAGTTTTTGCGTGTTCTGCAATTTTAGTCATCAGCTCAGTTTCGGTGGGAGCAGAAGCCTGAAACCCACAGTTCTTGGCAAAACATACAAAGGATGGCATATTTTTCACTAATGTGTCATTATTCTATGTCTATTTATGTTTTTTGTAGTCCCAGTATCTCCGAATCATCTGCTGCGAGAGGAGGGGATCTTCAAGCAGCGATAGGATCCTGATAATGATTCAGGAAAAAAACTCACCCCCCTGCTAAATACCCACTAAACGCGAATACGTTGATTTCAGGGTTTGCGGATACAGAATCAATCCGCATTATCCTGGAGAGGGCATTCAGACTTGATGCATGATGTTAGTGCAGAATTACATTATTCATAGGTTTTTCATCATATCAATTATCGAATTTTTCTTAAGAAACAGTAAGACAGTTTAAACCCCTATACATTATCCCTTACCTAAATAAGGGCAACATAAGAGAGTATTGTGAAGGAGTTCAACAAAACCAAAAAAATATTTTCTCATTTACAGGATGCTTTCGAGCTTCTGTTCGAGGACGTCAAGCCCCTTCTTGATGTCTTTTAGGTTCTTGCCACCCGTGAGAATGATCTTTCCTGAAGAGAAGATAAGAACGACAATCCTGGGATCTTTGATCCGGTATACAAGCCCGGGGAACTGTTCGGGTTCGTACTCGATGTTTTCGACATTGAGCGTGATGACTACCTTGTTGAGATTGATGTATTTACCGAGATCGTATGAACAGACCATATTGGTGATCGCAACTTTGGGCTCCTTGAGGGTGTCGACGCCCGCCTCTTCTAACGATTTGATGATGGTAGCAAGTCCGTCGGTAAGTGCCTTATTGTTACGAATGCCGGTGAGCACTATCTTTCCCGAAGAAAAAATCAGGGACGCAATCTTGGGATCCTCGATACGATATACTGCACCGGGAAACCGTTTCTTATTGAGTTCGCAGTTCTTGACCTTATTTGACAACGCAACAAGATCAATGGAATCGGCGACGACACCGGATGCAACGATATTTTCAATCTTCAATGATTCATACTTTTTATCAGTCATCCTCTATTCTATGATTTTCTCCGAAGCATAATACTAATGGACACCCTTTATGTCATGTCCTCTTTGTAGCGTCCCAGAGTTTCTGTCCTGAAATAGTGACATAGTTAATATCCGCTTTCAAGAGCACCGAACAGGTGCCTGAGGGTGAAAGGGACGATGTTTGGCAAGATGAGAAAGGGGCCTGGAGTACCGAATCGCTTCAAAAACCCCCGTTCTCGTCGGTTCCATGGTATCACCGTTTCCCCATCCTGACCTTTCGGTGAATGGGGTCGTGTATGTTGATCGACCCCTGCCCCGTTCTCACTTTTTCACCGTATTCTCTCCATCACAACCTTCATTCTCCCACTCCTGCAACAATCTCATTATGCCCGATTCCCAAGACCAGTTCACACAAGCAACCGAACTCGTAGAACTCGGTCGGCTGGACGAGGCAATCACCTTATTCCGGGCACTTCTTAAAACCGATTCCAACAACGCCACTATCTGGAATAACCTCGGAATTATCTTGTTCAGACAGGGAAAATATCGTGATGCAGTGAATGCATTCGGTCAGGCAACGGATACTGACCCAGAATTCATAAATGCGTGGTTCAATAAGAGTCTGGCATTTGTGCATCTCGGAAAAGAGACCGAGGCACTCCGCGCACTCGATAAAGTCCTCGACTTGAATTCACGCGATAAGGAGGCGTTGTCCCAGCGTGCATTGATTGTCAGAAAAATGGCACTGGTTCGTGATACAGGAAAAACGGATTCACATTCAGCGCAGTCTCAATTGCGGGTATAAGGTTGAATGAAGGGGCGCAATCGAGAACAGCGGAGAACGGGGCAATTCCCT
Source organism: Methanoregula sp. (assembly GCA_035527915.1). Lineage (GTDB taxonomy): Archaea > Halobacteriota > Methanomicrobia > Methanomicrobiales > Methanospirillaceae > Methanoregula. The sequence continues at coordinate 16,957 of DATKZP010000082.1, read as the reverse complement.
TCTGATTACGCATCCTCAACTTTGGTACCGAATGCCTTATTCCACGGAACAATTTGTTTCGGCATTGACCCATACTCTTTCTTTGCCCTTGATGCTGTTATTGCCTCAAGATAGGGGGCGACAGTACTTTGACCCGGACGCTCGAAATACAGGAAGAACCGTTTGTTCTTGGTCTGGCAGAGATGTTTTACCCCGTCCTTCGATGACGCAATTAATGTGGATTTCCCCGTGTCGTACCTTAAACCGTTAATGATCTGTTCAACCATACCTCACCTGATGTGTCTGAATGATTTAGTACGCAATAAAATCCGCGATCCACTCGTTTAATGGATGCACAAACGACGTTAAGTCTCCGTTCATCTTGTTCACCGTATCACACTGACCTCCGGACTTATTCATCATGTTGATTATGCCACTACCACTGTTTTTGCCCGTTCATAATGCAATCGTTTTAATAAAAATATACTATCGTTGAAAGAGGATATCATAGTAGTGTGCACCTGCATTTTTACTACGCAGCAGTGACTCTTCCAGAAAATACAAACGGTCATATTCATGTTCTGTTGGACTTTTGCAATAGTACGGGTATAATTCCATCCCACTTTTTAAAACGCTATTATCAACGCGTTGATAAATAATTTTATATAATATTTTTCATATTGTTACAGTACTCCTTAAAAGGGAAAGGATGTGAGTTATGCGTTTCATTGCTCTCGTGAAATTCAAAAAAAACTCAGGGATTTTGTTGCCGAGAACATAAAAATGATGGAAACAGAATAAAAAAAAAGGGATGAAATACCTGAGCATCAATTGGACGCTCGGCAGATACGATGCTGTCGCAATGTTTGAAGCCCCGAATGAAAAAGAAGCAATGCAATTGGCTACACCTCGGGCAGACTTCCTGGATATGGAGACCCTCGTTGCCGTCCCGGCGGAAGAAGCGAGGAAACTCGTTTAGATAACAGATTTTAATCCATTTTTCTAAGTGATATCACATCTGACGGGTTCCAAAAGTGAAGATCCCTATAACCCACCTGGCAAATGCGTAGGGCCGGATTCGAGCCTGATAACTCATTCGATATATTCAAACATTTTATCATAAAATCGTAATTTATACCTCATTAATCTGTTTTATGCGAACATGACAGATATCTCTGCAGGTTCCAGAAACGGAAAAATGCGAGGGATGGGATTCGAACCCAAGAACTCCTACGAGACTAGGCCCTCAACCTAGCGCCTTTGACCTGGCTTGGCTACCCTCGCTTTTGTGCCATTACAAAAAGGTTGTCTATCTAATAAAATCTTATGTAAGCTCTTTTTTCCTGAAGCGATTTTTTTACCCTGCTCTCACCACCAGAATCTGCTTTGCCCCGTTGAAGCAGACTGGTCTGCTTCTGCACCAGGAGGGGGCACAGCAATTCCACGGTCATGATGGCGCCGGAACTGCATAGATGTATATTTATATACATCATATCCAGTGGTGATCATGTGGTCAGACATCATTCATGAATTTGCCGACTCACCTTCCCAGAGCCGTGTCGCGCGGTTCTTACTAAAGAACGGTTTTGGGGTGACCGAAGATGCCCGTATCAGTTGCAATGGTATAGAGATGCCGGCAACCGCGGTGGCAAAAGCAATCGAATCGGATCGACGGGTTGTGGACTCTACCGCACGCCGCATATTAGAGCGCCCGCTCCTCCGCGACATCTTTCTTAACATGCGGGCAACCCCTGACCTGAGCAAGGTTGCAGAATCCTTAGGTTTTTATGTCATCACCATACTCCCGAAAAATGCCAGTGAGCGGGGTATTATCGGTGCGGTGGTCCAGGTCCTTACCCGGTACGATGTCTCCATCCGCCAGATCTTTGTCACCGACCCGGAACTTTCCGAAGAACCCCGGCTCGTCATCATTGTTGAAGAATCCATGCCCGATGGTGTTGTTGAACAGATCCGTGCATTGCCGCAGGTAAAACATGTCATCATCTAGTTGAGTAAGATACCTGAATTTGTAAGAACCGCGACCAATTACACATTTTTTTGGCTTTTCATCAAAATTAGCGGGTAATCAGGATCCATCCAGATTTTGATTGATGGGAACTGATGCCTCCATACCCCCTTGCACGATAAACGTCGCCGCCCCTCAAACGGGCACCCCCGCGGCGGTTCAGTCGGTTTAGAGAATGAGGCAATTTAATGGATCAAATAGCTTTGTCTCATCCATCCATGAAATAAAAAGCAATCTGTATAAACCTTCCTGCAAAGCGGCGACCAAGACGAGGCGTCGCCGCTACCCCATCAGGAAGGGATACCTCATAAGACAATTGCTTCTCACGATAATTCGTTGAAATCTGTTTATGAAAAGGTGTTTACCATTTTTGTTGTCTGAAAGCACCAGGCAGCACACACAAGAAGACAAAAACACAAGAAACTAAAAACAAAAAACAGATTTTTAAATAATTTTTGTTAGCCGCAGAGCATCTCGACATCCTGTGCAAGGTGATATATCCGCCGTCTCACCTTTCTTTTCAGGTGAATGGCAGACGCAAGGCTATCCTCGATATTCACCCGCTTTTTACCATCAACCAGGTTGTCTGCGTGACACACAATCTTCTCTTCGGTCGTTTGCGGCATGCAGTCACGGGGAGACAGCCCAAGCATCGTGCATTCATCAGCGGTAAGTCCTGCACCGGTATGGCACTCAACAATACGGGCAACCTCCTCGGTGATCCCGATCTCCCGCAGGTGATCTGCTCCCTGCTGTGCATGCAGGATCGTGTGGCCCGCCCCTCTCCCGATATCATGAAGCATCGCACCTTCTGTTACAAGCATGGCAGAAACACAGGCATTGCGCTCAGCATATTCAAGCGCAACATCCCGTACAGCCCGGCAATGCGTGATCACTTTTTCGCTGCACCCTGCTTCGCGCAGCAGATCTTCAGGGTTTTTATCCGATCGGCAAGGCATGACCCAGTGACTTTTTGATCGAGTAAATCCGCTCTTTGAGCGATTTCAAGAGCATATCGTTATCAAAATGTGTCACGGCTTTTCCACACCTCGGACAATTGAAATCACAGTTCATTGCCAGCGGGAAGGTAAACAGCACCTGGCAGTCCTTGCAGATGAAGAAATCATTCTCTTCTTCATACTTCCCGCGGCGTTCGAGTTTTTCCAGGACGAGCTCCATATCTTCCCGGATAGCGTTAAAGATGTTATCGGTGCGCAGCTGCCAGAGATAGGTCAGCCAACCCGTCTCGTTGTTTTTGATACGGTGATATTCGGCAAGCCGTTTTTCATACAGAGTATAGAGCGTGTGCCTTACCGAATTTAAGTTTATACCGGTCTTTGCGGCAAGATCCTCATCGCTGTGCTCACCCGAGCGCGGGAACCGTTCGATAAGGTTGAGCCCTTCATCTTTTACCAGGCGGTGAAGATATGCACGTATTGCCGGATCTTTTAGCAGGTCGTTCACGGGATCCATCACCGTATGTATTGTCTGACGGTGCTAATATGCTTATCCAGCATCAAAAATGCAGATTCGCGTGTCTGCCCCTGCCCATACACACTGACCACTGCCTGACCCTCTTCAAAAAATGTATCCGGCCACGGAATATCAGCCACATACGGCACGAGATGTTTAAGATCTGCTGTAACCATGATATCCCGCTCGGCAAAGATGATGCTGCGGGCTGCAACCTGGCGGGAGGGGAGTGACCCCAAAGGAAGTTTTCCCGAACATGCATCGACATGAGACTGGAACAGGTTGCACCCGTACGCCATTTCAACGGTATCAATCGTTCCCTGGAACCGTGGATTTACCTCAATCGCATAGGCAGTCTCACTGCCAAGAACAAAATCAATCCCGATCGTACCAATGCACCCGCTTGCAGCAGCGATCTGCTCTGCCCGGGAAGCCATCTGCCGGGAGAGCGGGTGATCAAACGGTGTCACCGAACCACAGAATCCAAACATGGATTCCCCGTTGCCCCGTAGGATCTGCTCGTTTGCAGCAATCGCCCGTGCCCGTGAACCATCCGCCACACAACAGACACTTGCCGGAACACCATCAACAGGTTCCTGGCGGATAGAGGGTATCCCAGGATACAGGTTCTCCCATGCAGAGAACCCGGCGGCATCCCGCACGATCGCATTCCGCCACCCGCCGGCACCCCGTCGCGGTTTGACCATGGCAGGATATTCCCCCGCAGTTAAGAGCCGGGGAACGGGTACATTAAGGGCTTCAAAAAAATGCTGGATATCCAGTTTGTCCAAAAACCGGGCGATTTTGTCTTTGGGCGTCCCGCAGAGGGGAAGCACAGTAGGCAGATCTTCTGCCCCGGACGTGACAACAAAGAGGTCAAACGTATGACGCTGGCAGATCCTATGGATTGCGTCAGGAAGATCCGCAAGATCAGAATATTTTTCCCGGTCGATTGTGTGCCAGGTGAGATCCTGGTCACAGAAATGATCCACAGCACACACTTCATAGCCTGCCCGTGCGGCCGACTGCACCACATGCCGGGTGGCAAATCCGGCCACCAGCACCCGCCCTTTCACTGTTCCTCCGTCAGTTTTCCTGCTTTTGAGGGGATGATACGTATCTTTGAACCCGGAAATTCATGCCTGAATTCCTGCCCGGAATAAAAGTGATCGAGAAAGAGGGCAAGACTCGATATCTCAGAATGGGGTTGGCCGGTAACGGCTACGTTATAATCCGCAAGCCCGTAGATTTCACCGGGTACTTTCTCTGCGCCAACGATAACGAGAATTTTTTTATGCGTCTTTATCTCGCCGATCACATCGGGAAGGTTGAGGCCGTACATGGTGAGGTGAACAACCGTCCCGCCCTGTGCCTTCCAGTCCCGGATACAGGAACGCCATTTCACATTATCCTGGCAGAAGAAGTCTCCCCCCCAGCGGCTGACCACGTCATCAATGCTCTGGGCAACCCCCTTGTCGGCAGCAGCAAGATACATTCCCTGTGCCCCCAGCGCCCGTGCCGTCAGTCCGACATGAGTTGTCACCCGCTGGTCGCGTTCGGGGCGGTGACCAATCCGGAGAATGATAACTTCAGTTCCACCCATACAAGGTTTTCCTTTACTTTTTCCGTTCTTTGATCACACCATTTTCAATGGTGTACGGGAGATCATCTGAATATTTTACCTGGCAGCGTATGAGGGACTCGCCAATATTGAGCGCCCGCAGTTTCCCTCCGTCCCGCTTAATCAGGAAATATCTTTCGAGACGTTCGAGTGATGCATCAACCATGCCGGGATCAATTCCGCTCGAAACGACCAGATCTTCCACCGTTGTTGCGGGTTCCCTTACGATGAGGTGATAGATCATCCAGTCGGTATCCTCTTCTTTCACCTTTATTCATTCCTCATGGGGGTGAATAAGGGTTTTTATCCTGCTGCCGAACGATCGCACTGTTAACCTCTCTATTATTTTATGTCTCAGCAACCAATGAATGGCAATGGATACTGCCGATGCCCATGTTCCTTATCGCAAGCTGGTTGCCCTTGCGGATCATCTTTTTGAACAATGCGAGGATGATGTCACATGTTTATCCCCGATGCTCGATGCCCTTGACTCCGGTACGCGCAATGAATTACTGGCCAGCGACCTGCTCAACGCCTTTCAGGTATTTTTTTATTTTTTCCGCATGATGCCCGATGAACTGGTGCAGGAACGGCTCGAACTGGAACCTGCTTCATCCCTCATCAAGGGGGTGAAGATTGACGAGATCGATCTTGTGGACCTTATCTTTTCGGTAAAAAACCAGGAACCGGTGATTATCGTTTCCGATGGTGAAAATCCGCTCATGACATTCAAGGGAAAAAAAGCGTACGCTGAAGGATTGAAGTATATAGAAAATCCCCCGTACTGACACAATAATTCTTAAGGGTTTTTCCGTCTCGCGAATCAATCTCTTTACCAGGTTTTCCTGCCTGACATTGATTCAACACGTTTCAGCATTTTTCCCATCAGGCAATCATACACATCGATGTAAGAGTTAAGATCCAGGGACAACAGAAAAACAGGATTTTTTTGTTTTTTTGCACTCGGGTTTATTGTATGTCGCGTTTTTGTCCTTTGAGCGCAACATCCACGAGCACAAGGATTGAAACGGTAATTCCCGGCAGATCTGGATTATATCCGGTCCCCCGCACTGATCAGCTGTTCATCAACTGCCGCAGAAACCAGGGGCGGGAGATGCCCCCATTTCATGACGGTCTCTCCCATGATCGCAAAAACTCCCCGCACTTCATGTAAGTCAATCCGCTCGAGCACGGATTGATCAAACGGGCGGATCTGATTGCAGACCGAAGTTGCCCATGCATCGGCAAGCGCGACATCGTTCGAGAAGACAGTGACAGCATCGGCACAGCCAAGGGAGATGGATGGCCCGACCGTTGCCGATGAAGTACAGATACCCAGTATTTTTTCCTGCGGCGGGACGACAAAAGCAATCCGGTTGGATAGTTCAGCTTCACCTGCATGAACTCCCACCCGGATTGAGCGGTCACTCGTCAGGGCGATATCCCCGCCGTTATCTATCACGCCAAACACGGCACCGGCATCCACCATCGCCTCAACACCTGCCCATGCAATTGCACCTGCCACTGCCGCCATAGGGCCGACACCGGCTGCTCGCGTTGCGTTGGCCATCCTGACAATAATCAGCTCAATGGAATCCGGCGTATAGGGTTCAAAAGTTGAGAGGAAAAAAGGATCACGGGCGATATACGCCTCCAGCTCCTGCCGTGCCTCAAGCATACCGCGCTTTGCTGCGGCAACATGCTCCGGTTCATCGGCAAGGATTGTTGCGATCGTCTCCCGGAACCTGAAGGGTTCACGAATCATAACGGGAGCGTAAGCGCCTGCTGCGGACACGCTTCAATACATTTGCCGCAGATCACACATTTTTCTTCTGCCAGCTGCAGTTTCCAGTGACTATCCAGCGAGAAGACTTCACGGGGACAGATGCTGATGCATGCACCGCAATCCACGCATTCGCTCTCGTTTACACTGATCCCATGGTCAAGGGTGCGCACATCTGCCCCGAGGCTGATCATTGTATTCCTGACGAGCTGGCACTGGTCGTCCGGCACATCGACAAGCGCCTCGCCCTCCGATGAATCAATGATCGCCCGTTCAACATTGATCAGGACACCCGTGTCACGCACGACCTGTGCGATGATCGGTTTGCTCCCTTTTTTCCGGGAGAATGTCACCAGCAGTTTCATTTCAGCCACCGCCCCCCGAACAGTTTCCCAAGATGCATTGCCGTGAGCAGGGCAATCACATGGTACCCGCTATCCACTACCGGCAGTGCGCTGATATTATTTTTCTCGAGTTTCTGCACAGCAATATCCACTGCTTCATCCGGTGTAGTCGTGATGACTTTTTTTCTCATGATATCTTTGACAAGGTGGGCTTTACCGGGGTTTGCCACAGCTTTTGATATGTCAAAGGTTGTGACAATGCCAACCAGGACGTTGTCACTGTTGATGACCGGCAAGTGGTTGGTATCGCCTTTTAAGAGTTTCTTTGCCGCTGTCCTGATCTCTACATCTTCCCCGATGCTGACAACATGCCGGTCCATGATATCCAGCACCCGCGGACCTTTTGTGCTCTCGTGCATGAATTTCACCGGCCTTTTCGAATTGATCGGGCGTGTGGGAAGTGCAAGCTGCATGGCCCCGCTCTCAACACGGCGTTTCAGCTCCCCGGCAACTTCCCGGGCCTTGCGGAAACTGGAGAGCGATGAAGTGTGGATCTCTTCACCATTCATCTCGATTACCCCGCTCCGCAACTCAGCATATGACACTTTCCTCAACGCAGGACGACTCCTGCTCGGCACGCCATAGTCGAGGAGATCTACAAAAATATCCTGGTCACGAACCGCAGTAGCACGCACCACATCAATATCGAGCACCGGCAGCGGTATGCCAAGCCCGACATACATCGTGACCCCGTACCCGGTCATGGTTGCTGCGCGGAGATAATCCTGTGACATCTCTTTTAAGTCCCCGGTGACCATCAGCGTGCCAAATCCTCCGGCAGGAGAGTGCTGGGTTCCCTCGCCGATAACCATTCCCTGAGCCCCGCACAAAAAGATCGGAACACCGCTCCCGATCAGGCGGAGTTTTGGATCATTGGAGAGCGGGTTCAATACTCCCGCACCGGAGAAGGACACGTTGCCGCAATTGGGCAGCAGCACTCCCATGTAGGTATGCAAAATGTGCTCCGTAGAATTAGTTGCGGCATTATACCGTTGGTACGCATTGCGCGGATTGCACATGATTGCCTGGTTGAGATTTTCCAGCAGAAGATCCGTAGTGATCGTACGGCGCGGGTAGCAGTCAGTCCCCCGGGAACTTGCACGGAGTTCGACAGATTTTCCTGCAACAAGATCCTCGATCACGTGCGCTCCGCCGTATTGCTCTTCCCGGGTATCGGACTGCTGGGTCGCGCCGATGTAGGTATCTACTGCCGCAAGTCCCCCGTATGCCTCGACATTGTTTAACCAGATCCGTTCCATCCGGATGGGAGGCTCTGCATGCCCGAAATTGAGAAACACTCCTGTTGAGCACATGGCCCCGAATGTTCCGGTGGTAACCACGTCAACTTCTTTGAGCGCCCCCTCCTCACCCAGCTCGGCAACGATCGCGGGCATTTCCTCAGCAGTGACGACACGTGCTGTGCCATCACGTATCCGCTCATTGATCTGATCAATGGACTTGTGCATGCCCAGAAATACGCTTTTATGCATATTTAAATTAATTGTTATTACTTTAGGTAATATATGCTATTTTAACCCGCGGCGACGATACTTGTCTATGCATGTGCGTGCCTTCATTGAAGAGATGGAGCGGCTTGCTCCCCCTGACCTTGCCGAGGATTATGATGCAGAAAAGATCGGGCTCGTAGTCGAAGGCAGGGACGAGATTCTGCGGGTATGCTGCGCACTGGATGCGACCCCCTTTGTAATAAAACAGGCGGTGGACGCGTCAGCAGATATGCTGGTAGTCCACCACACACCCTTGTGGACACCGCTCACTGCCATGAGGGGGAGGATTGCCGGGTTGATGCGCGCCCTGCTCTCTGCAGATATGAACCTCTATGTCATGCATACAAATTTCGACCGGGCAAAAGACGGGGTCAACGATGCCCTTGCAGAACTCCTTTCGCTCACCGACATTACGCCCATGTCGCTGGGCTGTATTGGTACCTGCACCATCTCACCTGCCGAAATCTCAAAGCGTCTCGGGGGCAATATCCGTCTCTGGGGAAAAATTAAAAAAATCCGGCGGCTTGCCCTTGTTGCCGGGAGTGGCTTTGACCCTGCATTCATTGAAGAGGCAAAACTACTGGGCGCCGATGCCTTCCTCTCCGCCGAGATGAAACATTCCGTTGCACGCTCATCCCCGCTTCCCTGCTTTGAAGCAACTCATTACGCACTTGAAGCTCCGGCAATGCAGCGCCTCGCCACCCGGATGGGCTGGCAGTATATCGATGATCCCCCGCACCAGAAGATAATCCCATGAGTGATCTCTGGCAGCGTCTGGCTGAAAAAAAAGTTCTTGATGCATCCCTTCGTTTCGAGATCGAAGAGTCATTCGGCACCAGGGGGAAAAAAGCCCTTATTGCACTTGATTCCGGCAGGATCAAAAAATACCTGGATTTTTTTGTTGTGCAGGGCAGGACTGCCGAATACATAGTGGATGATGATTTCTGCACCTGCAGTGATTTCATGTTCCGGGGCAGGACCTGCTGGCACCTGCTGGCAGTCAGGATTGCACAGGAGACAAAAACATTCCGGCACATTGACTCCTGGTACCAGGACCAATGGGAAAAATAAGCTGGCAACAATACACTAATTACCGTTTGTAATCAACTGTACAGACGACTACGTGATTTTTCATGCTCGAAGAAGAATACCAGCTGGAATATTTTAAGACGCAGGGGCTGACACGCAAGGTCTGTAAAAGTTGCGGTTCAGCGTTCTGGACACGTGACAACACGCGTGAACTCTGCGGGGACGCTCCCTGCGAACCCTATAATTTCATCGGTAACCCGGTTTTTAAAACCCATACCCTTGACAGCATGCGTGAGGCCTACCTCTCTTTTTTTGAAAAGCAGGGTCATACAAGGTTAGAGCGATACCCGGTCGTCGCACGCTGGCGGGACGACATCTACCTTACCATAGCCTCAATTGCCGATTTCCAGCCGTTTGTCACCGGAGGTATCGTACCGCCGCCGGCAAACCCGCTTACCATATCCCAGCCGTGCATCCGGCTTAATGATCTTGACTCCGTGGGCAGGTCAGGGAGGCACCTGACAAACTTTGAGATGATGGCACACCATGCCTTCAACACTCCCGCAGAAGAGATCTACTGGAAAGACCGGACAGTTGAGCTCTGCGACCAGTTCATCGCGTCTATTGGCGGAGATATCAAAAAAGTCACGTACAAGGAGCACCCGTGGATTGGTGGAGGTAATGCAGGACCGAGCGTTGAAGTGCTTATCGGTGGGCTTGAAATTGCAACGCTCGTCTTCATGAGTCTCGGGCGGGAAAAGACATCAGGCGCGGGATACGATCTGAATGGCGAGATGTACTACCCGATGAAGCTCCGGATTGTCGATACCGGTTACGGGCTTGAACGACTCGTCTGGGCTTCCAAAGGCTCGCCCACCATCTATGACGCGGTCTTCCCCGAGATGGTCAGCAGGGTTATGAGTGCTGCCGGGCTTTTGCACATGCTGGACAACAAGGATTACACCAAGATCCTTTCCTTAAATGCAAAATTCGCCGGGCTCATGGACATCTCCGGCACCAACCTCTTCCAGCTGCGAAAGAAGGTAGCAGCCGCGATTGACGTTTCACCTGAAAAACTCGACAAGATGATCACGCCGATCGAGAAGGTATACGCGGTTGTCGATCACACCCGCTGCCTCGCATATATGCTGGGCGACTGCATTGTGCCCTCCAATGTCCGCGAGGGATACCTTGCCCGCCTCGTCATCCGGAGAACGCTGCGGATGATGAACGAGCTGAAGATTAATGAGCCCCTTGCTGATCTGGTCGAAAAGCAGATGCAGATCATCGGCATGAAGAAATTTGAGCAGGATATCTCCGTAGTCCGAGAGATTGTTGACCGGGAAACCGGGAAGTACGCGTCCACACTTGAACGCGGCACGCGGATTGTACAGAAGCTTGCAAAGTCATACAAGGCAAAGAGCCAGCGTGTCCCGCTCGCAGAGATCATAACGCTCTATGATTCGCACGGCATCCAGCCTGAAATGGTTAAGGATATTGCCACAAAAGAAGGCGCAGTTGTCGACCTGCCGGACAATTTCTATTCTATGGTTGCCGACATGCATTCCGAATCGAAAAAAGAAGTTGTCGAGGACAAGACCTCAAAATATATCCCGCGTGTCAATGGCCTCCCTATAACAAAGAAACTCTATTACGAGCAGCCATCCGACATCGAATTTGAAGCGGTGGTGCTTGACTTCTTTGATGGCTACGCAGTAACCGACCAGACGCTCTTTTACCCGGAGGGTGGCGGCCAGCCGGCAGATACCGGTACTCTCGTCAGTTCCGACAGCATGGTCAGGGTCGATGGTGTGATAAAGATCGGGGAAGTGATACTGCACCACATAACCGGAGGCATAGTCCGCCGCGGTGAACGGGTAAAAGGGATGGTAGATGAGGAACGGCGATTGTCCCTGATGCGCCACCATACGGCGACTCATATTCTCCTCCACGCTACAAAAGATATCCTTGGGGCGCATATTCACCAGGCAGGAGCACAGAAAGGAAGCGAAAGTTCCCGCATTGATCTCCGGCACTTCAAGCACATCACACCAGACGAACTTCATAAAATCGAAATTGCAGCAAACCGCCTGATCATGGCAAGCCAGCCACTCGAGATCTCGATCGAAGACCGGACAAAAGCGGAACAAAAATATGGTTTTTCCCTGTACCAGGGGGGAGTTCCTCCGGGCAGGGACATCCGTATCGTAAAAGTCGCAGGAGATGTCCAGGCCTGTGCAGGAACCCACTGCCGGAATACCGGTGAAGTCGGGGTCATCAAGATAATCAGGGTCGAACATATCCAGGACGGTATTGAGCGTATCGAATTTTCCGCCGGTATGGCTGCAATCTTCTATATGCAGCACCTTGAACATCTTGTTGCATCCTCATCAGACACCCTTTCGGTGCAGCCGGATAACCTCCCACCGGCAGTCAACCGGTTCTTCAATGAATGGAAGGAGCAGAAAAAAGATATCGACCGCATGAGCGCACGCCTGGTCGAGCTCGAGATACAGACTCTTGTTCCCGAATCCATCAGCGGTGTTGCGGTGGTCATCAGGCGTATTGATCTCCCTGCAAAAGAGCTGTCCGCACTGGCAACATCCATTGCAGAAAACGGCGGGATTGCGCTCATTGCCGGGGTCGGAGATACTGTGCGGGTTGTCCTCACTTCCGGTGACCCGCGGGTGAACGCCGGCGAGATCATCAGCCAGGTCTGCACCCTTCTTGGCGGAAAGGGAGGCGGCAAACCAACCCTTGCCCAGGGTGGCGGGCCGGATGCAGACCAGCTTGACCTTGCCTTAAAAGTAGGACGCGAACGGATAATCGCAGCACTGTATGGCAGATAATGTTGTTCTTTTGGAACCTGGCGATGAGCGGGCTCAAAAGATAGCAAAAGCGATGTCAAGCCAGACTGCAAGCGATATACTCCAGCTCCTTGCAGAATCCCCAAAAAGCTTAACCGGGATCACTGACGGGCTTGCCATCCCCCTCACAACGGCAAAATATCATACCGAAAATCTTCTCGATGCCGGCCTGATCCTGATTGCCGACACGAAATACAGCGTGAAAGGACGTGAGATAAAGATCTATTCCCTCACAAACCAGCTCCTTATCGTTGCTCCCCGCCAGTCCAACGTGCGCTCCCTGTTGCTGAAGTATGCATCGCTCTTTGGAATTGTCGTCTTCGGTTCACTCGTTATTGCAGTCCTTTCCCCGATTCTTGGGCAGGGTCCCACGGCGGGCAGCGGCCTGAATGGAGCATCGCGTATGGCAGCACAGGACTATGGAGTCACATCGGCAAAAGCGGCATACGAGGGGGTTTTGCTTAACGCCACCCCGACTCCGGACATGATGGTTACCGGATCAAAAGGGGTTGTGGATATGGCTGCCGCAAACCTTACTCCTGTACCATCGCCCCTGGCTACCCTGGCTTCAACCCCCCCGGTCACTCCCGTACCGATCCTTACGGATACCGGTGCCTCCGCTACTGCAGCGATGCCGGACATGGCACTTGCATTTTTTTTCGGTGGCCTAATGGTCATCTTCGTACTAGTGTGTTACGAGATCTATGTCCGGAAAATAAGGAAAATCTGACCTGCCGGACGTTATCCGTCCTTTTTTACCGCTGCACCATTGTTGCAAGGGAACCGTAACGGTCGGTAAAGATTCCTCTCAGCCAAATCGTAATAACCATTACCGCGGGTTATTGTATAAAAAACGCACGGGAATCAGATTTAAAAAAAATGGAGGGGATTGTTCAGCGTTTTTTAATCAGGACTACTGACAGTACACCCACAATACCAAGCGCTGCGATAAGTGAGACCGGGGACAACGGGGACGGTGTCGGGGTAGGCAGGGGAGTAGGAACCGTTGTCGGCGGGAGTGTCGTGATCACGGGAGTTGTTGTGGGAATGGTTGTCGGGGCCGTTGTTACCGGAGCAGGCACGGTGAATGTCACTACACCAATATACCCCTTTACGTCCTTAAAAGTCACATCATACTTACCGGGACCGGTCACCGGAACCAGTTTGGTAAATACTCCCGCACCGGATTGTATAATAATTTTGGTCCCTACCCACTGGGGCCCGAAGATAACGCCATCCGGTCCCCTGACCTCAATTTCAACACCCTCATTTCCCACTTTTGTAACAGACCCCTCGATCCGGAGTGCCTCATTGAGGGTTTGCATCATGGGGGAGGTGATCGTTATTTCGCTGGAACGATCGATGAGATTAGGCAGTTGCCAGGTTCTCGAATCAGATGACAGTCTTGACTCATCAGAACCGGCAAACTGGAGCTCCACTTTGTATTGTCCACCCGGCAATCCCTTGGTATCGAATAATTTGTACTGGGTGGCATGACTATCCTGGATAGTAACAGACTGGCGGCTGATAGCGGTTGCCGTATATCCGGACTGGTAAAACGCAATGTCAACTGTTGTACCGGCAGGTAAGTTGCTGTCAATGGAACATTGTAACGGCAGTCCTACCTGCACCGAATCCGGACAACTCAGATAGAGCTGGTATGCAGATGCAGTCCCGGCAACACACATCAGGCATAATGCGATGAGTATGATCCTTTTCATATTTACAGAATCGAATGGCCGCAATTAAAAGGTTTCCCGTTTTTATTGGAGAGTGAAGAGTAAAAACATTGATCTGCAGGGATAGTATCAAATCATACCGATAAAATTGTTCAGCAGACAAAGACCGATCGCGCCACTCTTCTCCGGGTGGAACTGGACACCATAGGTGTTCCTGCATCCCACTGATGACGAAAAGGAACAGATGTATTCGGTTGACGTGAGCGTATATTCCGGAGGGGTGTCTGCATAAAAAGAATGAACAAAATAGACATATTCATCCGGGCCAAACCCGGCAAAAAGCGGGTTATCCGCCTGTTCAATCACCAGTGAGTTCCAGCCCATATGCGGAACTTTCTGCCCGGAACCTTGGGGGAATCGCTTCACGCTCCCCGGGATAAGCCCGAGACCCTGGTGAATCCCATGCTCTTCGCTGGTGTCCATCAGCATCTGCATCCCAAGACAGATCCCAAGGAGAGGGACATCACGGGTTGCCTCAATGACAATCTCTTTAAGGGGTCCAAGCTGGTCCATACCCTCGCGAAATGCCCCGACTCCCGGTAGCACAAGACCGTCAGCAGCAGCAATCTCCTCTTCTTCTGAGGTGATAACCGCATTCGCACCGGCTTTTTCAAGCCCGCGGATCACGCTCCGCAGGTTTCCCAGCCCATAATCAATAATGGCTATCTTCGTCATCCGTGCAACCTTCTCTAAGTCGCCATTTCCCCCTGGTGACCCAGTCTGCAGATAGCCCCCGGGCCTGTTGCCACTGTTCGAGCCGCAGGCGCCAGCTCTCCCATAAATCGGGGTACTCTGCCTCTATCAGATGTATCAATGCCATATCGCTTGACGGGCACATGAAACAACCGATCCGATCAAGGTGGCGCTCGTAGAGGATGTTGTATGGCGCCTGCTCCCGCATCAGGTAAAGCCAGACATGGAGTGCGGTCCAGTTCTGGATCGGGGCAGCGGAGAGCTGGCCACGCACATTTGAGTTCCGCCAGACACGCTTACTCTGCGCCCGCATGGCTGACTCGTATCTCCTCTGGCCGATAAAAGAGAGACATTCACCCCATTGTTCACGTATCAGGTTTGCAACAGGAGTCAGCTTGCAGACCCTGCAGCACCAGCGGGCATTCACCGCCGGGGGACCCTGTCGGTCAAACGTTTCCCGGAAGGTTGTTTTTCCATCTGTGCGGATGACGTCCAGACCGTAATGTCGCGATGCTTCATCCACATTGGCGTAGGTTTCCGGGAACTCCATACCGGTATCGGCAAAGAGCATCGGGACTTTACCGATGGCTTTTGTCACCACCAGCAGGGTGGCAAGGCTGTCCTTTCCCCCAGAATACGAGATATTTGCGACAAGATGCGGGTTTTGTCCGGTAACCTCCCGTACAAACCCGACTGCTGAAGATTCCACACGATCGAGCACCTCGGAATTTGCAGCAACTGCTGCTTCCCAGCTCGCTGCGCCGGGAACAATCAGTGATGCGATGTTCCTGCGGGTCCTGACAATTGAACCCTTCTCCATATCCCGTGCAACAGCAGCATCGGTTTTTGCCCGCCCGACACCAATGCAGGTACCATCCTTTGCAAGAATGAAGACTTCGTCTCCTGCACATACAGCATCATCGATAAAATCCAGCCCGGGCGCAAGAACACTCATTCCCTGGTCCTTAATGAAAGGGACGGCGCCATCATCGACCACGACATAGCGTTTTTTGGGAGTAAACAGCGTACAGGCTTCAGGGCGGGGAATAGGTTCCCAGCGCCGCTGGTCCGGGAAATACCGGATAATCCCGGCAATTCCTCCTCCCACAATGATCTCTTCCATCCGGTCATGGTCCGGCACTTTGTTCAGGAGTACAAGGTGACCCGGTTGGATAAGGGGTGCCCCGAAATGATCGGTGTAAATCCTGTTGATTAGCGCAATATCTGCCGGAAATGCCGGGCGGGCATCTCCCGGGGGTGTCACGGGCACTTCCCGGGTCTTTTCCCCGCAGGCACAGCATTGTGCAAGAACCGGTGTGTGGCACTGGTCGCACCAGCGTAACAGAATTTTCCCAAGATATGACGGGCGCATCTTTCTACTCATTCGCTCTGCGGGGATAAAAATTGAAGGGGAGGCTTTGTTGAAATCCTCAGAAGAAACAATCAATCGCTCCTGGAGGCTCTTTTTTACATCGTGCTTTTAGCCCCCGCCGCCCGGGCATCCCCCATAGTGCGATAATCCCTGAGAAGGTTGAACATAATACTCTGTAAAAAGGGAAGGATTAAGGGAATACTCCCCTTGGGCCGCCTTCCCCTGTGGGGGAGAGAGGGGGTTACCCTCATAGCCGCCGCAGAGAATTACCAGATAACTTTGAAAATGAGGGTTTCAACAGAGCCGTTTCTCATGAAATTTTTTTAACTCTGCCTGGAATCCACTACACAAAAGGAGGTTGCGTGTGGAGTGTAAAAAATTCTTATTGCGTTGGTGAGAGGCTCGTTAGATTCATGCAGGTTTTTTAGGATTTGATATCTGTGTGACATAAAAATCGTCATTC
>DATKZP010000081.1:0-7358 GCA_035527915.1 Methanoregula sp. | reverse complement strand
TTCCTGGTACGCGATGAGATCTTTTGGATCCAGGATTTTTCCGGTAAGGTTTTCCTTGTTCTTTTCTGGCATGAGATCACCGATGAATGATTTTTGGTGCCGTGTACTCTTAAAAGTGAATGTTTCCTTCCTGTTCTTTTTTCTCAAAGGAGCATTGGTAAAAATTTTCTGCTCTCGTACGGTCATCCGGTAAAGAAAAAGGTGGAGAAACCGGGCGAATCTTTCTCCTTTTTAGTCGCGCCCCGAAGATAAATCCCGTGGGATGCTTTGGTATTTCTGCCGGGTGATAATTTGTCGATAGGGACATTTGCACCACCATCTCCCGAAAAAACAGATCTTGCAGCAATCCCGAAATACCTTAAAAGTCCGGAATTATACTTGGAAATCCCGGAATTATACATGGAGATCCCGGAATTATACTTGGAGATCCCGGAATTATACCCGGAGATCCCGGAATTATACCCGAAGATCCCGGTGATGGGTACATGATCTATTCGGAGTCCACTATGGGCTCCGTTTGCCAATGTACTGATCCGGTTTTCGGGTTTGGGGGGAATGGGTGTCAACGCCGACACAAAATCCTGGTTTAAATGCTCATTTTTCCAAAATAACCTGTTTAATCGTTTTTTAACCTGCCAATTTAGCGGGCTTTGGCTGGTCACTTTTTTTACCATGTATTTATATCAAGTGGGAGGGGCGAAAGGCTACCCAAAGGCCGCTATTGCCTTCCAACGCAGTCACGTCGGAGAATCGGGGGTATGGAGGGCTGTATCCGGGTTTATTCTGGTAGTAACGATTCTGTTTTTATGCAGGAGAGATTGTCTGGATTTGGCATTATACCGGAATATAATCCCGGGAAACTACGATTATGCATGTGAAATCCGGTTAATTCTCATCTGATGGTCCAATGCAGCTATTATTCACCGGCTGAACTTTTGGGATCACCAGGATGTCCGTATCGTGTGACAATCTCCATTTCTCCATGAGCTCCCCTTTCCGCACAACCACCGGGCACGGCACCCCCCAGCCAAACTTCATCTGCCGTATCTTGGGCGTGCAGCAACGCTCATGCGGGATTGCACATTGACTCCGTTCAGGACACCGGTTCCTCAGGGAACTACGGGCAACGCGAAGGGGTGATGCAGGTTCGAAATCTGTGTTTGAGGCATTCATCCGGGATCTTTTCCAATGATAACAGGAAGTTCTGACGTGTCATGGATGCGAGCTATTGGATATCGTATGCGATCCCGAACCGCTCAACAAGTTCTGAAGTCATCCTAAATCTGCAGAAGACAAAATTATTTTACATATTCCACACCGGGCAGATCTTCAAACTCCCGGTCACCGGTAAGGAAGGGGATAGTGAGTAACTCCGCAACAGAGTATCCGACACAATCGATCAGCGAAAATTTTCGTCCATCCTGTGAATATGTCCGGCGCATAGCAGCTGCACGGAGATATTCCCTGTCCCCCGGATGGGACAGTCGCATGCTATGCCGGACCTGCGAACAGATTTCCTCTGCAGTATCCGGGTAGTCCCGGGTGACAGCATAAGCGAACTCGCAAAGATTAAATTCAGTAGTCACGAGCACGGCTGTTTTGTAGTTACGATAGGCCGGGGAACCTTTCAGCAGCTCAACAATCGCGTAGGTATCGGCAAAAAAAGTTACCATGATCAGTCTTTGAGTTCATCACTGAGGGCCTGACTGTCAATTTTCCAGCCCTTCAACAGTCCGAAAATTCCTTTGGAGGTTCGGCGGGATTTTTTTGGGGTACCTGCCCGTTTCTCTGTCAATTGACGAGATACCGTTTGAACCGGACGAGGAACTGAAGATGGTGCCATGATAATCGTAATATTCCATTAGGTGTCAGGCATTAAAAAGGATCGCGGTATCCACCTCACCATTTTTTGATAGATTATTTTCCCCATTCCGGTTATGCATGAACCGTAGAAGAGAGGATAATACCCGGAGAAAGGCAAGAGAAAAGTTTCACGTAGAAGGAAACGTGGATTTACACGAATACCTCTGATATGATCTGGTTGCTGCTAACCGTGAAATGGGCAATGACCACTACGTGATCACGGTTATTGGTTGCAGCACCGGACAGCACCATGACAGTGCCGACAACCGGTGCTACCGGCGTACCAGTCCAGGATAATGCACCTCCCTGACTTACCGTATAAAAGGATAAGCCATTTGGAGCAATAATCGCGATTGAATAAAGGTCTGCCTGTGCCACTCCGCCCTGGTACGTGATCAGGATATCAGGACCTGATTATAATCACCCGGAACTCCCCCCGGTAAATCTACCGGTGAATTCTCCACGAGCTTTCCAACCCGTGACTATGCTGCCCGTCCCGGTTGAAACAGTCCAGGTGTGTTCACGAGCTCCCTCTCTGCATAATCACCGGAGCCGGCACCCCCGGCCAAACCCCATATCACGTATCACGGGCGTGCAGCAACGCTCATGCGGGATTGTACATTGACTCCGTTCAGGACACCGGTTCCTCAGGGAACTACGGGCAACGCGAAGGGGTGATGCAGGTTCGAAATCTGTGGGATATTGCAATCTTCACTATATGCATTTACCTGATAAAATTCTTAATAACAAGTTCCGGTTTTTATGGAACAATTAAAAAAGTGAATGATTAAAACCGCCCGTACTTTTTGTGGGCAAGTTCTATGGGAATAACATCATGCACCCTGACGATCATATTCTCTTTGTTAATACTATAAAACGCGGTATATGTTCTGGCAATATGAAGGCGATATATTTCCCTGCCACTCTGTAAGATCAGTTTTTCCTTATCCCCACCACTACCCGGAAATGGATTCTCACAAAGACCTATGAGAGCGTTTCTGATGATTCGCCGGGATTTTTCGGGTACGGTTTTAATATACGCATCAGCCGTATTCCGGACCTTCACCTCAAAGGTCAATCCTTAATCTCCGATAGTGACACATAATCCGAATCCGGGCAGCTTTCCCACATCTTAACATCTTCCTCAAGGCGGGCTTTTTTTACCCG
Source organism: Methanoregula sp. (assembly GCA_035527915.1). Lineage (GTDB taxonomy): Archaea > Halobacteriota > Methanomicrobia > Methanomicrobiales > Methanospirillaceae > Methanoregula. The sequence goes on along the minus strand of DATKZP010000081.1, from coordinate 4,328 downwards.
ATCTATCATATCTTCAAGGAGTTCATCATATGTCTGACCAGCTCCCTTCATCTCTCCAAGTTCTTTCCAGACCGGTTCGGATACCGGTATCCGTTTTACTGCTGACATTATTATGTTGTAAACATTGTAAATATTTAAAACAATTACAATAGGTTCACGGCAGGGAAGTTGTGACGATTCTGAGATTGGCCCACCCTGCCAAACCTCCTCTCACGTATCATGGGCGTGCAGCAACGCTCATGCGGAATTGCACACAGTCTCCGTTCAGGACACCGGTTCCTCAGGGAACCATGGGTAACCTGAAGGGTTGATGCAAGTTCTTTTTTTCCCGATTCCGGTATCGCATACGCTGGATGATGTAACCCTTTACCGTAGATTTCACCTCTTGGGTAATCACACAAACGAAATCTTGCGCGAACTGTCTCAACGTGTTGGCAAAGCATACCGATACACTATATGATCCTCTTCCAAATAACGGTAAGAACACCTCTGTTCCTCCTCGCATTACCTGCATAAGTATAATATTCCCTGGGTACTATTGTTCTTCATGAAAGCAGTCTCACGGATTATTCTTGATCCTTCAGTACTAGCTGGCAAACCAGTTATCCGGGGGACAAGGATTTCTGTTGATCTGGTTCTTGAACTTCTTGCATCGGGATGGAATGAATCCTCAATTCTGAAAGAGTATCCCGGGCTCAAACGGCAGGATATCCTTGCATGCATCAGGTATGCACAGGAGATTGTCCGATCAGAGCGGGTGTATTCCACAACTCCTCATGGAAAGATTACCGGATGAAACTCCTTGCTGATGAGAATATCCCTGCTTCGGTTGTCAGGATTCTTGAAGAGGAAGGATATGATATCCGGTGGATACGGATTGATTCACCAGGTATTTCTGACATTGAAGTAATGCGATATGCACACCAGGAAAAACGGATCATCCTGACCTATGACAAGGATTTTGGTGAACTTGCCATGAAGGATCCGATTTATCCGTCATCCGGAATTATTCTCTTCAGGTTATCGCAGAAGAATCCAGGCCTGATTGCAGAGTACATCAGAGAAGTCATTCAATCGCGTCAGGATTGGGAGGGACATTTCTCGGTTGTTGATGCGGAGAGAATCAGGATGAGGCCACTCCTGCGGTAACTCCCCCACCCATCTCATGCGACAATCCATTCCTCCACGAGCTCCCCTCTCCGCCCAACCACCGGCACACCCGGCCAAACCCCCTCTCACGTATCATGGGCGTGCAGCAACGCCTCAACCGGGATTGCACACCGTCTCCGATCAGGACACTGGTTCTTCAGGGAATCACGGGAAATCCGATGGGTTGATGCGGGACGATTTGTTATAGACGATACACTCGGAGAACCAGATGACCCGGCACAATCCCTATATACTATTGTTCATAATAATGAACATATGTTCAAAAGTATGAACATGCTCGGAACTCCCGCACTTGAGATTCTCGTATTCCTCGGTCGCCATTACCGGAACAGTTACTATGTCCGGGAGCTTGCTAAGATACTCTCGATCAGTACCGGTGCTGCGAGCGGACATCTCCGGGCACTGGAGGAATCGGGTCTCGTGACAAACGAGAAGAAAGGGAGAACACTCTTGTTCCGAGCCAGAATCTCGCATCCGATCGTACGGGAGGCAAAGATTTTTGCATCTCTGCTTGAACTCTCGCCGCTCATCGCTGCAGGGCAAAGCGGGATCGTGCGGATGATTCTCTTTGGCAGTTGTGCTGTGGGAGAAGATTCTGAGGAAAGCGATATCGATCTCTACATAGAAACATCCGATCGTCGTGCAGCAAAGACCCTGATATCGCGCTGTGAGTCCGGTGTATCACGGAAAATTTCACCGATCATTGTCTCACCGTATGAGGGTGCGCAGCTCCGGACACGTGACCGCCCGCTGTTCGAGCGGATACAAGGGGGGAAGCTCCTTGTGGGTGAGCAGCAATGAGATACCGTTTCGATGAATGCCTGGAGCGGGGAAAGATCGTAATAATCCCCATTGACCAGGGCCTTGTTGCAAAGGAACTCCACGAAGCAGAAGCGGATCTTGCCGCAGCAGAGCGATCGCTTCTTAACCACGAGGAGAAATGGGCGATCATTCAGGGATACTATTCGCTCTTCCATTCACTCAGGTCACAGGTGTTTGGTAAAGGCTACCGTGAGAAGAGCCACCGCTGCCTGAAGTATGCGGTTGAAGCCCTGCTCGTTGATGAAGGAGTACTCGATCCGATGGTGCTGGAACACTTTTCTTTTGCCATGGATCTCCGCGAAGGTGCTGATTACGGTTGCATCTATAATGAGGAGTCAGCCCGTATCGTGGTCATATCAGCACGATCGGTGTACGAGATGGTCAGGCATTAGAGAGACCCGGCCTTGCCCGTGAAAACAATATGATCTTTCCCGACAGTGCCCATGCTGCCCATCTCATGCGACAATCCCCATTTCTCCGCGAGCTCCCCTCTCCGCACAACCACCGGGCACGGCACACCCAGCCAAACTTCATCTGTTGTATCACAGGCATGCAGCAACGCTCATGCGGGATTGCAAACCCTGTCTGCTCAGGAGACCGGTTTCTCTGGTAACCATGGGACACCTGAAGGGTTGATGCAGGTTCTTCTTTTTCCCGATTCCGGTATCGCAGACGCTGGATTGTGACAGGCGTGTGCGAGCGATATCTTTGGTGCGTAAAAAAAGGATGAGATTAGACCATGGTATCCAGAATTACCTGATTTGCCAGACTGATGAGAAAAAAAATGTATAGTCTCATAGCATAAGGTAATTATTATGAAATATACGGTAGTGCTCGAATCCCAAAAGGAGGGCGGTTTCACTGTCCAGTGCGTTGAGATCCCCGGGGCAATCAGTCAGGGTGAAAATAAGGATGAAGCGCTCGCCAATATCAAAGAAGCAATAGAACTCGTTTTAGAAGTCCAGCGTGAAGAACTCCAAAAAAAGACTCATGCTATCAGGCTGGAAATTACCAAAGTTGAAGTGGCGGATGTCGCATAAACTCCCGGTTGTCTCAGGGGAAGATATGGTAAAATTCCTCATAAAGCACGATTTTACCGTACGCCGGCAGACCTCCAGCCACATCATTATGCAAAAAGAGTGGTGTGTTTTTTCCGTACCTCTTCATCGTGAACTAAAAAAAGGCACACAGATCGCGATTCTCAAACAGGCTGGAATTACGGTTGATAATTTCAAACGACTCTATAGATAAGACTTAAATGAACGATATTTCATAAACCCGGGCAAAAAATCCAAGGTTGGATCACTCCGGCACAATCACTCATCGCTGAACACGCACCGCTTCACGATCTCCCCTCTCCACCCAACCCCCGGGCACGGCCCACCCTGCCAAACCTCCTCTCACGTATCATTGGCGTGCAGCAACTCTCATGCGGGATTGCACATTGACTCCGATCAGGACAACGGTTTCTCTGGGAACCAATGGCAGCCCATAGGGTTGATACAGATATTTCCTTCTCCCGATTCCGGTATCGCAAGAATCAGGGACGATATGGAATGCCCAAAGGAATGCGAGAGAAAAGTATCCCGGAAAAAGAAGCGTTGGTTTAGACGTACACACTTGATAGTACCTGTTCACTGCCATCAGAAAAATGGCCAATGACCGTTACGTGATCCTGTTTCGTAGTAGCAACATTGGATAGCACCATCACAGAACCGATATCCGGCGTCACCGGAGTTCCGGTTGTGGATAATGCACCTTTCGGACTCACCGTATTAAATGATGTACCATCAGGAGCAACAATCGTAAGCGAGTGAAGATCGGGATGAGCAGCTCCACCTTTATAGGTGATAAAAATATCAGAACCCGATTGAACAACACTTGTTGCAACTACCCGGATATTATGGATACTCTCTGACATGCCGAGTGCGTAGGTTCCAATAACCGCTGCAAGGATAACAGTGATAGCGACCATCAGGATCACCCCCATAACGGGTGATACTGCCTCATCATTCTTTTTTATATCCATTATGTCAAACACCCTGCATTATGCCCGCGATGGGCCTGACAATGTATACTTTCTTTATAAATTCTGTTAGTATATATAAGTTATGTTTTTTGAAATCTTAATTTTTAAAGAGATAAAATAAATTCCTGTGAGAAAAATCAAAAGAACAGGGAATCTTATGCAAAATTTTGCGTTCGCCAGCTACAAAAAACACCAGGATGAAAACTTCTGAATTGTTGGCTCTGGAGAAAACCTGATTTTTTTCATCGTTTCGTTGATTAAAAAAATACGAACGTGACCCCCTCTCTCCCCCAAAGGGGGAGGCATC
>DATKZP010000080.1:0-9373 GCA_035527915.1 Methanoregula sp. | reverse complement strand
ACCGTGGATATTGGAGGGAGCCCCGGTATTAATTGCCGCGGATTCTGCGAATATTGTTATTTTAAGAAAGTCCGGGGTGTCCAGCCACTTGGGTGCAGGTACTGCCTGCCGTTCAAGAAAGGGTGTGACTACTGCACCCGCGGTATCAGGGAAGAGTATAGCGGGTTTAAAGATCTCAAGACGATAGCGGATGAAACGCTCGTAAACCTTCAGGGAAAAAGCGGGGATCTTGAACGGATCACCATCAGCGGCGGTGGGGATCCCAGCTGCTATCCCCGGTTTAATGAACTGATTGAACTCCTCGGCAGCATGGAGGCCCCCCTCCATATTGGATACACGAGCGGTAAAGGCTGGGACGATCCCGCCATAGCAGATCTGCTCATAGACAATGGTCTTTCTGAATTGTCTTTCACCGTTTTTGCAACAGATCCTGCACTTCGCAAACGCTACATGCACGATCCAACGCCCGAAGTCTCTTTAACAATCCTTGAGAAACTGTGCGAAAATGTGGATGTATATGCCGCGGCTGTCATCCTGCCGGGAATCAATGATGGTCAGGTACTTGAACAAACCTGCGAATGGCTCCAGGACCGGGGAGCAAAAGGCATCATCCTGATGCGGTTTGCCAATGCTGTGGAACAGGGGCTTATTCTGGGGAATGGTCCGATCATTAACAATCAAACGGTTCAGACGGTTGAATCATTCCGGGATCTTATTTCTGATTTGAATCAGAAGTTTTCCCTGAAAATCTCCGGAACTCCTCTTTGGGACCCGGATCTCGGCTCGCCATTTGCGATCCTGAATGAAGGTGATTTAATCGACAAATTACCCCGTATTCAGCGAAGCGCAACGGTGATCAGCGGGAGTATAGCTGCACCGTTTATTGAAAAAGTCCTCGCTGTGTGTGGATCGAAAGTTCCGGTTGTTCCTGTACGTAAAGAGATCGCGTGCCTGATCACGATTGATGATTTACGTGAACTGGATCTTTCTTTACTTGAACCTGTGGTGATTATTCCCGGTCGGGCATTTGTTCACGATGCAGAAGTACAGGATGTGCTATCTTCAGATGGTATAGAACGCCAGGTAATCCGCGGTCCGGAAATGCTGACAGCCGATGCTGAAACCAGTATGGGGATGACTCGTGAACAGGTTCTTGAAATGGAGATGGATGGGTTTGCGGACTTGATCCGTACGATAAACCGGTATGGGATGTAACACGATTTTTTAAAATTCTCTGATAACTCAAAAAAAAATAAAAAAAAAATGATTTTATATCAGTGCTGCAGTGATACCAATTACCCCGGACTGGATAATTACCGCAACCGCAATAATTACGCCGCCCATCATAAGCGCGACTGCGGCATTGCCTTTCTTGATCTCTTCGAACTCTTCAACCCCTTTGGTCAGTTTGTCAAGGATATAAAGCGCAAGGTAGATTGCCCCGACAGCGAGTATAATGCCAAGGATGAGCTGGATGAATGCAACACCGATCGCGAGCAGACCATCAATCGATAAGATCCCCACACTCACTGCCTTGTTAATACCTACGGAAAGTCCGGATACTCCTGACTGAACCACAAGTGCAATGGCGACAAAGACTGCTGCAACAATAATCCCGACTGCAACATTCCCTTTTGCGAGTTCTTTTTCCCCATCAATAACTTTGGTGATCTTACTGAGTACTGTAAAACCGATATATAACGCCACTACTGAAAAGATGATTGAAATAAGTAACTGGATTAATCCTACAATTGCGTTTGCCAAAAGCATATTTACACCTCAATTTACGTAATTTTGTTTGATGATGCGCTAAATAAATATATCGTCGGTGAAATAAAAAATCATGATTACTCTGAAGAAGGTGGTGCTCTTGAGAAGAACCGGGAACGTATAGTCAAAACAGCGTAAGAATGGTGAACTAACGAGCTATAGTACCATGCTGCGGGAGGGTTACGATCCCCCGATCTCCAGATCTCTCAAAGCCATGAACGCTTGAATGCATTCGTAAACCCTATGAGTCTGGCGCCCTAACCAGCTAGGCCACCGCAGCACAAAAGTGCATAGTAAGAACGCCGTAAAAACTATTAAAGGTTCTGATGCGGCGTATTAAGCGGACATCAGTCCTTTTTTTGTTGCAGGTACGTGTTCACTGCAGCAGATACCGCGGCAACTTTTTTGCCCTGTCCAAAGGATCCGGCGAGCGTCTGCATTCGTGTTTTCTCGTCGCGTGTATAGCGATCGAGTGTGTTGATGATATGTTCTTCCTGCAAAAAGTGCGTATGAGTATTTCCCGCAATATACTGCTGGTTGTTCATAATCGCGTAGTGAAGAGGGAGTGTTGTTTTAATGCCAAGAATGATGTATTCAGAAATTGCACGGCGCATCCTTGTTATCGCTTCGATTCTTGTGCTGTCCCAGGCGCAAAGCTTTGCGATCATTGAGTCATAATTGGGGGGAATCATGTATCCCATATGGATGCCGCTGTCCACCCTGATCCCCGGCCCACCCGGAGAGCGGTAACGGATAATTTTTCCCGGGTCGGCAGAGAAGTTATTGAGAGGGTCTTCTGCGTTGATCCGGCACTCAATTGCATGCCCACGGATGGAAAGATCGGACTGGTCAAAAGGAAGCAACTCTCCGGCAGCAATTGCGATCTGCTGTCTCACAATGTCAACACCCGTGATAAACTCAGTTATGGTATGTTCGACCTGGAGCCGTGTGTTCATCTCCATGAAATAATACCTGTCATCACTATACAGGAACTCAACAGTTCCTGCATTGGTATATTCTGATACTTCTGCAACCTTGAGTGCTGACGCAGACATCCTGTCACGCAATTCGGGCGTCATGACAGGAGAAGGGGCTTCTTCGATAAGTTTCTGATGACGGCGCTGGATTGAACATTCACGGTCATAGAGATGAACGGCATTGCCGTGCTCATCTGCCAGAACCTGGAACTCGATATGGCGGGGCTTTTCCAGGTATTTCTCAATTAATACTGTGGCGTCACCGAATGCAGACTCTGCGATCCGCATGGCAGCAGCAATAGCATCCTGCAGCCCCAGCTCATCATTGACGATCTGCATGCCAATACCCCCGCCGCCGGCGCTTGCCTTGATAATAACCGGGTAACCAATCCGCTCGGCAACCTTTTTTGCATCATCGATGTTGTTAACGCCGCCATCTGTACCGGGGACGACGGGAACCCCTGCATCCTTCATCATCTGTTTGCTGCCGATCTTCGATCCCATTGCCTTGATAGTCTTCCAGCCCGGGCCGACAAAGATGAGATTTTCATCCTGGCAGATCTTCGCAAACCGGTAGTTTTCCGCTAAAAACCCATAACCGGGATGTATTGCTTCCGCACCGCTCTTTTTCGCTATATCGACAATTCTCTCTATGTTGAGGTAACTTTTTGAAGGATGGGCCTCCCCGACAAGAAATGCTTCATCTGCATATTTGACATGGAGTGCGTTATTATCAGCAGCAGAGTAGATCGCAACCGTTTCTATACCAAGCTCGCGGCATGCCCGCATAACACGGATCGCAATTTCTCCCCGGTTGGCGATCAGGAGTTTTTCAAAATATTTCATTGCACCACCAGCAGGACGTCTCCATTCTGGACGACATCGCCGGTATCCACAAAGATCTCGGTGACCTTGCCGTCCACCGGGCTATGGATGGCGTTCTCCATCTTCATAGCCTCAAGAACAAGAAGGGTGTCACCCTTCTTTACCGTAGTACCACGGCTCACCAGCACCTGAAGTACCATTCCCTGCATATTGCTTTTTATGCCGCCGGCAAACTCGCCCCGCGGGATCTTTTGTGGTGCTATGCCTGTTACTTCAACTTTGCTTCCACCGACAGAAACAATACGGACAGAGAAGATTTCGCCATCCACCTCTACTTCCATCTGGCTGGGCATATCGGAAGCAGATTTTGTCACGGATTGCTTTTTTGGGATCTCTTCTAAGGATCGCTCATTTTTGAGGAATGACGGGGCTATTGCCGGATAAAGAATATACGTAAGGATATCTTCTTCCTTTTTTACCAGCCCGGCTTTCTCTGCTTCCTCTTTTAATTTTTCATACGCAGGTTCGAGTAAATCGGCAGGACGGATGGTGATAACTGCATCATCCCCAATGATCAGCTTTTGGATATCATCACTTACGGGTGCAGGTGACTTTCCATAGAGTCCGTGAACATAGTCTTTGACTTCCTTTGTAACGTTCCGGTACCGCTGACCGTTTACCAGCACATTGAGCACTGCCTGGGTCCCGACAATCTGGCTGGTAGGAGTGACAAGGGGCGGGTAGCCGAGATCTTTTCTTACCCGCGGAATTTCTTCGAGCACCTCATCCATCCGGTTGAGTGCGTCCTGTTCCTGCAGTTGTGAAACAAGATTGGAGATCATACCACCGGGCAGTTGGTAGAGGAGCACATCGCTGTCGACACGCTCTGATATCGGGTTGAGCAACCCGGCATATTTCTCCCTGATCTGGATGCAGGTATTGCGGACTGCACGGAGGTTAAGAAGGTCGATGCCGGTGTCTCCTGGTGTGCCAATGAGAGAAGCAACTACACTTTCAGTCGGGGGCTGGGACGTACCCATGGAGAACGGCGACATCGCGGTATCGACAATGTCAACGCCCGCCATGATCGCAGCCTGGTAACTCATCGGGGCAATACCACTTGTTGAATGGCTGTGCAGGCAGACCTTGACATCCACTGCCTTTTTGATACCGGTAATCAGCTCCCGCGCCGCTGCCGGCATAATAAGCCCTGCCATATCCTTGATGCAGATCGAATCGCAGTCATCCGCATAGAGCTCTTTTGCCATGTCAATAAATGTCTGTGTGGTGTGAACAGGACTTGTTGTATAGCATATCGCACCCTGCAGGTGGGCTCCTGTGTTTTTTACCTGGTCCATTGACCGTTTCATGTTCCTGATATCGTTTAACGCATCAAATACCCGGAAGATATCCACCCCGTTTTTATGCGCTGCGGTGACGAACTTATCGACAACATCGTCGGGATAATGACGGTAGCCAACGAGATTTTGCCCGCGTAAGAGCATCTGGATCGGGGTGTGCTTCAGTTCAGCCTTCAGGGCCACGAGACGGTCCCATGGGTCGTCGTTCAAAAACCGTATACAGGTATCGAAGGTAGCGCCGCCCCAGGCCTCTACGGAAAAAAAACCGCAGGTATCGATCTCCCGTGCAAGCGGAAGCATATCCTCTGTCCGGAGCCGGGTAGCGATGAGTGACTGGTGCGCGTCCCGTAGGGTCGTATCAGTAATCAGGACTTTTTTTCGAGAGGCAGTGCGCATGAGGATCCTCAGGGCTATCGTAGGATCACATTAAGCCTCTCAAATCTTCATCGGTAAAGTATAAAAAATTCACTAACTGGGATCAAGGCAAAAATTAAAACACCTAAGGCAAATATTCCTGCCACGCGGTCGATTGGTCCGGTAAAAAATTCAGGACACAGGGTTCCCCCTGACCGGTATCCACGAACCGCCAGCAGTTCTGCAGTATCCTCTGCCCTGACAAGTGCGCCATGGACCAGTACCAGACCTGCCGGGACGAGACTGCGTACTTCCCATTGCATTCCTTTGATCTTCTCTGCCATTCGTATCCGGTCAAGATCTGCAGTGACTGATACTAAGGATTGTATTCCCATTTCAGCGACCATACCGAGCTCAAATCCTATCCGGTTACCGAATAACCAGACACTTATGCTTAAGAATTCTCCCGGCTTCTGTTCGTTAAATATCCACATACCAATAAGCACAATCACGGTCATCCGGGAAAAATACGAAAGGCCCCCGCCGCCAAAAAGTTCCAGCACCAGGCTGAAAAATGCAATCAGGAGGATTAATGAAAAAACCAGCCGGATCCTTTTTGCAATCTGCAGGCGAGGGGTGAACACCAGCCACCAGAGGAATGCCGCAGCAGCTCCCTGAAGGCTTATGAACGCGGCAATTGAGAGGAATGCCGCAGCAGCAATTCTTATCCTTGGATCCTGCATGCAGCCTCCCGAAGATCATCCAATGAAATGTTATCGGGCAGGGACCCGAGAGTAGTGAGTTTCCTGATTACGGGGGGGACATGGTGCCAGTGAAAAAACGCATCCGGCGGCGTGCCACAATCAACAAGCGTGCCATCAACAATCTCCCAGATCCTGGTGACCCGGGGAAGGATATCCTGTTCATGGGTAAAAATTACACAAATACCCTGCGACTTTTGCCCGATGCGTGCACAGAGTTTTACTTTTTCCTCGCAGTCAAGTGAGCTGAACGGTTCGTCAAGCAACAGTAGGTCATAGTCTTTTGCGAGAACGCATGCAAGGTGGAGCCGTTTGAGTTCGCCCCTGCTCAGAGAGAGGGGTGATACATCCTTTTTTCCGGTCAGTCCGATAGCATCAAGGATTTCATAAGGAGCAACACCCCAGGATGTGCATTCTTCAGCAACAGAAAGGCCAGTGACGTGGAGTTCCGGGAACTGGAGCGAGAGCATGCCTGATGTAATCTCTCCTTTTTCAATGCATCCGCCCGACAAGGGAAAGAGCCCGGCCATCATGAGTGCCAGTGTTGACTTCCCGCTCCCTACATCTCCACTCACAAGGTGTACGCCTTCATGGAATGTACCGGAAGCAGAAAGTGACCAGTGGTCACGAACCGCATATGCCCGGTTTAAGGTGATTTTGCCCATCAGCACTCCCATAACACAGGATAATACGCTGTGCCTTTGAGAAAAGGAAAGACATGGTCCGGCGTGCCCGCACGGGTAATCCGCCCTGAATCAAAAAAGAGAAGATAATCACTGTGAATGGCTATATCCATCTGCTGCGTGCAACGGATTATATAATCGGCTCCTGATGATCTGATTATCTGCTCATTCTTTGCCATAGAGCGTGCATCAAGATGTGAATCGTACTCGTCCAGTACCAGCACCTTTGGGTGGTGAACCAGTGCTGCAGCAAGGGAAACGAGCACTTTTTCACCCCCGGATAACTCACGTACCATTCTTTTGAGCAGATGGGTGATGCCCATCGCTTCTGCACATGCACGGACGTTCGAATCAATTTCATCGCAGGGAGTGCTGCGGAAACGAAGCGGGGATGCAATCTCATCAAACACGTTTACAAAAAGAATATTCCGGTCAGGAAACTCGTTCACCCAGCCAATCTCGGTTTCTCGTGGTGGTGCATCATCAATCATTATCGTGCCAGAATCCGGCAGGGCAATTCCGGCGCAGAGCTTGAGAAATGTGGTTTTCCCGCCGCCGTTTGCGCCTATAATTGTGGTAATGCCGGGCTTGATGGTGAGTGCGTCAATCGCAATAGTACGGTAGCGAAGGAATTCCAGGGAAATCATGGGAGTCTTTTTGCAATCCTGTATGCAGCATACACTTTTATCACATCACCGGGGATGAACGGAAGCACTCCACTTATTACTGCAGGGACGAGTCCTGTAGTAAGGGAATACATCAGCCATGCAACGCCGCAGGCATAGATGATACCGGTTCCCGCCAAAAGTCCTGTAATCCGGATGGTTTCAGATTCGCGTTCATAAGCAAGTCCGACCACGAGCGCTGCACAGATAAACCCTATGAGGTAACCACCGGTTGGCCCGAGCAGGATGCCAACCCCGGTGACACCTGTATGAAATACCGGAAGGCCCAGTGCACCGAGAATCACGTACAGCGATACCGGGATTACCGCGTATCGCTTCATAACCACGCCCGCGAGTAAAACAAAGAGTGTTTGCAATGTCAACGGTACAGGGAGGAAAGGTACTGACACCCACGCCCCAAGGCTGATAAGGCCAATAAACGCTGCAGAGTATGCAATAATCCTGGATTTTTTCAGGTCCCCAAACATCGTCAACCATAAAAAATTGAATGGTTGACGATAAAAATGTACCTCTTACTTACTGGTGATAACAGTCCCCGGCGATAACCCGCTCGAGCTTACCGTTGTCCTTTCTTATGATGAGTGCGCCGAACTCATCGATGTCGATGGCTTCCCCTTCAAAGCTGTTCTTCAGGGTCCTGATCTGCACCCGGTTTTCAAGAGTACAGGAAAGACTCTTCCATTCCCTGATGATTGTCTCGTATTCACCACTCTCTAACAGAAGATAATGGCTTTCGAACTCCTTGAGGATGCGTGCAAGGAAAGAAGCACGGTCTACTTCATGCCCGACTTCAGCGCTGATCGAAGTGATGTCTTTTTGCAACGACAGAGAGAACTGGGTGAGCGGGACATTCACATCAATACCGATGCCTAACAGGCAATAGTGAACCTCGTCTGCCTCAGCTGCGAGCTCGAGGATGAGTCCGGCAACTTTCTTGTTGCCGATGAAGATATCGTTTGGCCATTTGATCAGGGCACCAATATCGAACTCCTTGCGGATTGCACGGGCAACGGCAATGGATCCTGCCATCGTGATCATGAAAATATGATCGATCGGTATATGGGGTTTGAGCACGATTGTGATCCAGATCCCCCCGCTGGGAGAAACCCATGCCCTCCCCATTCTTCCTATACCGCCGGTCTGTTCTTCGGCAATGATCACCATGCCGTGCATTTTCCCGACATCTCCTTCTGAACACATCTGCTTGCCTACCCAGATGGTCGAGGGAGTAATCTCAAGATACCGGATCTTTTTACCAATGAACTGTGTTTTTAGTTTTTTATGAACCTCATAGGGGAGGAGTTTGTTACTTGTCGCCGTGAGTTTATATCCCTCTTTTTGCGATGAGGAGATGTTATACCCCATCCCCCGCAGCTCTTTGATATGCTTCCACACGGCCGATCGGGTAATTCCCAGTTCGTTGCTGATCGCTTCACCCGAGAGGGGGATATCTGATCGTTCGAGGATTTCAATCACTCTGAATGCAGAATTCAGCATAAAATTCACCGCCTTGAACCGCTTTGTTCTGAAGGGATGGGGCAGGGGTCTTTGCCACACACCTGTTTGATTATTTCGGACTGGTGTTCCATGAGAGTGGCAAGATCAAAAATACCCGTGATATCAACCATCCCGATTGCCCCGATCGCATTTCCTTCATTATCTCTGATGGGACTTACCGTAACAGGAACCCCCTTGTATGCCCCGCTTGAAGGGGTAGTTTTTATCTGTATGTTTTTTGAGATTGCTTCAAGGAGAATAGGGCCGACATAATGCCGATCGATAACTCTCCCGTCTTCGACACGTATGCCGTCTTTTTCCACTGACTTTGCCGTAACGGGAAGGCGGTGGATCAATTCGTGGACTGCAAGGACAACCGGCTCAAGATCGCCTGATTCCGAGCTGCAGGACAATGAATAACGGTGCATCATACGAATACCTTTCTTGTAACACTGGTCA
>DATKZP010000079.1:0-15826 GCA_035527915.1 Methanoregula sp. | reverse complement strand
TTTCGTTCCGGGGGAATTGGACTATACCTCCATTTAGGAAAGAAGATCGTCGACAGCCTTCTGTCCTTCTCCACGTTGATCGACCAGTATCATAAAAAACATGCTCCCTTTCCCCATTACCGCCTTTTATACCTTGGTGTTGATCCAAAAAACCAGGGATGCGGATGTGCAGGCCGGTTGATCAGGCCCATGCTGGACTGGCTCGACCTCCAGAAGATGCCATGTTATCTCACTACCCAGAATGAAAAAAACGTCAGTATGTACGAACACTATGGTTTCATGGTGGTCGAACAACGGACCCTGCCGCATTCAGGCATCTTTCACACGGTCATGCTGCGACTCCCGAAACAGGCTGCCCCCGGCAGACGGTAAACGCAGGAGAAAACCAAAAACATGAGGAACGTGGGTTTTTTCCTGACAGGGAGGGAAGATCCAGATGATTAAGGTTGCCGGTCGGATGGAGGTGCCCCGGTGTGCTGTTATGTCGTGAAGAAATACTGATAAGCATATCAGAAGCTATGGTGAGATATGGATTTCTTTGACTCGGCATACAAGGGCACACCACCTTGGGATATCGGCCGGCCCCAGAAGGAGTTCGTTGAGCTGGTGAAGAGGGGAGAGATATCAGGATCCGTCCTTGACATTGGATGCGGGACAGGGGAGCATGCCCTCTTCTTTGCAGGGGAAGGGTATGATGTGTGGGGGGTTGACTCCGCCGCGCTGGCGATCCAGAAGGCAAAAGAGAAGGCTGACGGAAGAGGACTCAAGGTGCATTTTTGTGTCCTGAACGCACTGGACCTCTCCAGGCTCAACAGGAAGTTCGATACCGCCACCGATTCAGGGCTCTTCCATACCCTGTCTGATGAAGACCGCCCGATCTTCGTCGATAACCTTTCAGCCATCCTGTCCCCGGCCGGGAAATACTTCATGCTCTGCTTTTCCGAACTGGAGCCCGCCGGATACGGTCCGAGGAGGATAACCAAAAGAGAGATACAGGATAGCTTCCGGGAGGGGTGGTCCATCAATTACATCAGGCCGGCGGTCTTCGAGAGCCGCACCCGGGTAGAAGGACCCCGTGCCTGGTTCTCGTCGATATCAAAAAAATGACGAATAATTGACAGGATCGCTACCAAAGATCGGGTCGCAGGGAAGCTGGCGGTCACCGCTGTGATGGTCAGCAGGCAAAAGGAAACCTGATCAGTGCCTATAGGCCGGGATGCATGCCCGGTTCTGCAGTACCCTGGTTCCCGGCACTCCGGACCACCATCCGACACACTGGCTGTACGGAAGTCACACTGCACGAGCCAACGGAATACCTGTACAATACGGGAGAGCCGGGTCAATACCCCGGGGCATTGTTCCTGGTACCGCAATCATTATGTGCCAAAAGGATCCAGAACACCCCATATGGGTGGCATAGTCGATAATCCCCTGCTCCGGGAACGAAAGTTTGTCTTTTCCGACCGTCATGATGCGGGAAGACAACTGGGAGTGTTCATAAAAACACTTCCTGCCATCACAAACCCGTTGGTCCTTGCCATTCCGGCCGGGGGTGTGCCCATTGGTAAGGAAGTTGCCGTAGCACTCGGTGCAGACCTGTCCCTTGCAATCGTCAGAAAGATCCGGATCCCCGGCAGTACTGAATCAGGATTCGGGGCAGTAACCTGGGACGGGCAGGTAATGATCAATGAACGGTTGTCTGCGGCGCTTGGTCTTTCAGTGCACGACGCAGATGTGGCAATAGCTGAAACAAGAAAAAATGTAAACGAGAGGGTTGTCCGGTTTACCAGAGGAAAGGCAGTTCCTTCACCCGCAGGAAAAACCGTAATCCTGACAGACGACGGTCTTGCATCGGGGTTCACGATGCTCGCAGCGGTAAAAAGTATCCGCAGACTCAAACCTGCACGTATCATTGTCGCGGTTCCGACGGCATCAGCAGCATCCGCTGAGTTGGTTTCCCGGCATGTGGATCAACTGGTCTGCCTGAACATACGAAGCAGCCGGATGTTTGCTGTTGCCGATGCGTATAACCAGTGGTATGACCTGGATGATCGCGAAGTTCTTGAAGAATTAGCCGGTGGTCCATGAAATTCTTACTCAATAGCCTTTACCGGCAGTGGTGTCTCCCGCAATGAACGTCCTGTACGAGAATATTCCGGCACAGCTTACCAGGCTTGACCGCTGGGTCGTGTGGCACTACGAAGAGCGGAGGGGAAAGCTGACCAAACCGCCGTATGTTCCGGCAATGGGAAAAAAGCGTCACGCACTCGTCAATGTCCCCTCCACATGGGGGACGTTTGAGCAGGCAAAAAACGCTGTAAAATCCGAAGGTTTTGACGGGATCGGGTTTGTCCTGGGACAGGGAATATTCGGCATTGATTTCGATCATGCAACTGATGACATGGTTCAGGAAGCGTTATCTCTTGGTTCCTATACGGAATGGAGCCCGTCCGGTCACGGGGTGCATGTAATCGGGCTTTCGCATCTCGTACTGAAGGGCAGGAAAAAAGGATCCGTTGAACTCTATATGCAGGGGCGGTATTTCACGGTTACCGGGTCGGTGGTGCCCGGGTCACCATCGGACCTTCGGGAAATTCCCCCTGAACGGATGATGGACTTTTTCCGCCGGCATTTTGAGGATGTACCACTACCCGGCCAAAAAAGATAACACCAGCTGAATAGATCTGTGGCAAAGGTTGATCCGGATTGGGTTGCGCTCTTTCATCAATGCTAAAAAATGGAACGAAATTTTTTATGCTTGTATTATCGTATCTACAGAAATAATGAACCGGACTGCAACCACGGTGCGGGTCCATGAACTCATGCAGGACTTTGCAGGGCTGACAGGACTTGATCCGCCCGGTGCCCGCCCGCGACGTTACCTCTGGACAGATGCGTTTGCTGTATGCAATTATCTCGGACTTTTCCAGAAGACGGGCAACGTAACTTACCGGGAACTGGCCCTGCGTCTCGTTGACCAGGTGCATCACACCCTTGGCAGGCACCGTGACGATGACCCGCGGACCGGCTGGATCAGCGGTCTTTCTCTGCCGGAAGGTGAGCTGCATCCGACCGCCGGAGGCCTGAGGATCGGAAAATCCCTGCCAGAACGTGGGATCAACGAGGCGTATAATGAACAGCGGGAATGGGACCAGGACGGGCAGTATTACCATTACCTGACAAAGTGGATGCATACACTCAATCGTATGAGCAGGGTTACCGGAAATCCGGACTATCTTGCGTGGGCTATCGAACTTGCGCGAACTGCTCATGCCAGGTTCACGTATCTTCCCCCTGCCGGTGGCCGGAAAAGGATGTACTGGAAGATGAGCATCGATCTTACGCGCCCGCTTGTTCCCTCGATGGGTCAGCATGATCCTGTCGATGGCCTCGTTACCTATAATGAGCTGCAGCTGACAGCAGCCAGAGATTTCGGGCAATTGATGCAGCCCGCCCTGGTGCAGGAAATGGCTGATATAATCGATATCGGCCGGGGTATGCGCATGGCCACCGGTGATCCTCTCGGTATCGGCGGTCTCCTGTCCGACGCTTCAAGAATCATCCAGATGACGATACGGGATGGTCCGGTGTATGCAGGTCTGCTGGAAACCCTTCTCGATTCAGCCCTGGCCGGATTAGATTCCTATACCGAAGCTGGTTCTCTTGAGCTCCCGGCCAGGTACCGCCTTGCTTTCCGCGAGTTTGGTCTGTCAATCGGACTCGCAGGCGTTGAAAAACTGCCGGAATGGATCGCGAAAAATCCGAATTTTTTCGACAGGACCAGTTCCCTTCATCAACGGGTACAGGCCCTCCATGAATATGTGCCAATGAGAGAAAAGATCGAACAGTTCTGGCTGGATGGGAAAAACAGGGAGTCAGGCACCTGGACTGAACACCGTGAGATTAATATGGTGATGTTTGCCACCAGCCTTGCACCGGAGGGATTTCTGGGAATTTGAAATTACCCCTTTTAAAAACTGCAGGATAGTGAACATCTGCATCGTAGGTGTACCAGCACGATTACCGGCGATGGACAACTGCAGGAATAAAGGATGCTCCCCGCCGCATACCGGGCGGGAATAAAAAGAGGTGATCCTGCAAAAAGCAACCGGGCGGGATCTCCACGATATACCAGAAGATGTCCGGAATGAACCTGCGTTCGTGCAGGTGGCGACCGTTGAGGATATCCTTAAATCAGGCCTTCTCTGGCAAACCAGTAGCCCTGATCGATAAATCCGGAGATCTGCCAACCGGAAGGGTCTGTCAGGGTAATTTTCCAGGCAATTATCTGCCGTATTTTGCCAGAAAAGCCGCAATAATCACGTTATTTGCAAACCGTGACCTGTAATTTGCTATTTTTTTTGCAGCATGAGTGCTCCGGAACAGCCAATCCAGGTTCAAATCACCTCTGATCAGGTGTGGGGCATCCAATGATTGCAGGACAAAGTTTTTCTGGTTCTATCAGTATGGAGTTATGTGAGGTGATGCAGCATGTGTTCTATTGGCGGTCCCACGAACCTTAGCATCGATGAACTTACATGGTACAAGTACCGGTGCATCCGATGTGGCTACATCTACAAAAGCACGGGAAAAAAATCCGTCTGTCCCACGTGCAGGTCTGAGGATGTAGAGAGGGTGTAAGAGGGATCAGGAAATTACTTTGAACCGGCTCAACAAAAAACCAGCAAAAAACGTTGATGACTACCCTGCAGGTGTCCTGGATGAGGTACGGCCGGTTCCTAAAAAAACCTTCAAAAGACAATCAGGGCCGCTGCGCCGAAGGCCGAAGAAGTCATCAGCTACCAGATGCCGACGTTCAGATATCACGGGCCATTGGTCTTCTGTGCGGCATTCAGGGGACAGCCACTACCGCTCTTCGTTCATTTTTGTCATTTGTATTAACGAATTTTTTATACGATGACCTGCAATCCCCTATTAGAGTGAAAAATGAGAAAAACTTCCGATTTGGTAAATGAAATGCTTACAGAAGCAAAAAAAGCCTGGCTTGTCGTAATTGCTGTCGGGTTTGAAAATGAGACAAAATTTGTATTCAGTTCAAAAAGGCATCCACTTGAAGAATTGAACCAGTTAGTGCAAAAGGGTGGATCTCCCATAGGATTGCTGCGATTTGATAAAGAGAATTCTACAATACAGGGGTCATACCGCCCGTTTGAGGAATATGAGGATGAGGAATGGGTAAAAAATTATCTCGCTGGTCTTTTGGATAATACCGGGTATATCATTGATTTAAGCAAGGAAAAGCATATTTTCCCTACAGCTTATTGATAAAAATTCCCATTTCCCAAATGATTTTGAGATAATTTTTTTAGAGTTTTTTTTGCTCTCAATGTATACGTCCAGTCAATTTTCGCCTTCCTGCACTCCATCCCCTCATGATGTTCAATCCGATTCTATCCAATCCCCCTTTATTCATGACATTGGTCATACACCTCCGTCGATGTCCATCGGATACAAACATCGATCGGAGGGGTAAAATCCCCCTTCCTTTCCCTTTCCACCTCCCCCAGCCTATCCGGCACGAGATCGCCCCTTCCCGTTTTTCAAACATTAAAAGAAGCACCTTATCGATAGGAAGGATTCGGACTCTTATTTTTTACTGGCAAAAGCCTCTTTTACCAGTTCTTCTTGCTTCTTTGACAATTTTTCCGGAATCTTCACTACTGCTTTTATCATCAGGTCTCCACGACTGTCTGAATTCAGGTACGGCATCCCCTGCTCCCTGAGCCGGAACAGCGTATGGCTCTGGGTCCCGGGAGGGATTTTTACGTGCGCCGTGCCCGTGAGGGTGGTCACATTCACCTCCCCGCCAAGAAGGGCCGTGTCAAGCCTTATGACTACTGAACTATAGAGATCCGCACCCTTGCGCTCGAACGTGCGATCCGGCCGGATATGGATGACCGCATACAGGTCGCCGGGAGGTCCCCGGTTCTCGCCCGGTTCCCCTTCACCGGGGATTCGCAGGAACTGGCCGTCTTCCACGCCGCGGGGGACCGAAACTTCAATCCTCCTTACCTTCTGTACGGTCCCTTTCCCTTTGCAGGCCTGGCAGGGCTTGTCGATGATCTTTCCCTGTCCCCGGCAGGTCGGGCAGACCGCGATATTTACCATCTGGCGGTTGCCGACCCTCTGCACGCCGCGGATCTCACCGGTCCCCTGGCATGACGGACAGGTCCGCACAGAGCCCGGTTCTGCTCCCGTGCCATGGCAGACATTGCAGGCGAAATGATGCGGTACACCGACCGTGTTTTTCGTGCCGGAAAATGCATCGGCAAGGGAAATCTCGATCTCGTACCGGAGATCCGCACCGCTGCGCTGCCGGGCAGCCCGGGGGGAAGTGCCGGAAAAAGCATCGAAAATATCCCCAAGGCCAAAGTCCCTGAACAGGTCCTCATAACTGGGCGGCTGATACCCGGCAGCGTCGCCGGGCCGGAATTCCGCGTGACCAACCTGGTCGTACTGCGCTTTTTTCTGGGGATCACCTAAGACCTGGTAGGCCTCGTTGATCTCCTTGAATTTCTCTTCTGCCTCCTTGCTCCCCTTGTTGAGATCCGGATGAAACTTCCGTGCAAGCTGCCGGAATGACTTTTTTATGTCATCCTGCGATGCATCTTTTTTTACGCCGAGGATCTCGTAATAGTCCTTCTCTGCCATGGTTGAAAAAATGGATTATTTCTCATCCTTTACCTTGAAATCGGCATCAACGACTTTCTCCCCACCCGGGCCGGTCGTCTCCTGCCCGGGACTTTCATTTCCTGCAGGACCTGCCTGCTGCTGTGCCTTCTGCCGGGCAGCTTCTTCGTATACGGCAGACCCTGCTTCTCCTAAGGCTGTCTTTAGTTTTTCCATCTCTGACTTGATCTTTGCGGTATCTTTTCCTTCCAGTACTGCCTTTACCCCGACTATCGCCGCATTCACCTTGTCAATGAGATCGGTGCTGACTTTTCCGGCCAGATCGGATTTTGTCTTTTCCGCTGTATAGATCAGGTTGTCTGCAGTATTCCTGACCTCGACTTCCTCTTTTCTTTGTTTATCCTGCTCTTCGTATTCTTTTGCCTCGTTGACCATCTTTTTCACATCGGTTTCTCCCAGTTTGGTCGAGGCCGTGATCGTCATCTTCTGCTCTTTGCCGGTCCCGAGATCCTTTGCCGACACATTAAGAATGCCCGATGCATCGATATCGAACGAGACTTCTATCTGGGGGATACCCCGGGGTGCCGGGGGAATGCCGACGAGATTGAACTGACCCAGGCTCACATTGTCAGCCGCCATGGGACGTTCACCCTGGAGCACATGGATGGTAACGGACGTCTGGAAATCCGCAGCGGTAGAAAAGATCTGGCTCTTTTTTGTGGGGATCGTCGTGTTCCTCTCGATTAAGGGCGTCCTCACTGCCCCGAGGGTCTCGATGCCCAGCGTCAGGGGCGTCACGTCCAGAAGTACCATGTCCGTAATCTCACCACCGAGAATCGCTCCCTGTATCGCGGCACCGATGGCAACACATTCCATGGGATCGATCCCCCGCTCCACCTTCCTGCCAACATGGTCCTCGATAAACTTCTGGACTACGGGCATCCGTGTTGGCCCGCCGACAAGGATCACTTTCTGGATATCATTTTTAGTAAGGTTTGCATCTTTTAAGGCCTGTTCGAAGGGGTGAACGCAGCGCTTGATGATCGGTTCGGTAAGCTGTTCGAGTTTTGCCCGGCTCAGCTTCATCGAGAGGTGTTTGGGGCCCGCCTGGTTGGCGGTGACATAGGGGAGGTTGATCTCGGTTTCAAGCACGGTTGAAAGTTCAATCTTTGCCTTTTCAGCAGCTTCTTTTAACCGGGTGATTACCATCTTGTCGTTTCTTAAATCGATACCTTCGTTCTTTTTGAATTCATCCGCAATCCATTCATAAATTGCATTGTCCATATCGGTACCGCCCAGCTGGGTATCACCGGAAGTGGCAAGGACCGTAAACGTCCCGCCGCCAAATTCCATGATGGTCACATCGAGCGTTCCGCCGCCAAGGTCAAAGACAAGTATCTTGTATTCCCCGCTGCGATCAAGGCCGTACGCCATCGAGGCTGCCGTGGGCTCGTTTACCAGCCGGACAACATCCAGTCCGGCAATTTTACCTGCATCCTTTGTTGCCGTCCTCTGGTTGTCGTTGAAATAGGCAGGGACGGTGATGACGGCTTTTGTAACCGGTTCTCCGAGAAATGCTTCCGCATCCCTTTTTATCTTCTGGAGGAGGAATGCAGAGATCTGCTGGGGCGTGTATTCCTTGCCATAAATTTTGTAAATGTGATCGGTTCCTATCTTTCGTTTTGCTGCAGTGACTGTACCTTCGGGATTGCTGACAGCCTGCCGCCGCGCCGGTTCACCCACGAGGAGCTGGCCATCCGGGGTGAACGCAACATACGAGGGAAACATCTTTCCGGCAACTGTTGCACCTTCTGCTGACGGGATAATGGTCGGTTTTCCCCCGAGCATCACCGCACCTTCACTATTCGAAGTCCCGAGATCAATTCCGATAATCTTCTCTTTACCCATTGTTCTCACCTACATCTTTTCCAACGTTTTCTGCAATCAGTACTTTTGAGGGTCGGATGACCTTCGATTTCAGCTTGTAGCCTGTTTCGATCTCGTTCAGAATCGTGTCAGGCTCCTTGTCGCATTGCTCTTTGCATAGTACCTCGTGAAAATTCGGATCGAATTTTTTTCCCACACACTCGATGGGTTGCAGCCCATATCCTGCCAGGATTTTTAAGAATTTTTTCTGGACCATCCCGATCCCCTCCTTATTTTTTTCCTGTTCAAGGACAGGCAGCGCCCGTTCGAAGTCATCGAGGATGACAAGAAGGTCTTTGATCAGGTTCTCGTTTGCGAGCGCAATGATCGTTTCTTTCTCTTTCTCAGACCATTTGCGATAATTATCAAAATCTGACTGGAGGTATTTCAGCCGGTTGAGCCGCTCCTCAGCAAGAAGAGTTTTCTCATCGAGTTCCGTTTTCAGCCGTTCAATCTCTTCCGTCAGCTGGTGTTTTTTCAGCAGGACATCATCGGTAACCATTAAATACTGCTTTCAACCTTTATGGCTCTTTAAACTTTGCCCGAATATTTTTTTTAAGAAAAAGAACATTATGGAAGAATAACCTGCGGACGGGAAAGGACACATTTCCGTTCACCCGCATCGCATCTGCTGCTCCTTCACGGGGATGTGGTCTCTTTTTGCAGTACGGGCCGGCGGTTCATCTCCCCATGGATGGGAACGGGCATCATGCCGGGGAGGGAGGGCCGGTTTTACCTTCAGGTGGTGAGCCCGTAGCGGGCTTTGGTTTCTATCCCGTTCACGGTCATATCAGTTCAGCAGGTAATGGGCAGTGCACCGGGTGCACCCCTGTTCCGGATCGTACCGGACCTGTAAGCGCGAGACGGGTAAAAGGATGAAATTTTTGGTTCCCTGTTCCTGCTTCCCCGATTTCATATCAGGGGGACCTGGATTCACTGGCAAGGTCGTACTTCTGTACCAGCTGCTGCCAGTAAGGATCTTCCATCAACTGCCTGAGCCCGTCATCCATCAGGGCCAGAAGCTGCGGGTCGGTCTTCCGTACCGCAACTGCATACTTGTCATTCGTGGGGATAGTCCCGATGATGGTTAAGGATGTCCCTGCTGTTGCCCGTTCCTGCGGTGGAGCATCGAACACGGAAGCATCGATCGTCTCGTTCAACAGGTTCCCCGTCAGTGTTGAGAGGTCAGGATACAGGACAAGGTTTTCAGCCGGCATCTTTCCGGATCGTACCAGGTTTTCTTCAGCCCATACTGCACCACTCGATCCCGCCTGGGTCCCGGTACGGAGCCTGCCTGTGTACAGGTCCTGCATGGTGATACCGGACCCCTGCCGGATCGCAACGCTCAGGTTTACGGTATAGTATGAGGTCGTGAAATTGACATCCTTCTCCCGCTCGGGAGTAACCGTCAAGCCGGAATAGATCATATCGATAGTCCCTGCATTGAGTGCAGGGATGATCCTGTCCCAGGGAACTGCAACGAATTCCGCATCGAATCCCTGCCGGTCTGCGATCCAGCGGGCAGCCTCAATATCAAAACCCGTGAGATTACCTGCGCTGTCGATGTAGGTAAACGGCGGATAGTCGCTATCAAACCCGATGACATACTGCGGCCTTTCATCATGCGGGACAGGGGTTATGACTGCAGGAGCCGGGCCTGTCGGGGCAGAAACGCACCCGGATGCAGCCATGAAAGCGATGATGATGACAATGAAAATGACAGCAGTTTTCTTCATGATCCTACAGTGACCTGCCAGGTACTTATTATTTTTTCAGTACTGCTCAATGGATACGGGCTATCCTGTTATCGTCGCGGTCCCTTTCACTCGTCCTCATTCCGGGATCGCAGCGTCAGACAGCGTCCCGGTGATTGCGGTGCCTGAGTACCTGATCTGGTCCTAACTCCAGTAATGCCGGACAAAGAGCTGGTGATCCCTCACCATCGGGGTGAGGAAATAGAGTGCCAGAGGCACCAGCACGATGCAGACTACGATATTTCCGATCAGCCAGCCGAAAAATACCGAAGGGACCTCACCCCACGGGATCGTGCCGGGCAGGGCAAGGGCTACCGAACCCCAGAGTGCGCCTGCGACATTATTGAGAATGATGCCAAAAACCACCAGTATTCCAAGGTCCCGTGCGCTCCTCAGGGAGGGATCGGCTTTGAATACCCTGAATGCAATGAGCGGGATGAGCACCTGCCAGAAATCAGCAAGCGACCAGAACAGGCTCACATCCGGGGGAAGACCGCTTAAAATCCCGGCCCCGATATAGCAGCCTGCATAGGCAGCCACAGCCCCGTACATCCCAAACCACAGGGTCGTGACGATCATCAAAGCAACCACGGTATAGAAAAATGAAACGCCCGGCGCGATTGAAAAAGAGAAGACTACGTATTTTGCTACCAGCACATTACTAACGACAAGCAGGAAAAATAATGCGATACGCAGGAAAAGCGGCGCCTTCTGGCGCCCTGCCAATTCATTACTGGTATGATTCTGGGTCTTAGGGCATCTGATTTCTGTATTAACCTGAATTCTATAAGAGCTCATCCCCCGGTTATCACGGGCATGCAATGACGGCGCCGCAATCATCCTGCATACATCCCTGTCGTGCATCATTGGTGTGGGTTTCTTGTATCAGGCACTCGCTTTTATGTATTCCAGCGATGTGCCGCTCTGGATCACGGTGACCGGTGCTTTGTGCAGGAGACCGGGTAAGGATGAATGCGTTGTTATTTGAAGAACCGGGCAAAATACTATCAGGAGCAGATTCTCACTCATACGTCTGCCGGGATTAACCTATGAGCCGCCTCCGTACCCTGCTGGAATGGACTGTCATCCTTATCCTGTTTTTTGTCATCGGATTTCTGGTCTATGATTTTACTTTTGGCGCGGCTTTGCGCAGCTCCCCGGCATCCGGGCTGCCTGATGGTACTGGCGGGTTCTACCAGACCCCTCTCTCCTCACAACAGCAGTTCACCAAAAATGCTGGCGACTGGAGTTTTTCCCTCTCTTCAGGATATTCCTATATTCTTGCCGGCAAGATTGTCGCAAGGAAGGAATACCCGGCCACGATGCCGGATGGTATCAGTCCGATCGATCTTGCTGTAGTGAATGGCGACCTGCTCAAGCCTTATATGCTCTCGTATTTCAAAATCACGACCGGGGACCGTACGCTCGAATACAGCTACGATATCCCGACATTTATCGGGCTCACAGAGGAGTATATCGATGAACACATCAGTAACAACCACCTTGTCTTTTTGGATCCTGCACTCGAGAACGAAGTGAAGAAAGCAGAGGTGGGAACGTGCCTGATAATTGAGGGAAAACTGGTGGATATCCGGGGGACATCACCAAACAAAAAATACCTGGCAGATACGAGTACGGTGAGAAACGATACGTATCCCGCCGGATGTGAAGTCATCCTTGTTGAATCTTTCAAGCCGGTTAGTTGCGGGGATCCGGGCCCATCACGATAATTTTTTTCTGATCAGAGCAGTATGGATATGTGATGTGAGGGAGGGGATGTCTTATTCTCCTGAGTAGTATTTCTCATTAGTTGCGACTGCCCAAGGTATCGGCTTGCACTGGCTCAGCGGCGGATTTTTTATGGGAGAGGCAGAGCGGGAATGGGCCCTTTGAGTTTTCTTGAGGAGTACAACAAGGAGAACAGGTAACCGGTCTGACGTGAATTCTCTAAAAAAAATAAGCGGCACGGTATCCTTTATCATCTCCTAGCCCGGGAACAGGATCAACCATGATCTCCGGATTGTCCCTCTTTATCGTCCTCATTGCGCTGGTCATCATCCTCGTCCTTGTCGTGCGGTTTGCATCGCGCCACTACACGATACCCTGCCGGATATATGTGTTGTCAAACGTGTCTGGTTCGTCAAGCCGGTTAAAACCAATTTTTTCCAGGCTGGAGAGATGGGTGAGGGTTGTGTGGTTGAAAAAAAGGGTGGTGTTCAATTTGATACTATATACCCAAAATTACAACGGCAGGCTGCACCGAGCAGCCATCGACAACCCCTTAACCCTTCATTCGTGATGCGGCTTATTGGACCAAAGGCCGTGGAGATTGCAGTACGTTCGTACTTTGACATCCTTTGAAGGAACCGGAAATGAAACCTCGGGTTTGTCACCGGGCTTTAACCCCTTCACGTACAACGAGGGGCCGGATATCACGTCGATCCATTCAATAAAATGTTTGGCCTCCATGGGATGTGGTACGGAACCTACCTTAACAATGATCCCATCACCGCTCTCCTCTACGACGGGGATATGCTTCTCGGTGCTGGCATCAACCGTGTTCTCAACTTGTCGGGCCATAGGTTTCCCGCAGCAGACCAGCTGGCCTGCACCCTCATGGGTGATCATCACAATCTGGCCGCAGTTTGTGCATTTGAAGATATCAAGCATTCTTATTTTCACTCCTATGCAATGGATTCTTACCCGAAAATGTGATAAATGTTCCTAAATGGCCTTCTTCATCTTTACTCGATTCGTTGGCGAATGAATATTTCATCAGTATACTCACGGTTCTCGACTGCGCCGAGCACAATACCGGTGGGCAGGAGTTCCTCGAGAGTTCCGTCACGGCTCCGGAATACCACCGGGGGGTTGTGGCCGGCAATTTAAACGTACTATTAAATAATTGTATGACTGAACCGGATTCCTGGTCACCATGACAGCGTCTCATTCCCGATATTCTGAAATTCCGGTAATTTGCCTTTGGGGTTGATAACATCGACCTTCGTACGCTCCCGCGTATCCTTCGCATTGAGGGGCTCATTCCTTTTACCCTGTGCGCCATCCTGCTCGGGTTTGTCGTGACGCTCTGGGAAGTCGGGTTCTCTGGTGCTGACTGGAGCCTTTTTATTCTTGCGGTTGTGGCAGCTCTTCTCATCCACATCGATGCCCACCTCTGGAATGACATCATGGATCTGGAAATCGACCGGCATGAAAAAAGCAGGGAGACCGGGCGGGACCGGCCGCTGGTGTACGGGTGGGCGACCGTGGGTGAATACCGGACGATGTCTGCGATTATTACGGTTCTTGTGGTGGTTCTTGCCGCGTACCTTACGACACAGAGGATAGTTATGCCATTGCTGTTTTTAATCGGCTTTTTTTTCGATTATGGGTACAATCATCCCCGCTTCGCGCTTGGTCACCACCCGTTCACCGAATGGTACATCTTTCCCTGGCTGGTGGTCGGGGTCACGGTGACTGTTGTCTATGCTGCGACCGGCATTTTCTCCCTGCTGGCCTTCATCCTGTCGCTGCTGCATGGCATGACGGTGACCTGTTTCGTAGTATCGATGATGCGCCGGGACGCACATTCCGACCGGCTGGGCGGGAAATGCACATCATCTGTACGGTATCCGGGACTGCCGCACTCGACCCTGTATGGTATGATTACGTTCCTTATAGCTCTCCTGATGCTTTACCCCCTGGCCTGGATTCTTGGAAGTATGGACCTTGCCTATATTCTTGTCCTTACGACGGCCATTATCGC
This sequence comes from Methanoregula sp., assembly GCA_035527915.1. Taxonomy (GTDB): domain Archaea; phylum Halobacteriota; class Methanomicrobia; order Methanomicrobiales; family Methanospirillaceae; genus Methanoregula. The sequence goes on along the minus strand of DATKZP010000079.1, from coordinate 1,729 downwards.
AGGGATCAATACGGTCTTCGGCGCAGGAATCGATCAGCTCTGCACCCGTGCCATGTACTCCCTCTTTCCTGATTTTGAGTTGAAAGCCAACAAACTTATGCTGCAGCAGGTCGGAGCATCTTTGGTACATGCGGTGGCGATAACCATCATCTTACTGGCGTTCGGGGGGATTTTATGAACATTGCGATTGCAGGTGCCGGGATCGCCGGGGGGTACCTTGCGAGGCTTCTCGTGCAGAGGGGAATCACACCTGATGTCTATGATTGCATGGACCATGACACCCGCTGCAGGTGTCGCTCGTGCGGGTGGGGAGTGCCCGTCGGTATCAAAACGTACCTCGCCGATGTCGGCCTTGACTTCAATGAGTACCTCATTGAACCCATGTCAACGATGAATTTTGACGGCCTCGTGGCAACAACGCCCCTTTGCACTATCGACAAACCCCGGCTTATACGGGATCTCACCAGAGGTACCAGGTTTAAGCGGCAGAACCTGGGGCTGGAAGAGGCAGAGGACTATGATATCGTGGTGGATGCGACCGGGATCGCCCGGGCTCTCCTGCCACCGTGCAGGTCTGATCTGATGCTGCCGACCCTGCAGCACAGGACAGATGTGGAATCATTAAGGAGCGAACGCCTTGAGGCGGGGGTCTACGGGAACCGGATACCCGGACTCGGTTACCTGTGGATCTTTCCCCTCAAAAACAATCACTATCATATAGGCGTTGGTGGTATCGGTCTTGTCCAGCTTGACAGCCTTCTGGACCGGTTTTACCGGGACACGTCCGGGCGGTTTTCATTCACCACGCTCTGCAGCTGTGACGGGTTCATCCGGGTTGCTTCCCCGTACTATTCGACACCATTTTATTTCAGGAAGAGCCGGAATGGCAAGACGCCCCAGTTGGTCGTTGGCATTGGTGAATCGATAGGGACCGTATCGCCATTCACCGGGGAAGGAATTGTCCACTCCCTGGAATGTGCAAGAATTTTTGCAGATTCCTGCCCGGATCCTGATATCTATACAAAAACTGTTCTGGCCCGGTTCGCATGGATGAAAAAAGAGCGGGAAACGCTCGATTATCTCCTCTCGCGCCATGGAAAGAGCGGGCCGAGGCTGCGGGATCGATGGAGGTTTTTTTGCAATGCCCGACGTTCGGGTATCGGACTCCCCATGCTGGAGGCGTTCAAGCGGATGGGAAGCCTTTCGCAATGGGTGGAGGGCACGGACCAGAAGTGATTACGGTTCCTGTATCCGTCTGGCCAGAAAAGATCTTTTAATCACCACAGTTTTTACCACGGGAGAGCAGGTGCATGAGGTTCTTTGCCCCCTCAAACCCGATTGTCCTCTGGCTCCCGTGCATGATATCGAGATGTTCAATACCGAGGGCCTTTGCAAAGGGCAGTTCCATCAGACCTCCAATCAACAGGTCGATTTTTTGCTCTTTGAGCTTTTGCACGATTACATCATGGTCTGGTTCGATGAGTATTTCGCAATCTCCCAGAGCAAGACTGCGCAGCTTCTCGCTGATATTCGAATCGAAGTCTACAATAATCAGCCGGGGTTCAATACCGTGTTCTAAAAAAAACCTGGTCATGGAGATTGCCCGGGTGGGACCGCTGACAAGGGCAATCCTCCGCTCTTTGAAGGACGAACAATCGACAACAGACGGTTCAAGGGGAATATCCGCAATTTCCTGAAGTCCAAGTGCCTTTGGTACTCGTTTAAGAAA
>DATKZP010000078.1:0-7353 GCA_035527915.1 Methanoregula sp. | reverse complement strand
CAACCCTTATAATTCCACCACCCAAATACAGTCAAGCACTTTTACAAATTGTGCTGACAGATGTAAGTCCGACGTGCTTCACCGCACGGCCTCAACCAAGGCTTTGGGATTACAGGGAGTCAGTAAAAATACTCGACTTTTCTGGACTTACATAAAAGTTCATCATAGAGTTCATTAGGAGGCTACATAATGGCACGAATGCATGCTCGAAGAAGAGGCAAGTCATGCTCAGTCCGCCCCTACCGGAAACAGGCACCCGCGTGGTTCAACACGGACACAAAGGCAATCACAAAAGTTATCCTGGATCTCCGCAAGGAAGGCGCATCGAGCAGCAAGATTGGTCTGATCCTGCGGGATCGCCATGGCGTCCCGGACGTGAAACTTGCAACAGGTAAGCGTATCGGTGATATATTAAAAGAAAACAAGGTTGCATCCGAGATCCCTGAAGATCTCCGCGATCTCATGATAAAAGCACTCGGGCTGCGCAAGCACCTGAGCGAGAACAAAAAAGATCTGCACAACAAGCGGCAGCTCAACCTGACCGAGTCAAAGGTCCGCAGGCTCGTAAGGTACTACAGGGGAAGTAAGAAGCTGCAGAGCGATTTCGTCTACAAACCCGAGACCGCAGAGATCCTGCTGTCCCGGTAAGAGCAATTCGTCGTCCCCATACCCATGCCACTTGAAACCATCGCAGAAACGGTTGCGGAACAGATCCGGCGCCAGGAGTATCTCGAGGTCTACGCACACCATGATGCAGACGGCATAGCCGCCGCCTCGATCCTCTGCCACGCGATGGTGCGGTCGGGCATCCGGTTCCGCCTGAGGATCCGGCAGGAAGTCACTGCTGCAAACCTGACCGGCGACGTTGCTCACCTGCTCTGCGATCTCGGGGCGGGAATGACAGACCTCCCCGCAGACACCATCGTTGTCGATCACCACCTCCCGAAGTTTGAAGGAGAGTTCCACGCAAACCCGAGGCTGGCAGCAATTGACGGCGATCGTGAACTGTCAGCAGCGGGGATGGCGTATATTGTCGCTAAGAAGATGGGAGACAACCGCGATCTTGCCGGACTCGTGATAGCGGGCATCATCGGTGACGGCCAGGAGATAACGGGCAAAAACCTCGAGATCTTCAATGATGGCATTACTGACGGCATCATTGTTCCGGACCGCGGGATCACGCTTCCCGGCAGGGATATGACCGAACGGTGGTACATGGCAACAAGCCCGTACCTTGATGGGATCAGCGGCACAGAACAGCTCATCGCAGATCTCATCGACCAGGCATATGACACGGCAAAAGGTGAAAACGTGAGCCGGCTCGACACCCTGCTCTCGCGGGTAATACTGGAAGCAGCCCCGAACACGACACGTGCAAGCCTTGAGGCGATCTACGGTGATACCTACCATCTCCAGCGCGAGGTGATTGAAGACGCCCATGCACTCGCTGCGGTAATTGATGCCTGCGGAAAAACCGGTCATGGCGATCTCGGGGCAACACTCTGCATGCGATCCTCCCATTATCTCGATCAGGCATGGGAGATTGCCCGGCAGCACCGCATGAACGTGATCGATTCGATCAAGGGATTACCTGCCCCAGAAGGTCAGGTCAGTGTCTACGAAGTGCGTGACGTCACCCTGACAAGCGATGTCGCAGACATCCTTGCACGGGACCGGGAACACATCCACCCGGTGCTCGTGTATGCAAACGCGGGGGACTCCTGCAAAATCTCGGCACGCTGTCCTGCAGGAGTCAATAACGAGCTCGGACCGCTGGTCAACAAGCTTGCAGCTGTGTGCGGTGGCAACGGCGGCGGACACATCCGCAGGGCCGGGGCAACCATTCCCTGCGATAAGGTGGGGATGTTTACCAAAGGCTGGCAGGAGGCACTTGCCTCATGATGCAGATCAAGGGCAGGATCACCACGGTGCATGGGAATGCAGGGTGTGTTGCCTCGGCATTAGCACCGGACAACCTCAAGAGCATGACCACAACCGCCGAGGGTGATCACGTGATTACGATGATTGAGGGAACACAACTCCGGTCAGTCATCGCATCGGTGGACGACTATCTCATGAATCTGGCAATTGCGGAGGACGCATGTTCGTCTTTTTCGCAAATATCTGCAGATCTATCAGGTAACAGCGATCGAAAAACCCCCATGCAGAAGCTGAGGGGAAAAGACGGTCGTTAAAAAAAATAACACGGAGGAACTCCTCCAGGTGATACCATGGCAAAGAAAAAACAGGTTGGAAGAAGAGTAGAAGGCTGGAAAGCCAAAAGCTGGTTCAAAGTGCACGTTCCCGACAACCTCGGCAAAGCGTACATCGGTGACACCATTGCAAATGATGTTGAGAAGGTAGTCGGCAGGATCATGGAGGCTACGCTTGGCGAGATCATCAACGATTACGCAAAACAGCACATCAAGATGAGCTTTAAGATTGTAAGTGTGACCGGCGATGCAGCATACACTGAATTTGTCGGCCATGAAGTAACAAGGGACTACCTCCGCTCGCTCGTCAAACGCCGGAGCTCCCGCGTGGACTGCCAGGTTCCGCTCCTGACAAAAGACGGCAAGAAAGTGCGGTTGACCGTCAGCTGCTACACGTTTGCCCGTGCAAACGTTACGCAGGAACACGCCATCAGGAAAGTAATCAAGGACATGGTCACTGCCCAGGCAGCCGCATGGGACCTGACTACACTCCTCAACGGTATTGTGTCAGGTGAGATCTCAAGAGATCTCTTCAAGGCCGTAAAGACTATTTACCCGACCCGCAGGGTCGAGATCATAAAATCCAAGGTCGAGCCGGTAGCAGCCCGGATCTCCACCGTATAATAACAAAAGGATTTTACTTTTTTTACTATCGTTGAGTATCTCATGGTTTTCCCAATACAGGGAGATATGGGGGGAAAACGGTATGCCTGCATTTGAGATGCACCCTGTTCCCGAAACGGTATTCCCTGTTCCGCCGCGATGCAAAAAACGTGACACCCAAAAACAGGTTTTTAATGTTAAAAGGGGGGTATTTTTAAAATAAACCCCGGTTTTTTTGTCATCCTACCAAGAAACATAATTAGTCTCCACATCCAACCATTCCATACGAATGACCGCCAAAAAGATCCTCTTTGTCGTACTTGACGGCATCTCCGATCGTCCCTGCCCTGAGCTCGGAGGACTCACCCCCCTTGCCGCGGCAAAAAAGCCGGTTCTTGACCGGCTCGCCAGGGAAGGGATCTGCGGGATTATGGATACCATTGCCGCAGGAGTCCGCCCGGGTTCAGATACCGCACATCTTGCCCTTCTCGGTTACGATCCCTACAAATATTACACCGGGAGAGGTCCCCTCGAATGTGAGGGTACGGGCATCCACATGGAACCGGGGATGATCGGGTTCCGGTGCAACTATGCAACCATCTCAAAGGACGGGATCATTACCGATCGCCGTGCAGGAAGGATACATGATACAACAGCCTTGAGCGGCGCAATCCAGGAAGGGGTAGATCTTTCAGAATTTGGTGTTGAATTTACATTCCGTTCCGGTGCAGGTCACCGGGCATCACTGGCTCTGAAAGGAGAGGGTATCGGCCACTGCGTATCCTCCAATGACCCCAAAAAAGACGGTGTAGTCCCGCTTACCGTACAACCGATCAAACAGACAGCGGCAGATGAAAAGACAACTGCGATCTGTAACGAATTTGTCCGTCAGTCCAGCAAAATCCTCTTTGATCATGCCATCAACAAGAAACGCGTAAAAAGCGGGTTAAACCCGGCAAATATCGTCCTGATGCGGGGAGCCGGTGAAATGGGGCATTTCGAGCAGTTTACAAAAAAATACGGGATCTCCGGCAGCGTGATCTCGGCTGCAAGCCTGGTTAACGGCATCGGTAACGCAGTCGGACTTTCCCGTGTTCCCGTACAGGGAATTACCGGCTCACAGGACAGCAATATCCCCGGAAAGATTGCTGCGGCGATATACGAATTGAATACACGGGATTTTGTACTGGTCAACATCAAGGGGGGAGATGAGTCCGGGCATGACGGGCTTGCAGAGCAGAAGCGTAATTTTATTACAAAAACCGATATGGCCCTTGCACCCCTGCTGGATCTTCCTGAATGCATCATCGTCATCTGTGCTGATCATTCTACTCCCTGCAGTATCAAGGATCACAGCGCGGATCCCGTGCCGGTACTCATCCACGGTGATGGCGTCCGGGTTGATGATGTGACGAGGTTCGATGAATATTCCTGTGCACAGGGAGGACTCAACCGTATTACCGGGGCCGCACTCCTTGCAACGGCACTCGACCTGATAAATAAGGCACATAAATTCGGGGCATGATGAGAACTTCGGGGGTCAGATGAAGGAAAGAAAGGTAAAAAACTGGCACAAGCACTGCCTGCTCCCTGACGGGACAGAAATGCAGGAGCACAGTATCAAGACTGACCGGAACATTGTGGTTGGTGAATTCTGCCAGATCGAATACGGTCTCAGGGGAGCCGATGTCTATGTCGGGGAATCTTCAAAGATCCTCGAGTATGTCTGGGCAAGCGGGGACGTGAGGATCGGAAACTGGTGCGAAATCGGCAACGATGTGATCGCCAGGCAGGACGCCTATATTGGGGAAGGCGTGAAGATCGCCGGCAAACTTGTCGTTAACGGGGCTCTTGACATCGGCGAGAAAGTCGAGATCGAAGAAGGATTTGAAGCAAAGGGCGACGTGGAAATAAGAAACCCGATGCCGGTATTCCTGTTCATTATCATCTACTTAATGAACCTTTTGAGGATCGAGAACGAAAAAGAGCTTGACCGGATCCTTGATGACCTGTTCTCTGAAGAGGAGGAGAAGATGGAAATCCCCCTCATGATTCCCGCCCGTTCGAAACTGAACCTGAAACTCTTTGCCGTCCCATCCACCATGAAGATCGGGAAAGGGTGCCGGCTCCACGGCAACATTCGGGCAGGTTCGATTGACGTTCAGCAGAACACGGTTATCTTCGGGAGTCTCCGGGCAAAATACCGCATCACGGTTGTTGACGGCGTCACGATTCACGGGAATGTTGAGAGCGGCAGCACGGTCTACGTGAAGAAGGGGGCTCACATCCTCGGTGACGTGATCGCTAAATCCATTGTGTTCCATGAGGACGCAAAGATAGACGGGACGATTGAAGCCCCCCATGGCATGCAAATAGAGCGAGATACATGAAAGCCGCAGATATCCTCGGGGTCGATACAGTCAGGTTTATCGAACCAGACTTTGCCACACTGACGAATGGCAGGTTCAACACGGTGCTTGCCGCGACACAAAGTGATGAGGGGCGCCTTCTTCTGGATGAGCATGAAGAACCGGTTGCGCTGGCATTCCATGGATCGGATGGCTGGATTGCTGCTTCATTCCTGTGCAGGAACCCTTCCGTTGCGCTCATCGAACTCTTCGAGAGCGTGAACGGCGAAATATTCCAGGAGGACCGGGCAGTCTGGGCAGGGGCAGTACGCGAGTACTTCAGCACTGCCCTTGTTGCCCAGGTTCCCCCGTCTATTGACGATCTTAATCCCAAGCGGCATGGCATCTTAAAAAATTTTATTACCAGCATCTGGGGGACAAGTCAGGGGGAAACCTGCATTGACTGCTGTTGCGGGTCTGGTGTTGGTTCAGCCGTTCTGCGTGACCTTGGATTTTCTCCTGTTTCGTATGATAATGATGAATCCCTTCTCTCCAGGGGTCTTACGGAAAAGCGACTGCTCCCGGAAGAGACGATGTGGATCGATGCAACCATTGCGTCCAGGTACATTGAGCCCGTACCAAAAGGTGTCGCGATCATGGCCGGGGAGTTCAACAGTTTCAATCAGGACATGTGGGAACGGATCATCGGAGAATTATGTTCAATTACCCGGGAAACCCTGATTACCGTAGGCACGGAGAAGGAGGCGATGCTTGTCAGGGAATGGGGAACTGCAATAGACAGGTCAATCAGCGTGAAGGAAAATCCTGCTGATCCCCTTTATGATCGCTGGGTCTGCCACGTATTGCCGCAATAACGGCGCATCCTTTTCATCCCTGAAGATCGAACTCTGCCGATTCTTTTGACAGGAAATAGCCAAGAATGGTCCGGATGACGACAACCACTGCGAGATTGATCAACTCCTCCTGGGTCGGGGTGATGGTCGTTGACAGGATATCGGCAGCAATCAGAAATTCAAGGCCGAATACGATCTTGTCAGTCAGTTCACGCCTTATCTGGTTGTAAGTATAGTTCCCTTTCTTTATTTCCAGGATAATGACTTTGATGATAGCTTTCATTCCGCCGTAAATAATGAGGACGGATCCGGCAATTCCCAGCACCAGTGCAAAAAAGGAGAGGAGAGTAAAAAATCCCGGCAATTCCATACAGTGACAGGTACAGGATACCTGATGAAATTTTTGGTTCGGATCATGCAGGTCCGATGAATTTTTTCGTAGTCCTGACAAGTTCAGAATATATGCGCAACTACTCTGGAATCAACAGTGAGAGAGATCCCGGACTGATGCAGTTTTTTTTTAAAAGGGGGATATTTTCCCCCATAAAAAAAAGGAAATGAAATAATCAGACCATCTTTGTTCCCCAGAGTGCGCCCTCGTAGCGCTGGGCTTTTTCTGATCCCTTGGTACAGAAAAATGCGTGCTTCAGCCCCATCTCCATGGCGACCGGGCAGGTCGGGCAGATGCAGCCTTTCTCATAGGGGATACACATGAAGCTCTTGCCGGCATTACAAAAAAGCAACTCTTTTGCATTCTTTGCGCAGTTGGTGTAGGTCGGGCACGTTGGACAGGTGCACATCCCTTTTTTCATCTCCACGGCTTTCATCAGCTCTGCCGGGGGCATCTTTGCCATCATCTTGGCCGTCTCTTCGAACTTGTCCATAGTGGTTTTCACCGGGCAGAAATATCGTATATAAATATATATAGCTTTGTTTATAGAAAGATCTGGTTTTTTCCTCATCCGTGCAGGTTTTCCTTTTACCTGGCATACATCAATCCACACTCTTTTTAAATATGTGATGATATCTTCCAAGGGCTGCACTATTTTCTGACACAACACATATAAGCCGCAATCTCCGATGAAAGGTGAAGAGGGTATTGATGAAAGAATATGATTATATTGCATTTGGATCGGGTTCGGCTATGGCTATTGTCACTGCAATCCTGCAGAGTCATCCGAACGCAAGAATTGCAGTTATTGACAAGGACGATCCCGGAGGAATCTGTCTCACCCGTGGGTGCATCCCCTCAAAACTTCTCCTTTACCCGGCGGAAGTCGTCAGGAGTGTAGAAAGATCCGGAGAGTTCGGAATTGAGAGCACGATAACAAAAAT
>DATKZP010000077.1:0-10991 GCA_035527915.1 Methanoregula sp. | reverse complement strand
GGAGTGAAATATATTGACTGAAGTTGCAAACAAGAGAATTCCCGTAACTGAAGAGATCTGGGAATCCCTTGCAGATCTTAAAAAACATGGTCAGACGTATGATCAGCTCCTGGCTGAAATGATCGCACTCAAACAGGAACGTGATTTTCTGGCGCATATCGAAGAAATCGAAAAGCATGGCGAGTTTGTCAGCCTGAAAGATGCAGCAAAACAGCTCAACATCCAGAATATCTGACTGACAGAATAAGCCGGCGATAATAGTCTTCACAAAAAAGTTGTAAATGGCGAAGACGAGGAGATGTGAAACAGTGGAAGTCAGAATTGAGAAGGGCGTTATTAAGACCCTCGAGAAATATCCGGAGAAGATCCGGGGGCATATTTTTAGTCATTTCTGTAAACTTGAAGATCCCTACAACGCACCTGATGTAGAATGCCTGCATTCCAAAGTGCAGGTCTATCGTATGCATATTGGGCGGATTTACACCGTTATTTTCAAAATTCACAAGGAATCGAATATTGTCCAGGTGCTTGATTTGATGACTATCGAGCAAGCACATAAGAGATACGGTCGTTACCACTGACGGACAATCGAAAAGATATACAAGAACTCATGGATTTTACTTTTTTGGGAACCAATAGCTGTCGTTGCAAAAAAAGTTTCAATTTTTGATTTTTTAGTTTCGGACCGGACTTCCCGAAAACAATCAGGAAAATCAGATCTCCACAATTTCCCCTGTTTCCCCGTTAACAAAACAATTGTAAACAATACCGTTCATCGTGAGATGGGGGCAGGATCGAACCGTCCCATCGGTGCTCCACGATGAGATCATTGCGGTGGTTTCCAGATACCTGCGCCCTTCGGATGCGCCGGGAAGGACCGGGCGGTCGCTCGCGCTTAAACCGCCATAGTTGTCGATGCGCAGGACAGTTTCTTCAAATGCCCCGGTCCGGGCATTGATGAGATATCCCCGTTTGTCATTGTAGAGGTATACAATGCCATTGTCGATTGTCGCAATGATGGTATCGTCCGCAAAGTACATGCGCTGAAGGATCCTGTTGTCGCTCCTGTTCACGATATAGACGGTGCTAGGGAAAGGCGCTTTCGTGTAATCGACCATCGCAACCACAGCGGTCTGTTCATTACCGGTGATCAACACGCCGGTTCCTGTGCCCGGGAGTTCGTATGCAAGCGTCAGAGCAGGATGAGGGCTGCTGTCGAAGCCATCGCAGAAGCGTTCAGGAAAAATGATGGGGTGCAGGAAAAAAAACCAAAAGTCACCTCACCAACGGTACTCACCAGCGGCATGATGCAGGCAGGACGGATCGTGAGAGACTTTGGTTACACCTGCAAAACGGGGTTATTGACCCGTTGAAAAAAACTATGGTTATTTTTTTGCTTTTTCTTTTCTTATGATAGTAAGGTCACCCAACGTTGGGGTGAGTTTGCTCTGCACCTTCTTTTCTTCCTCATTGAGGGGGGCATCGATCAGCCTGATCTCCAGTATCTTCTCCAGTTTTTTCCTTACTACTTCTTCGGGGATCAGTTCACCGTTCTCTATTTTTTTAAGGAGGTGTTCACGTTCTTTTATCTGCATGGCCAGATCTTTTGTGGAGAGTCCCTTCTGCATCCGGGCATGCCGGATACGTTGACCATAGTCCTCGCTAATCTCTCCTTCCATGTAATCGAAGAGATCGCGTTTTCTCCTGATTGCCGGGACTGCTCCCATGGCTGCCGGTTTTCCTCCGTACCGGGGAGCCATTGCAGCCGGGCGTACAAGATCTGTACGCCGTACCTGCTGCACTTCGGTACCGAATTTCTCGCACTTTGTGCATACCTGGAGTTCGGCACCCTCAACCCGGACTAATTTTGGGGAGCCACGGATCGTTTCGCCACACATTTCACACTGCATAATCTCACAAACAATTTATATGCAGTTTCCCTATATAGCTAATTGAGAAAAGAGATGTCAGATACCCTCCGTCAGTCACAGGACCCTCAGACCCCCGAAGATCTCTACTGCTTGTACCGCACACTTTCAGAAGAGCTTCGCGGGCAACTGAGCCAGATCGAGAACGACAAGCATGATCTCGAGGTGCAGATGATGGAGCGTGTGGGAAACCTGGAATCCCGCAATCTTGAACTCCGCGAGCAGTTGCGGCAGACGGAAGCGGACAAGAGGTATATCGAAACCCAGAAGATCCGCTACGAGCGGGAAGTACGGAAACTTAAAAGTGAGAGTGAACAGCTCCGCAGCCCTCCGCTGATCATCGGCACTATCACTGATGTTATCGATGCATCCCGGGTAATTGTCAGGAGCAGTGCAGGCCCGCGTTTTCTGGTACGGAGTTCTCCTTCTATTGCTGTCGAGGAACTCAAGCCGGGTGTGAGATGTACGCTCAACCAGCAGTCGCTGGCGATCGTTGAGATTCTCCCCACCAGCTTTGATGCGCAGATATATGGCATGGAACTGGTGGATTCCCCGCAGGAAACCTATGCGGATATTGGCGGTCTTGAAGCCCAGATCAACGAGATAAAAGAAGCAGTCGAACTCCCTCTGAAGCGACCTGAACTGTTCCTGCGGATCGGTATTGAGCCCCCAAAGGGTGTGCTGCTGCACGGGCCACCGGGCACGGGAAAGACGCTGCTTGCAAAAGCTGTTGCCCACGAGACCAACGCCCATTTCATGCGGGTGGTGGGATCCGAACTTGTCCAGAAATATATCGGGGAAGGTGCACGGCTCGTCCGCGAGCTTTTTGATCTTGCCAAAAAGAAATCCCCGACGATCATCTTTATCGATGAGATCGATGCAGTCGGGGCATCCCGCACGGAAACAAATACATCGGGTGACCGCGAAGTGCAGCGTACACTCATGCAGCTCCTGGCCGGCATGGATGGGTTTGAGAACCGGGGTGACGTGAAGATCATTGGCGCAACAAACCGGATCGATATCCTGGACAGGGCGCTGCTCCGGCCCGGGCGGTTTGACCGGATTATCGAGATCCCGCTACCGGATGAAACCGGGCGGCTGTCAATACTGAAGGTTCATTCCCGGGCACTTATGATTGATGAGATGGTAGATCTCAGGGAAGTCGCACAACAGACAGAAGGCAAGAACGGGGCAGATCTCCGGGCAATCTGCATGGAAGCCGGTATGTTTGCGATCCGAAAGGAACGGCCTGCAATAACCCAGGAAGATTTCCGTGCCGCAATCACCAAAATACGTCTTGACTTCACCCGTGGTCCGGTTAAGGTTGAAGGCGAAATGTTTGCCTGAGGAAACATTTTTTTAGTTCTCCGCGCTCCTGTAGGGGTAACTCATCTCTGATTATAGTTGAAATAACGGGTAGTGCTTTTGCGACAACGAAAATGGTAAACACCACCTCATTACGGGATGCAAACAGATTATCGTCAGAAGCAATGTACTTATGAGGTTTCCCATGCCTGATGGGGTGGGACACATCAGGAACGAAATGTAATGCCCTGTCTGACCCACACGAAATGATGATGAGCCTGATAGTATACCGGAAAAATCCGGTTATTCCCCTTTTTTAAACCAGCCGAGATTTTCAAGCAGGATTTTTGTCTCGTCCTGGGCCTTACACCCTTTGCTGCGGGGCTGGACAACGAGCGTGACAGCTTCTTTCAACGGGATATTTTTTCCTTTCTCCTTGCATAAAATGTAATCACCATTAAATCGGCCGAGAGCATTTTCAAATGCATCCAGGATCTTTTTCCTGCTTTTAAGATCACTTTTTTTAAGTTTCATAAGGTGTTCAAAGATTGATACATCGATGAGCGTACTTGCCATCCAGCTTATCTCACAGGTATATCCGAATATCCATGCAATACGCGAATTTTTCGTAGTGGAAATGAAGTCGTTGATATTATTTCCCACACTGCAGGAGCCGATGAGCACGCCTTCGATGTTTGAGTAGTTGGCTGCACTTTTCACCGCTTTGAACATAGCGGGAAGTTTCATGCCGGTCTTTGCCTTTAAGCCGCCGATGCGTTTGCCGGTCCCATGCGCTGCGACATATAAGAAAAGACGGTCTTCGCGGGTGTTTGTTAAATCATCTTCCAGCGCCCGGCGGAACCCGGTTTTTTCATAAAAGTTCGCATAATATATGTTAAAATTACCCTGGTAACTTTCCAGTCCTTCCAAAAAAAGCAAAACTGATGGGCGTTTGGGCTTCTGTTCAGGAGTCCACCAGAGTCCTTCAATGATGAGGAGTGCTGTGCTTGACATGGGATCACATCGTTTGCTGTACGCGGTAGCGTCGTTCTCAATCTTCAAAGAGGAGTGTACGGGATAAGGGATAAACGTTTTTTGGTCAAATGCCTAAACGGCAAAATATACATTCTTTCAGGCAGGAGAATCTCTATTCTCCTGTGTATACCACGTATAACCATACCTGTGGCGGGAAATGGTTCAATGGATGATATTATGATGCCGGACCACGACCCTGAAGATGACGCAAACTCACAAGGCAACGAAAAACAGGTATCGGAAGATGTCTTCATGTCCGGTATCCCGCAAGGGATGACGCTTGAAACCATCATCGATCTCACCGGGGAACTCGAACACTTAAACGAACTGGTGATGCTCCATCTTGAAAAAGAAGGGGGATTTACCTCTCCGGCCTCATATTTTGCCGTGGTGCAACCGATCCTGGATTTACTTGAATTTGAGATCAGGTTCCGGTACTGTCCCGGCATGACCCGGCAGGAGATGAAACTGCTTGTCCAGGACTGGATCGATGAAGAGATTGCAAAAACGTAAAGCAAAAAAACAGTAAAGGATACTTCCCTTTTTTTATATCCAGCCTGTTGCAAATACCCACATATTGTGCAAGCCCGACGAGATCACAATCCGGGGATCAATGCTCAGCACGGGGAAGATGAAAATAAAGTAAAGGACCGTGCCTAACACGCTCCCGAGGTTTGCAAGTGCTGCCACGAGCACGACCCGGAAGAGTGGGACTTTTGTCATATCGGTAAGGTTTTCGGCTTCGTAAATTTTCCGGAAGTCCGAGATCGGCGGTTTTCTCACCTTTGCCTCGACATATGCGCCAATCCAGCCGGCCTGAATCATCGGGTTGAGCGACGTAAACCATGCTACACAAAAACAGACGAGCGCCGAGTACGGGTGTCCCCCTGCAAGGAGCGTGAAGAGTGCAGCAAGCACACCATGGATGATCACCCAGAAGAGAAACGCGTAGAGTAAGACAGTCCATCCAACGCCCGAGAATGCGATCGCGGCAAGAAGCAAAAAGAAAATTGCCGTTATCCCGAATCCAAACACTTTGCCCCAGGGAAACGATTTTGGTTCCCGGGTAAGAGGATCGAAAGGGGGAAGGGTTTTTGGGTTGTCAAGATACGCTGAAATGCCCTGCCGGTGACCTGCACCTACAACCGCAAGGATACGCCCCTCCGGTTTTTGCACCTTCAACAGGATGAGCTGGTGAGCGATGAATGCATCGCGTTCATCAATGAGGGCACGGGCGCCATTGGGCGAGAACTTCCGGAACTCCTCCATAACCGCATCGATGACATTCTGCTCCTTGAGTGACTCGATATCTATCTCCTGCCCATTATCGATTTCAGCTATCGACACGATTAACGCCCAGAACATCTTGATCTTTTCGATGATTCCCAGTGAACTCCAGAAGCGCAGGAGGGTAAGGCGGATATCCCGGTCTACAAGAGCAATAGGGATGCCACGCTGCTCAGCCTCTTCAATTGCAATTTTCATTTCGGCCCCGGGTTCGACACCGACATCGATGCCGATCTTGCGCTGGAGGTAGGCAAGCAGCCACTGGACAAGCAGCGAGTTGAAGTTCTTGACTTCAAGAACATCGCTCACCGAAGGGTCGCGTGCCTGCTTTTTGACCGCGGTATAGCGTGCGGAATCGAGTTCAATCGCAACAATATCGGGTTTAAACTCCTCAATCGCTGCCCTGACTTCATCGACACTCTGTTGCGAAACATGTGCCGTACCAATGATCCTGATCTCTGCCATTGAACTCCGTTATTCCACTATTATTGGTGCTGCATCATCATTAAGAATGAGGTACTCCGCGGGATCTTCTTCAGACCGGCATGCCCCAATCCACGGCACCGCCCCTCTTCTTTGGTATGATCCGGAGTGTCATTGAGATACTGACAAAAAAAGTGCGTATCCCTGCAGGGTTTGTCATCCCTGCAGTGGTGATCTTCCCGTATGGCAGGAAGCGACGACGCGATCGAATACCCTGTCGTAGCTACTACCGTTCCTTGTAATCATACAACTCTTTGATGGAGATGAAATACTCTTTTTTTGGAGATCTCCCGCAGCTAATACAAATCTTTGTGATCATACGTGGTAGGAGCAGGTTTCTGTTGTGTTATATCATCTTCAATCCCTTTTATGATCCCCATAGCTAAAATGATCACCGGGACGATCTCAAGTCTTCCCAGCCACATCAGGAGAATAAAGATCCATTTGATGGAGAGCGGACTTGCTGCGGTGATAAAACCAACCGTGAGCCCCACGTTGCTCAGCGCAGATACCAGTTCAAAGACAACCTCATTGATCGCAAACGTCGTAATGTAGAGATGCATTACAATAATCGTACTCAAAAAGATTGTAATGACATACAGTATGATGACAACCATATTTTTTGAGATCTCAAGATCGGAAACCTGCCGGGGAAATGTACGCCCCCCGAACCTGAACGGGACGAGCACCCGGCCTGATACAAAAAAGCGTTTCAACCACCATTTCACACCCTCATATGCGAGCATGACGCGGTTCACCTTAATACCGCCTGCCGTACTTCCCGATGCACCGCCAATCACCATCATCATCGTGACCACCGCGAGGGGGATTGTTGCCCATAGATGAGGATTGGAGTTCTGAAGACCGGTCGTTGCGAACCCTGATACTGCACAGAACGTTCCTTCACGGATCGCCTGTTCAAGAGTCAGATTGTTGAAAATGAAAAGGTCAAGGGATGTGATCGCTGAGCCGACTGCCGCGATAAGGAGAAGCACCTGCACGATCTTGTCCTTGAACATTGCTTTGATATTCCCACGGTATAGTAAAAAATAGATCTTGAACGGTAGTGCTCCGGCAAGCATAACGGGGATCAGGAGCAGTTCAAGCATCGGGTTGTTGTAATACATCAAACCGGCATCATGAATCGTAAACCCACCGGTTGCAAGAGCGACCATGACAAGGTTGAGTGAGTCCCACAGTTCGATTCCCGACAGCATGACCATTCCTGTGAACATGAAGGTTAAAAAGAGATAGATCTGCCACATCCTTCTTCCCGTCGAAACCACGCTGGGCATCAGCTCTTCCGTTCTGCCCTCGGAACGGTAGAGCTGGAAAAGCGTGGCACTCGTCTTCCTGCTGAGCGAGATGCGAAACGCGATGATCCCGATCCCGCCGATCCACTGGGTAAACGACCGCCAGAATAACAGGGTGTTGGGGGTAGTATCGAGGGACGTGAGCATGGTAAAACCGGAGCCTGTCCAGCCGGACATTGCTTCAAAAACGCTGTCGGTGTACGGCATATGGAGGCCAAAAACAAACGGGAGAGCCCCGACAAGAGCGATCGCAAACCAGGATAGGGCGACCACAACGAGTGAGATGGAGAGCGTTGGCGTGAGATCTGCGCTGGGAACACGGGAGAGAAGGTACCCGAGTATAATAAACACAAGCGGGGCGGAGGCCATGGGAAGAAGCATATCCCATTCCTGAAAAATAACAAGGACAAGAAACGGCAGCAGTGAAGCGATGCCAAGGAAATTAAACGTGACCCCCATATCGTGCGCAATTATGGCAACATTCTCGAGGCGCTTCATCTGATAACCAAGCTGATTGGTGTTTTTATATTGTTATGAGTATCGCTTTTTTTAAAAAAGGATGGATGCAATAAAACAGGAGTACCTATTAATTTCCTATCCTGTTCAATAGGTATTCATCCATGATCCGGATCCGTGCTGACCAGTTTCCGTTCATCCTTTTGATCCTTCTCCTGTTAATTGCATTTGTGGCGTTCTGGTCAATTATGGATATGGTGTTTCTCGGCGCATCGCTTGCGATTGTGCTGATCCCGTTCCATCACAGGTTTTCGCGACACACGCAACCATGGATCTCGGCAGCCTTCATGACTCTTGCAGTGCTGGGGATTTTTTGCGCCATGACACTGATCACCCTTGTCATATTCTCAGCGAATTCCGCCATACTGATCCGGATGTTTTCAACCGTCGGGAACTGGCTCAGCGATCCCCTGACCAATCCCCTGGCCTATGGAGTACCCCTTAGCAAAGCCACTCTGTCGAACCTGGTAAATGAGGGCACAGCACTTTTTGTTGATTACGAAAAGACCCTGATCGCGTACCTCCCGATTATTGCATTCAAGATGTTTGTGTTCTTCTTTACCCTGTTCATGTTGTTTTTACGGGGCGAAGAACTCAAAATAAAGATCATCGGCCACGTGCCTGCACCATTAATAAAATATATGGGCCGGCTTTCCAAAGTCACAGGGGATACCCTGTATGCCATCTGGGTTGTTCAAATCGCGGTCGCAGCCCTTACCTTCTTCATCGCAATTCCGGTCTTTTACCTGCTCGGGTATGGCGATATTATCTTTTACGCATTCTTTGCCGCATTCTGTGAACTCATTCCCCTCCTCGGATCGTCCACCGCGGTTTTTCTGGTGGGTGCCTATGCCATCGCTATCAATGACACCCGTGGAGTATTGATCCTTTTTTTCCTCGGGTACCTGATCGTGGCTCTCCTTCCTGAAGTGTATGTCCGCCCGGTCCTGATTGGCAGGCGGGTAAAAATCCATCCGGTCATTATGTTTATCGGTATAGTCGGGGGAATTTTTACTATGGGACTAGCCGGGTTCGTCCTTGGCCCGCTTATTATTGTGCTCGTAATTACCAGCTACCGGATGTACACAGAAGAGAGAAAAGGACGTGGCGAACCTGGTTCGTTGTTTCAACGGAAATAAACGGTGATTATATTTTCCTGCTTTAAAAGAGAAAGGATTATACCCTATTTCTGATGACTGGTATTGAAAGAATGCTTAAAAATTATTTTACAATACCGGGAATCGTCAAGTCGATGGGACTTGTCTTTGGCGATATTGGGACAAGTCCTATCTATGCGCTGACGGCAATTTTCCTTCTCATCCCCCCCACACCCCAGAATGTAATGGGTATCCTTTCACTGATTGTCTGGACGCTAACTATCCTTGTAACGGTAGAATACACCTACCTTGCAATGCACCTCGGTAAAAAGGGTGAAGGCGGCACAATCGTGCTCAAGGAGATCCTTTTACCCTTGTTGAAAACAGGAAATCAGGTTGCGTTTGTTTCATTCCTCACCATCGTAGGCATCGCTCTTTTTATCGGTGACTGTGTAATCACGCCGGCGATCACTATCCTTTCCGCGGTTGAGGGGTCACTCCTGATTCAGGGTCTGGAAAATACGCCACAGGTAATGCTTATGGTCATTGCCGGAATAGTTGTCATTTTTCTTTTTTCATTCCAGGCACGCGGTTCTGAGAAAGTAGCCTGGGCATTTGGTCCGGTTATGGTAGTCTGGTTTTTGGCGCTTGCTGCCGGGGGTCTGGTTGCGCTGGTCGCGGCACCGCAGGTCCTCCTTGCACTCAACCCGATGTATGGTATCAATTACCTGATGCATAACGGTCTTGCAGGATTTCTTATCCTCTCATCAGTTATCCTTTGTGCAACCGGTGGAGAGGCATTGTACGCGGATATGGGTCATCTGGGCAGAGAGCCTATCGTAAGGGCATGGTATCTGATCTTTATTGCCCTTTCCCTTAATTATTTTGGACAGGGTGCATACCTGATTACCCATCCCGGTGCGCAGAATATTCTTTTTGAGATGATGTATTCCGAGATGCAACTGTTGTATATTCCTTTCCTGATTCTCAGCATCATTGCTTCCATGATTGCTTCCCAGTCGATGATCTCTGCTATTTTTTCGATTGTATACCAGGGTATCACCACCCGCATCATGCCTTTGCTGCATATCGATTTTACCTCCCCGCAACTCCGGTCTCAGATATATATTGATATTGTGAACTGGTTGCTTCTCTTTGCCGTTCTTCTCATGATTGTCATATTCAGAACCTCAAACAACCTCACGCATGCATATGGCCTTGCAGTAAGTGGCACCATGGCGATCACGGGTTTCATGATTCTCTGGATTCTCATCCTCCACGGTGAGATTGTGAAGACAATGATTGCTCTGGGTGTGTTAACGGTTAATATTGTTTTTCTCATTTCCAACTTAAACAAAATTCCCTACGGGGGATACATATCCCTGTTTGTAGCGTTAATTCCGTTCTCTGTAATTATTATCTACATTAACGGCCAGAAAAAACTCGCCGCTGCCCTGCAACCGGTTCCCCTCAACGATTTCCTGAAACAGTATAATGAAGTATATAATTCTATCAACAGGATTTCAGGAACAGCACTATTCTTCGCCCGTGACTTCCGCAGGCTGCCCCAGTATATACCCCGGATTATGTTCACGAACAACATCATATATGATGACAATATTATCGTTTCGATCATCCGGACAGAACAACCTTTTGGCGTGACGTGGGGCATCACCAGCGAGATCGCACAGGGTCTCTCCATCTTTGAGATATATTTAGGATATATGGAGATTGTCGATATCGGGGCGATCTTAAAAGAGGCAGAGATTGATGAGAAGACAATCTTCTATGGTATGGAAGACATTGTAAGCAACCACCCTGCCTGGCGCATCTTTGCAGCGATAAAGCGTCTCACGCCTTCCATGGTCCAGTTCTACAAGCTGCCGTCGGATAAGATCCACGGGGTTGTGACCCGGGTGGAGCTATAAGATCCGGACAGGTATCCCCTGTCAACACGGATCTGACGATACGCTCATATTTTCTCCGCACCTATATACCGGATACGCGGGAGTTGCCTTCCAGGAATC
>DATKZP010000076.1:0-12882 GCA_035527915.1 Methanoregula sp. | reverse complement strand
ATTGCCCTGATTCTTGCAGCAATCGTGCCGGCTCCGGCAGAAAGGATGGTGTGATGCGTGCTGTCCGAAAGGATAAGAATCTCCCGGTCATGAGGTATAATCTCCTTCCAGCGCTTGTCTTCAATGCGGTATCGAACTGTGTCGTCTTCCTCCTGTCCCTCATGACTGAATACAAGCAGAGCCCGGTGCGGGCATGGTTCAATCTGGTAGCTATAGAATGCCCTGTGGTGCGCCGCATGAAAACGGTGCTCCAGCCGTTCTCTCGTATCTGTACGAAAGTACTGGATCAGGCCAATTCCTTTCCTGTACTGGGTGTGCAGGAAAAACCGGATCCCGTGCTGCCGGAGAGACCGGAGAGGTCTTAAATATCTCCGCTTCCGCCGCTGCCATGGAGTCCCTGTTATCGGCAGGACCGGATCGATCAGCACGAGAAGCTCGACCTGTTCTCCTGACGATGCAAGTCGTTTTGCCATCTCAAGGGCAATAACCGATCCGAAACAATATCCCCCGACAATAAAGGGCCCGTGCGGGATACGGATTTTTAGATCCTGCAGGAACGTTTCTGCAATTGACTCAAGAGTGTCTGCCGGGGGATTTTCAGCGGTTGGTTCCGGCCAGATAAACGAGTACACCGGCATATCCGAAGAGAGCTGCTGTGCCAGATCCTGATAGTGCATTGCCGTTTTCCGGAATGAGGGACTAAAGATCACCGTTGTCCCATTACCCTGCGGCTGGAGCGTGACGAGAAGGGCAGGATACTGTGCCATAGTGGGGGGGATCTCTGCTCCGTTCCCGTGCGTCTTACCGGGGAGATGAGTACTGTCCGTTGTTGAGGATGGTTGTCCTGATGGTGAAGTCACGGTTCACTCTTCTGACAGGTCAGCATGTAGTGACATGAAGGTTCCGGTGATTTATATCGGAAATCCATGGAGGCAGTACCAGAAGAATTTTTGTAATTGCCTGAAAATGGTTTAGCCACAGGCACACGAAGATCCGTTGATGCTGTCAGTCATCAGTCTGTATGCAGGACATAACCGGAGTTCCTTAATATTTTAAAAAAAGAAGACTACTTAGCGCACATGCCTCCCGCCACACCCATTGACACTGGTTTATATTGTCTCACCCTTGGCAACGGCCAGACGTGGCGCCTGCGTCCCGTTGGTGATGAGGCAACCGATGTTGTTAAGCGTCTTGCAACCGTCATGACCCTTCCCCGGTGCAGTCAGGGACAGGAGATTCTCGTCCGTGTGCAGGAAGGGGCCCGGCCTCTTCCCGTCCTTTTCGGGGATCCCGCTCCCCGCATCTGTATCCTTCCCCCGGCTGAAAACGATGCAATGAAAATTATCCAGATGACCCGGTGTGCAACAACGCTTGCCCACTATCTGCTGCCGCAGGGTAACCTTTTGATCCATGGTGCACTTGTCGAAAAGGATGGGTACGGCATCATTCTTGCCGGCCCGGGAACCGTGGGAAAGTCCACAGCCTGCCGTCGGATTCCTTTCCCCTGGCATGCATTAAGTGACGATGCAGTGCTTGTGATCGATGATGGTCATGGAGGGTACCTTGCCCACCCCTGGCCTACATGGAGTCGGTTTTTTGACAACGGTCCCGGCGGGACATGGGATGTTGGAAAGGCGGTACCGTTAAAGGCACTTTTTTTCCTGCACCAGTCAACGGAAGATGGAACCGAACCGTTGAATATGACCCAGTCCACGGCATGGGTGGTAGAATCCACGCACCAGGTGATGGGGCCGCAAATGCGTTTACAGCAGAATCTGTCGGATGCAAAGGAGATTTATACTCTGGAGCTCCGGGCAGCAGAACGTCTGGTACGTTCCATCCCGGTCCATCTCCTGCATATCAGCCTCACCGGAAAGTTCTGGGAGGAGATCGAATATGCTCTTTTGGGGAAGACCTCCGGACTCTTTAGAGAGGGTAAGGTAATACCTGAAAATGAAGAGGTTCGTCCTTCCGAGCCGGTCGTCTCCGCCCGGATTTTCAGTCCCGGGCATATTCCCATACTTTATACCGGCCCCAGCATGAACCCGGTTCTCAATGAACAAGACCTGCTCGACGTGCTGCCATATGAAACCCGTAATCCCCGTGTTGGTGACGTGATTTGTTTCCGTACGCCCGAACAGCTGGTAGTCCACCGGGTCATCGGGATTGACCGTGACGGTATCCGGACGCAGGGGGATAACAATCCTACACCCGATCCTGTCGTCCAGTATCCTGAAAATATTCTCGGTAAGGTTGTTGCAGCATCCCGGGGAAGGGTAAACCGGAATATTCCCGGGGGAACCTATGGGCGAATTATCCGAGTGCAGGTTCGCATGCGAAAACAGGTTATCATCATGTCAGGAATACTCCTGAAGATCGCACAACCGGTACTTTTTGCCAGCCGGATAGTGATAACCCGGGCAGCTCCCGGCATGAAACCCCGCATTATTCTTTTCGCCACGCGGAATTTACGGATTATCAGGATATATATCGGCAATAACATCGCCGGTGAATATACTACCCGGAAGAAGTACTGGTCAATTATGTTTCCCTTCCAGTTTATTGTTGATAAAAATCACCTTCCCACCGTTGACCCCCCGGACAGGCCGGATTCACGGTCTCCTCAAACGGAAATCATCAGTACCGCCCGGTAATCGCGACGATATCCCGATTAAGGAATATTCTCTTGCCGATATGCCTGCCCGACCTGCATTCGAAGATGAGCGGTATAGCCCCGCGAAGAATTCTGACACTATTCTCCTCACCAATGCAGGTCATCCCCTGCCTGGCAGGACAGGTAATGATGAAAAGGAAGATCACCGTATCTCCCATGACAGATTTTCACAGCACAGGGCTGTGTTGATGCATGGTCAATATTGAGGATACAAGACATTGATGATGAGAAACCTCAATCCGCGAATTGTCATTTTTCGGGATTATCTTACAACCAGCAGAGAACCATTGATACAAAAAAAGGAAGAAAAGCGATCGATTTACCGCGTTTTTAATAAAAGACTCTCTAAACGCCGTTTGCAGCACTTCACCTGCATGGGGTCTTTCGATATTTGAACTATGTGGGGACGAAAAACCGGGAACTGAAAAAATCTCATCCCGGCATGGACCCATGAATGGAAACTAAAAGGGGTATCATCTTTGATACAGTGATGACGAATTTTATGACGTAATTTCTTTAACAACCGGAAAAGAGCCTTTACCCGCATCATCACGATGTTTTTGTATCCCCGATATATCCCCTGATGGCCGTCAGGGTTGTGCTGTCGAGCATCACCGAGAAGTCCAAATCAACGACAAAAACCGGAAATGTGCCGGCAAGGGTGTTCCTCTTTACCGTGTAAATTCTGGATTCAAGCAGCAGGGTTGTTGTTTCAGCGCGATGTTTAACGTCATCGCACCGGTCCGCATTATGGGATCCCCCCGGATTGAGCAGGTCCGACAGTGCAGTTTCCTTAAAATCAAAGAGCCGGTCGGCCATGATCCGGCTCGTGATCCCGTGAATGAAGCGGATGATGAAATACTGGCTGGTGGCAAGCACCGCGATGAGGAGGAAGACGTGCCCGAGTTCTTTCAGCTGTGACTGGTCGAGAAAAGCGTTCAGGGTAATTCCCGGCAGGAGGATGATCGTGGTTAAAAATAAAAAAATGGCCAGCAAAAAGCCGAAAATGAACATGGCGGTCACCAGTTGGGGCGGCAGGTTCTGCCGGTGAAGACTGCTTTTCATCTTCTCCACGTTTTTTACATACGTAGTCGAGAAGGGTTCCATCTTCCAGACCAGCAGGTAGAAAACGACAATCACTGCACACTGGGATATGACAATGAGCGTGATCGTGAACGGGAGCCCCAGGGTATAAGCCCTGATTGTATACAGGATGTCGATAGAAAATATCAGCCCGATCCCAAGGGATAAGGTCCTGCTGTTGATAAGCAGGGAATTGATAAACAACCGGGTAAAACGGGCTGTGCCCGACGTTACCCCGATCTCTTTAAGCCAGATAAGGAACCGATTGAGATCTGCTTTCGGGAGACCGTACGTTTTAAAATTTGTGGGTATCAGGAGCGTGATAAAATAATACATGTTGAGGTAGAAACTGGCAGCGATAAAAAGGGTAATATAGTCCTGCCGGGCCAAAAAAAAGAGCACGTTGATACCGGCACACAGGAAAAGGACAATGATATGGATACGGGGTTTCTCCGGCTGTGCCATCAGCCCGGCACGGTTTTTCCGGACCGCAGACAGTTCATCCCTGATAACCTGGCTGAGGGGTATGTCCGGAAAAGAACTATTACGTGCAGACCCGGGAGGGGGAAATGTCATCCAAGGGTTATGGGGCTTGTTACTATAAAGGTCGTAGTAAAAAAAAGCGGTCGGATTTTTTAAAATATTTTCTTCTTCCACATTAATATGCCCATCGCCACCGAGATCATCACCGAGATCCCAAAGATGGTCTGAAAGGCAAGTGGTTGGTCGGATAAAGGCAGGTTGAGGACATTCATACCGTAAAAACTTGCAATCATCGTTGGAACCGCGATGATGATCGTTACCGAGGCTAAAAATTTCATCACGATATTGAGATTGTTTGAGATAATGGTGGCAAAGGCCTGGGTCATGCCATTCAGGATATGTAAGTAGATCTGCGACATCTCCATTGCCTGTTTGTTCTCGATGATGACATCTTCTAAAAATTCTGCATCATCCTCGTACATCGTTAACGGTTTTGAGCGCAGGATACGTTCAAGAACTGCCTCGTTGCTTTTTAACGAGGTTGAGAAGTAGATCAGGCTCTTTTCGAGTTCCATCATCTGGAAGAGTTCCTCGTTCTTCATCGAGCGGTGAAGCTCAATTTCAATCCGGGAGATCGATCGCTCTATCTGGCGCAGGTGGTTAAGATAGTACGATGCATTCCGGTAAAAGATCTGGAACATGAACCGGGTTCTTTTGGCGGTGGTAAAATGCCGCACTTTTCCGGAGACAAAATCATCCAGCATCTGTGCCTTGCGGCTGCATACCGTGACGATATAGTCTCTGGTGATGATGACTCCCAGCGGGTGCGTGGTCAGGGTCTTGATCTCTTCAAATTCCGTTGTCACCGGAATGTCCATGACAATCAGGACCACATCATCCTCCGCATCGATACGGGGGCGTTCCTCTTCATCAAGGGCTGCTTTTAAAAATTCAGGTGGAATTACACATTTTTCTGCAATTATTGCAAGTTCGTCTTCAGACGGTTCAAACAACCGTATCCAGGTGCTTTCACCGAGCACTCCGGTTATTTCGGTGATGGGCAGTTCCTGTTCTTTTTTTGTCTTATAGATCTGCATCAAGGCAAAAATCCCTCCTTGTCTGTCTTCTTCCCGGCAAAGCAAAAATTCCCCAACGGCCGGAACTGGAAAAACCCTTCGTGCTCATTACTCATTTGTGTTGTTTTCAGGAGATTATTAATCACCCGCGGTATTTAGGGGTACTGTTAGGAGGTTTGACCAATAAAGTATTGTGTGTAGTTTTTTTTAAGCGGGTAAATGAACATTTTTCTGGTCCTTTTTCCGGCAATTTTCTCTGGCAACCGGGAACCGTAAAACGGGGGAATTATTCTTTTGCTCTTTACTGGTTTTTTTTAGTTGGTAACGCACGTATGTATGAGGATTACAAAAAAAGAGGTAAAATGCCCCCCTGCCCACGGGTACGATGACCGTCGCCGCCCCGCAAAGAGACACCCCTGCGGCGGCCCGGGTGCAGTTTCTATGAGCATGATTTTTTTTAAACTGCCTTACCCGGCGAAGTCAAAATGAGGCCGCCGGGCGACCCCATCCGGGGTGGGACATAATCAGGAATGAAATCTGTTACCCTGTCTGACCCCCGCGAGATGATGATGACCCTATTCTTTTGTTGCCTCATACCGTTTATTCTTGTCATGGAAGGTGCAGAACGAACCGCAGTGGGTGCACCCTTCGTTACAGGGCTCAGCATGGAGGGTAATGTTTGCCCGCGGGAACCCGGTCTTCAGGTAGGATTCAGGGGGAGCGGGGACTAAAAAAGGAGAGAAAAGATTATTTTTTCCGAATCATGGAAAGGATCTTACCCATGAGAAGCAGGGAGAGCACAATGCCGGTGATCAGGTAGACGAGCGTGGTATCTATGGGGGGAAAAGAATAGGAAATGCCCCCGGGTTCTTTTGGGTACGTGGATTGAAATTGTGAAATTGCCGGGGACATGTTGATACTTTTTAACAGTGTGCCGCTCTTTTTGTCGTAGAGCTCAAAGTTCATCTGGTCCTCCTGGTACGGCAGGATGAGGGTAAAGTCAGCAGTTTCATTGTAAATCATGTGTCCGGTAAGCGAACCGGATGATTCATTGCTGTATTCCAGCACATCTGCCATCTGGTACCGGGCGTCCCAGATATCAAATTCTTTGATGGTTGCGCCACCCGAAGTCTTTACTACACCCTTAAAGTCCCCGGACTGGCGTCCGGGATTCGGGGCATGACCGTAGACCATCTCAACGGACTTTTCCGTGACGCGTCCTTCGCTGATAGTAAGGTGCATGACAATAATCTTGGAATAATCGGCAGGTTCGGCTGCGTCTGCCAGTCCATAGCCCTGCAGGAGCACCAGGGCAATAAGTATGGTTATGAGAAGACGCTTCATAGATTCCACCGGTTGATAGTATCGAGCATGTACCGGATGTGGAGGGTTGAAGCATTTCCGAACCTGCCGGAATATGCCCCGCTGCCCATGATATCGGGATCAGGATCCCATTTCCAGAAATTTTTTACACATAGCTCTTTGGTACGGCTGCCCGCAGGTTTCGTGATCTGGCGGCATCCGCTGATGTTCCAGCGTTCCTGCAGGGCGGTTGTTATGCATGCGTCCTGTGTGCTCCAGACGTTTGGGGAGGGCGTGTTTTCCCGGTAATAGGTCTCACCGCAATACGTGTCGATCAGGCCAAAGACCACATGCCCGCTCTCATGGAGAAAGATCATAGAAGAATCCGCCGGCGCTTTTAACCAGGACCCCGACCCCGGGCCAAGCCCGTTGGCACAGGCATTCGGTTCACAGGAACTGTCGGAATAAAACCCCAGGTACGAGGGATACAGGATGATTGCTACGTCAGTTGCGGGGGCGTTCTTCCGGAATTGATCGGGGAGTTTTCCCGCACAGCCGTCAAAGGCATCAGCGAAGTTGTCCGGGTCCCAGTAATAATAAAAATTAAACCGGTCATAGTAATCCGCCGGCAGCCCCACGTCTGCGGATGTCAGGGTATCCAGCCTTAAAAAAAGGGTGGAGATTTTTGCGTTTACGTCATTGATAAACCGCTGCCGGTCGCCGGTATAGGTGTCAATCGGGATTTTTGTTTTGAGATTACAGTTATAGGTGGTCTTAGAAGGGACAAAAACAATGTCAATCTTCGTTTCGGCCGACCCGTGGACCAGCAGGGGAATGATTTTTGATTCGTTGAGCTGGATGATGATCTGCTGTGTTTCGTTCACCGTGATCTTCCGGGTGACCTCCTCGTATCCCGTTTTTGTCACCCGGATCGTATGCACACCCTTTGCTACGTCACGAAGTTCCTTTATTCCATTGGTATCAGAAGTTGTGCCTGCGGATTCACCGTCAAGATAGACGTGTGAGCCTAAAAGAGCGGTCCCGTTTTTTGCATCCCGTGCTTTTATGGTGAGGTCAATGGAGGTTTTTGCAGATACTTTCTGCTCCGGAAGGGGCTGGAGAATTTTGAGGATTGCAAGCACTTTTTTTCCGGAATTTTCCGTGTCTCCCACCGTGCCGGTGAAAAAATATCCCTGCCGGGGGGCAACTGCACTACCGTGCACCTCAAAGGGAAGTCCTAAACTGAATGTATGGTTCACCTGCTCAGTACCGTTCACATCTATACCGAGCAGGGTCATCTCCCCGGATTGAACCGGTCCTCTGCGATCGTACGATCGTGCGATGATACTGGTGCCATCGGCTGCCTGGATGAGGGGGGTTGATGAGGTTCTCCCCCACCCCGGAACAATTTTTCTCCATTGCTCGTTACCGCGATTGTCTGTCCGCACAAGGAAAAGATCCTCATCGGGCAGGGTTGCACTACCGGAACGGGTGGTTCCCCTGAGGATATACCCCCCGTCCAGAGTCTGGATGACGGACGTTCCTGAATTTTCCGGTCCGATTTCATAGGGGACAAACCAGTCTTCATCGCCGAATTCATTGAGTTTGAGCAGGTAGGCACTCACGCCGTTAATGCCATAACTTCCGGTTGTGCCGGTAACAATATAACCGTCATCAGCGGTCTGCTGTACAAAACCGGTATAATCATTTTTATCTCCCTTAAAAACACGGGTCCACTGTTCCCTGCCATCTGCATTGGTTTTCATGATAAACCCATTCCAGAAAGACAGTGCAGGCGAATTATTCCGGTATACCGATCCGCCCACGATAAAACCCCCGTCACTTGTTGTGCCGACCGAGTTGCTGCGGCAGTATTCACCATTTTTAAAAACCCGTGTCCACACCTCGTTGCCGGCCGGGTCTAGTTTTACGAGGAGGAAACCGCCAGCGATGGAATCCAGGGAACCTGCCATGATAACATATCCAGACTCGTCTGTTTCGACAACGGATCTTCCCTCATAGGTACTTTTTTGGAGGGTTTTATTCCAGACCTCGTTGCCTGCTGCATCCGTTTTGATGATGAAGACCTGGTTTGTTTCAACCGATGATCCGACAGTTCCGGTGGCCACGGATCCACCGTCGCTGGTGGCAACAATGGCATGTCCGTCACTTTCGCCGCCCTGCCCGAAGGTTTTCAGCCATCCAAGGGCAGGTGATGCGCTACCGGGAGAGACGGCAATGGCAGTAACCGGAACGATGAAGGATAGCAACGCACATGCGAGGAGCGGAGCAATGACCACAAAGAGGATGCATCGGTAAAAAACGTGCCGCGTATCGTGTATCCCGTTATCTCTGCGCATCTGCAAACCTGATAGTTTTTCTCTTGAGCAGGAAATAAATACCTTCCTTATAGTATTGAGGCAGCCTTCCGGGGAAACGAACTCTGGTTTTCATCCGGCTTCCTGCTTCATAGGACTCATCCCGGTGGTTTTTCATGCTCTCCTGAAAAAGGGTAAAACGGGCTCCGATTTATTGTTCCGGAGGACCATGTATCACGAATTCGGGGAAAAACAGCACTATTGTTTTGGGATCTCCTCGATTATCAGCCGGTTTAGCCATTGGGCATATTTATGCAGCCGGAAATATCCGCTTTCAGCATCTATCGGGTGGCAAATCTCCTCTTAGATTGACTGGAGGAGGAGGAAAAGGTAAAAAAGGGCGTTTTTATCGGTCACCGGCGCCCTTATCCGAACCAGCCAAAGAACCCTCGGTCCTCCTGTTCACGTTTAGCCAGCTGTTCCAGCCTCTCCTGCTCTTTTTCCATGATCCGGACCTGCTCTTCCAGCATAGTACGGACCTCCCCGTCAAGGGTTGCATTGTTCATGAGCTGTTGCATCTCCTGGATGCGAACCTGGTTTTGGATAGTAAGGTTGGCAATTTCCCGGGCAGCATCATGATCTCCTCCGAATATTATCCGTGTGAACGTGTTCCGGTTCTGGATACGTTCCTCAAATGCCCATGCTGAACGGGCGGAGTTATTGAAGTCCCGTGCAATTGCTGAAACGTTCCGCCCGATTCCCCCGTTCAGGTCCTCCATCTGCAACAGGGTATGGACGGCAAGCCGTACTTCATTTTCGTTCCGAGTCCGTTCACGCTCTGTTATACTTATATTCAGGAGCGTGGCATTGAGGCTCTCACGGCTTTTATCATGATCCTCCCGAACTTCGGAAAGGGTTCGTTCCTGCGTTCTCGTTCTTTCCTCAATCTCAGATTGTGTTCTTTCCCGTTCCGTTTCAGGGGTTTCACGGGAAGTGGTGGTAACGGCGGTGGTGACCGTGGCAGTGACAGTTACGGTACTATCATCCCCCTGTCTCCTTTCCTGTTCTCCCTGAGATGTGGTCTGCGTTGTTACAGCAGTTACCATACTATCATCATTAACACCCCTGTCCTCATTATCAGCGATCACCGGCATAGCTAAGGAGATCAGACAAAGAACGATTATCAGACATATGCTAATTTTTTTCATTGGTACTCCCCCCCCTTTACGTGTAATCTTCCTCTTCCTTTTTCTGGTATATAATTTATCCCACTCTATCGAGCGGTTTATGCGGGATCAAAATCAGCAGGGACAGTAGATCCGAAAGTAGATTCATAGGTTTCAAAAGGTCGAGCGAGTAAACAAGCACGGTTGGAAAAGAGGAATTTCGGCGTAAAGTTACTTTCGGATCTACTGAGGGAGGAAACCGGTTCATCAGAGTACGTCCCGTCTCACAAGCATTATCATTCACAAAAAAGGGTGAATTGTGAGAGGAAGATCCACGTTATTCCCTGCTGTCCCGGCCAATAACTTCAGAAAGACTGACTTTTGCCGGGGTATGTAGCAGGGTATACAATCCACTCACTGATGAGGTCGCCTTCGATGCCCTTTCCATGGAGAGCATGATTATCCTGATGGCATCGTGAATACCGCCGTTTTTCCAGTGTTCCTGGATGCAGGAATGTGCAATCTGTTTGGTAATCTGGTTTCCCAGCACGACGAAGTTGCTCGCCCTGCCTTTCCCGGTCATGGTAATAACTGAACCGGTTATCTCGACCATGGCATACTCGCCCGCTGTTGCATAGAGTCTTCTTTTCCTGGTGATGCCCCCCTGCGTTTCACTCACCTCTCCCACAAGAATATTTTCCCGCTGCGTTACTTTTCTTTTTTCGTCACTGATGGTCAGGGAGACGTTGAGCTCTTCTGCCCGTTTTTTGAGGTCTTCATCAGTAACGATCTGTCCGCTGTACAGCTCCTGTTCGAGGGTTTCTGTGGACATCCTGTCCCCAAGCGTAATGATCTCTCTCATATCCCCGGCTATGACAGCGCCATGCATCCCGATAAACGCAATTACGAGACTCATGGGAATGCACGTTTACGGTATGCAGGCAGAGGAACGGGCAACCTGCAGGATCCTATGAAAGGACTGGTGTACTGCCAGAATCTGAACATATCTGAACCGTGTTTTCCTTGCTTCCATTCCCTGCCTGTAAAGACCTCACTATAACGGGCAGGGAGGTATTCCCGTACCTTGACCAGCGATGGAGGGTCATCAACACGCCCACAACCTACCCCCTCTTATACCCGAACTTCCGGAGCAGTCCCGTCCGCGAGGCAACGCCGTCCGGACCTTCAACGCCCCTGGGTTTTTCGCCATCAATTACACCCATGATCCCCCGCCCCTGTGCCGATTCAGCGATTACCACCTCTGCCGGGTTTGCTGTTGCACAGTAGACAGTGCATACTTCCTGGATGTTTTTTATCGCATTCAGGACATTGATGGGGTAACAGTCGCGTAAAAAGAGGATGAAGGAGTGCCCGGCACCAATAGCGAGGGCATTGTCCCGTGCCAGCGCTTTTAATTCCTCATCATTGCCCTCGATACGGACCAGGCAGTCAGCTGACGACTCGCAGAATGCCAGGCCAAACTTTGCTCCGGGAACCGACCCGGAGACCGCTTCATAGATGTCTTCAACCGTCTTGATGAAATGCGACTGCCCGAGAATGAAATTTACATCCGCGGGCTTTTCAATCGTGACCATTCTGAACTCCACTGGTCCACCCATCGTGTTCACCACAGCAGTGAGATGGGTGTGCCGGAGGATAAATGGGTTGGTATGCCCACACGGGTTAAAAGAAATTTACCCCTTTCCTTATACCCCCTCTCCTTCCACCACGATAAAGCAGGGATGCAGATACAAGGAAGCTGTGACCTTGGTTTTTATCCTCATCACGCATTTTATATCGGACTTCATATAATTTACATTCCGGTGATAGTATGAAGAAGATCCTGATAATCGTAGTACTTGCCCTCCTGGCAATTCCCTTAAGTGTATCAGCACTTGTCACCTATTCCGGGAACCAGGTGAGCATTGATGATCCCGTCAATGATGATATTTTTGCTACAGGAAACATGATCGAGGTGAATGCGCCGGTCCAGAGCATCGTTGCGGCCGGGGGTTCGATCACCATCAACGCACCGGTTAAAGGCGATGTAATTGCTGCCGGAGGAGCCGTTACCATTAATGCCGATGTCGGCGGCAAGGTTGTCGCGGTTGGTGGCAGTATCGATCTTGCAGGCAATGTCAGTACGAATGCGGTGCTCCAGGGGGGCACGGTGAACATAAGGAAATCGGTCACTATTGGAAAAGATGCAATGATCAGCGCCGGGTCAGTACGGAACGCCGGGACGATTATGGGCACACTTTCGGTTCAGAGCCAGTCGGTGGAAAACACGGGAAGTGCCGGAACGTTTGAAGTAATACCCGAACAATCTCCAGATATATCGCCAGTATGGCTGTTTTCACTGGGTGCAATCCTGCTGACCCTCGGATGGTTCATTATCGGGCTTCTCCTCATCAGGATTATGCCGGTCCGGTTCCTGCAGGTTGAATCGGAAGTCCGCACCGGCCCAGTCGTCAGATGTGTTGTTGGCCTTGCCGCAATTATCATCGCAATCATAGCATTTGTGCTCCTTTCCATATCCATTGTACTCCTGCCCCTTGCGCTGGTTCTCGGGGGCATAGTCCTCATCAGTCTCCTGCTCGCCAACCTCTTTGTCGCCTCAAGCCTGGGGCGGGTCATCTTCGGATACCTGAAGTGGAGCGGGAAGGAATGGCAGCTCTATACCCTTGGATTTCTGGCACTTTTTATACTCTACATCATCCCGATCATCAATATCCTCACGTTTGTGATCAGCTTCAGCCTCGGATTTGGGGCCATCCTGT
>DATKZP010000075.1:0-4527 GCA_035527915.1 Methanoregula sp. | reverse complement strand
GATGGACATTGATTATTGAGGATATCACCGCCAAGAAAACCTATGAAGAAGCCCTGCAGATGAACGAAGCACGATACCGCGGCATCGTTGAGGACCAGACGGAGTTCATCACGCGGTTTCGTCCTGATGGAACTCTCATTTTTGTGAATAATTCGTATGCCCGCTATCTGGGAAAAAAACCGTCAGAGATGCTTGGTATGTATCATATCCCCGGCATCTGCGACGAAGATCGTATGGCCGTAAGCCAGGCCGTCCAGTCCCTTGATGTGGAACATCCCATGGTCTCTGCAGAGTGTCGTATTGCCGACCCGTCCGGCCAGCTGCGCTGGAACGTCTGGACTATCCGTGCGCTTTTTAATGAGGAGGGGAATCTCCATGAGTACCAGGGTGTAGGTCGGGATACTACCGAGAAAAGAGAAGCTGCAGGAAGGATAAATCAGTACATCGCCCAGATGGATTTTTTCTCCCGGAAACTGCAGGAATTCATCGAACTATCCCCTGAGGTCAATATCTACCATGCGATAGGCGCAGGTCTAGAAGAACTGCTTCCGGATACAGCAATTGCGGTAAGCTCATATAATTCCGGATCGGGAACGCTGTCCATAAAAGCAGTCTTTGGTGATAAAGAGCGTGATTACGTTGAGAGTTTTTTCGGGAGTGACTTTTTTAAGATTTCAGTTCCTGTCGATGAGAAGGGTCATGAGAATGTGTTGACCGGAAAGGTGTACCCTGTCAAAAAAAATCTCCCCGATTTATTGTATCCTCATGTCCCTTCTGATTCCTGCGGGGAATTTGTAAAGTATCTCAATCTGGGAGATCTCTATTCTGTCGGCCTGGTCTGGCAGGATGTGCTTCTGGGGAACATGACATTTGTGCTCCGGAAAGGAACTTCGCTGAAAGATGCTTCGCTCATTGAGACCTATACACGGGCGGCATCAATCGCTCTCCAGCGCCAGATTGCAGCAGATGCCTTCAAAGAAAGTGAAAGAAAGAGGGCCGAAGAGGCGCTGAAGAACAGTGAGAATTATTTACTGACAATATTCAATGCCACGCAGTCAGGACTTGTGGTTATCGATCCGGAAACCCGTTCGATTTATGATGCCAATTCAACAGCTGTTGCCCTCATCGGCAAAGAGAAGGATTCCCTTATCGGGTCATCCTGTAATAAGTATCTTTGCCCGATAGAAAATCAAACGTGCCCCGTTATCGATCTCGGGCAGGAACTTGTCCGTTCAGAAGGAGTTCTCCGCAATACCCGGGGTGAAGAGAGATCAATTATTAAAACGGTCATCCCGGTCCACCTGGGTGGCCGTTCCTACCTCCTCGAAAGTTTCGTTGATATTTCCAAACGCAAACATGCTGAAGAGGCGCTTTTTGCAAGCGAGAAGCGATTCCAGTCCCTGGCGGAAATGCTGCCCCAGAGTATCTGGGAATGTGATGACCGGGGAAATGTAACTTTTGTTAACCACCGCACTTATGCGATGTATGGGTATACCCATGAAGATGTAAAAAAGGGAATGACTATCTGGCAGACAATACATCCTGATGATCGGGAAAGAGTATTGGGTGATTTTATTCAGGCATCAATGGAGGAACCCAGTGAATTCCCGGCATTCCATGAATTTATGTCTATTCGCAAAGACGGGAGCACATTTCCCTTAATAACCTATCACGTGCCCATTGTTCATGATAATAAAATTACCGGCATGAGGGGTATTGGCATTGATGTCACCGAACGCAAACGTACAGAAGAAGCGTTAAAGGAGAGTGAGGAACGATTCCGTCTTGTCGTGGAGAGTGTACCGTTTGGTATCTCTTTTATTACCAGTACCGGGACGATCGAATATGCCAATCCGGCATTTGAAAGGATATGCGGGTATACCAGACAAGAGATTCCGGATCTTACTACGTGGGGCGAAAAGGTTTTTCCCGATGTGAAATACCGGGAAAAAATATTTGGTACCTGGTTAACGCACATCCGGGCACTCAGTGGGACAAATCCTCACGCGGACAATATATTCCGTATTCAATACAGGGATGGAAAAGAGAAGGATATATGGTTCAAGGCTGTCTTTTTGGCGAATGGAAAACTGCTGGTGACCATTGAAGACATCCCCACACGCAAAGATGCTGAGGAGACAATGCACGAAAGTGGAATCCTGCTGGATCCATTGTAAATGATTTTACCTGTACCAGAGATTGCC
This sequence comes from Methanoregula sp., assembly GCA_035527915.1. Classification (GTDB taxonomy): domain Archaea; phylum Halobacteriota; class Methanomicrobia; order Methanomicrobiales; family Methanospirillaceae; genus Methanoregula. Next base: position 2,323 of record DATKZP010000075.1, on the reverse strand, counting down.
TCTGGTCAAAATCCCCGCGCCATATACCCTGATACGGCACGTGAAGCAGAGCCGGGATTCTGTGGTATGCCCGGGCAGTTCTCGCTCCGCTGACTGGTACTACAGATGCGCAAAATAAAAAGGATGCGGGGCAAACTAATAGGATACATATCGAAAGTTAATCATGGAGTGACAGGGTTGTTCCGTATCGAAAAAGCCGAACAGGGAGGGTGGAAATTGTGAGCGATCCCACCATCGCACAAGAAGTGAAAGGTATAATCCCGGCCGGTTCGAAAGGCCGGACAGCTATACCGGTCGTGATCGCCGTTCCAAAGGAGCTGGCCCCGAATGAACAGCGCGTGGCGACCGTACCAGAGGTCGTCCAGAAGCTCACGAAATCGGGCCACGAGGTACGGATCGAGCACGATGCGGGGACGAGCGCGTACTACCCCGACGATCTCTTCATGGCCGCCGGAGCGAAGATCATGTCCAGCCGGACCGACCTGTTGAACGGCGCCCACATAGTGCTGCGCGTCCAGCCACCGACTGTCGCCGAGATCGATCAGCTCGCCGAAGGTACGATCGTCATTGGGTTCATGAACCCGACGAATAATCTCGAGGCCGTCGCCAGGATGCGCGACCGGAAGGTCACCGCCTTTGCCCTTGAGTTCGTTCCACGAATCACCCGCGCCCAGAGCATGGATGCACTCAGTTCCCAGGCAACGGCCGCAGGGTATACTGCGGCAATTCTCGGTGCCAATAACTGCCCGAAATTTCTCCCGATGCTGACAACGGCCGCTGGCACGATTCGACCGGCAACGGTGCTCATCCTGGGTGCCGGGGTCGCCGGCCTTATGGCAATCGCTACGGCAAAGCGCCTCGGCGCCATCGTCGAGGCATATGATGTCCGCCGCGCTGCCGGCGAGCAGGTCCGCAGCCTAGGCGCAAAGTTCCTTGAGCTTGAGATCAACGCTGAAGGGCAGGGCGGCTATGCCCGCGAGCTCACGGCCGAGGAGAAGGCAATGGAACAACAGATGGTTTCTGCTGCTGTGGCACGGGCAGACATTGTCATCACAACTGCAAATATCCCAGGCCGGAAGGCACCTCTCCTCATTACCAAAGAGACTGTTGCAACGATGCGTCCAGGCGCTGTCATCGTTGACCTTGCTGCCGAATCGGGCGGCAACTGCGAGCTGACACAGGCAGGAAAAACTGTCATGGATCACGGTGTCATGATCCTGGGCCCGCAGAACCTCCCCGCCCGGATACCATTCCACTCGAGCCAGATGTACGCAAAGAACCTCCAGTCGTTTCTCGGGCTCCTTTTTGACAAGGATGGTGCGATTGTCAGGGAGTTCACCGATGAGATCCTGGCCGCGAGCCTCCTTGTCCATGCGGGCGAGGTCCGCCACGGGCCAACAATGGAACTCTTGAGCGGAGGGAAATCATGACTGAAGTGACGGTATTCTGGACCGCTATCTATATCGTTATGCTGGCTGCGTTCACGGGCTATGTTGTTATCAGCCGGGTCCCGGTCATCCTCCATACCCCGCTGATGAGCGGTTCGAACTTCATCCACGGGATAGTACTTGTCGGCGCGATGATCGCGCTCGGCTTTGCCACGACAACGCTTGAACAGGTTATCGGTTTTGTCGCAGTTATCCTCGGTGCGGCAAACGTTACCGGGGGCTATGTAGTTACCGAGCGGATCCTCCAGATGTTCGACCGCAGCGGAAAGAAGCCAAAACAGGGGGCGTGAGATGATCGACTTCTCACTTGCTATCGAACCGGTCTACATTGTGACCATCTTTTTCTTCATTATCGGCATGCAGCGGATGAGCCACCCGCTCACCGCCCGGAGCGGCATTGTCTGGGCCGGCGCTGCGATGCTGATCGCGACACTCGTCACGTTCCTGACTCCCAACCTTACCAATATCGCCCTGATCACGATAGCGATTGTCATTGGCGGGGGCTTTGGATACCTTGCTGCAAAACGCGTCGCCATGACCGATATGCCCCAGATGATAGCGCTCTACAACGGCATGGGTGGCGGCGCGGCAGCCGGGATTTCAGCAGTCGCGCTCCTGAGCACTACGAATACCGCTACCAGTTCGCTTGCAGTTATTGGCGGTCTCATCGGGGCTATCTCATTTTCGGGGAGCCTGGTTGCGTTTATGAAGCTCCAGGGCTGGATGCGGCCCCGGCCGATCACCTTTAAAGGTCAGCAGGTTGTCAACATGGTATGCCTGGCCCTCGCCATTATGTGTGGGATACTCGTCATCTGGCAGCCTTCATGGATGCCACCCAACGTCGCCATGTACCTCCCGCTGTTCTTCGTCCTCTC
>DATKZP010000074.1:0-32022 GCA_035527915.1 Methanoregula sp. | reverse complement strand
AAGAAAAATAGGCAGTTCCCTTACCCACAACCTTTTTTTATCCTCCATGGAAATATCCCCGTATGAGGGTGTACAGATGAATGCGAAATTTTTCGGGGACTCCAAAGACCTGTTTAAATACGATCTCATTACCGATATACTCAAAAATTTTCATGGAAAAACCGACCGGCTGGTCATCGTTCCCATGCTGACCGCTTATTATCCCCGGTTCCGAGGCAATACGGGGTGCAGGAATAAAAACCTGATCGAATGTTTCCGGCGCTTTCGCACAAAAGAAGATGTGGACAATTATTACATGACCCTCAAACGGTATTTCAAAGACCTCAGGGAGAGCATCGGAATAAAAAAAGTGCGAGTACGGATTGAGAAGGATGAGACTTTTTCCCAGCAGACCCGGTCTGTGTATTTTTCCGGTATTCTTGAACATTTTCCACAGGCCTGTCTGCTCTTTATCGACCCGGATATCGGGGTCAAAGAGAAGAATTACACTGAAAAACATCTCTCGTTTGCTGAGTTGAAAGAATTCTGGGATCGGCTCGATAACGAATCTATTCTGATGATCTACCAGCATTTCCAGCGAAACCGGGTTTTGGGGGGCAGTGATCCCAGTTCGAAAGCAGCAGATGTGACCCGGCTCACCAGTTCACCCCCGCTTATCATCGCAGACAATACCGTCATGTTCATTTTCCTGACAAAAAATCCTGAACTCCGGTCAGAGCTTAAGGAGATTTTAAAAAACTACCAGAAAAAGATTCTGAACTTAATAAAAGATCCTAAAAAGCACCGTACACTTACCCTGACCGCATAGGATTGCGCACATATTTAACATCCCTGCTATTCCCTTTAAAAAAAATCACCAGAGGGTCAGGATACCATGAACAATGGATATTTTCCTTTTAGACCTTGAGTTCGTCCTTTGCCATATACTCAAGGTCGAATTTGTAGAAATGCGTGAATCCACAGTTCCGGCACCGGACCGTAAAATGCCGGCAGCCAATGGCCAGATCATGGGAACCAGTCACGTGGCAGTTTCTGCATTCCGCTGTTTCAACAAGAGTCCAGAGATCGTAACACCCGATTTTTGTGAATGTTCCCGGCACCGTGACATCCTCAATACGGGGAACATAGACCCGGGTAGCGCCGCAGTTGTTACACTCAACTTCAGCCTTGTACGGAACTGCTTTAATAATCTGGTCTGCAATCTGCCTGCAATGGTAACAGTCAGTGCGGAATTTTGTGAAAATAAAATGTTCGTTCATGGCAAATATTTGATGCGTTCGGGTTCATTAATCTGTTGCAGGATCTCCTCCCGGCCCCAAAGGATCCGCATCCGTAAAAAAAGATCGCACAGATGATTACCGTGAACTGCAATCCGGGAGAGTTGATCATATCATCGGCAATGATCAGGAAAAATATGCGAGAATCGACACTGAATTCAAACTACCCGTGTCCTATTCAAGCATTTCGAATTTCAAACGAATATTTGGGGTTTTCAGGGAAAATTAATCAAAACCGGGGGGATAAATTTAATTACCGGGCAAAAAGAATTTACTTCTCATGAAGAAATATATTGGTTTTGTTATTCTTATGATTGCTTTTGTCTGCTTCACGGGATGCACCCAGCCGGTAGTACCAGAAGCGGTCACTACGCCGCCAACGATGGTTCCCACCACCGTTCCTTCTATGGAATTAACACCTTTACCAACTCCCGTGCCAACCACGATTGTGACACCCGTACTTCCTACGGTAACAAGAACCATGTCTCCATCTACAAAGGTCGTCACCTCCATCTATATGCGGAATAACACCTTTGTTCCCCAGGAACTGACCGTTCTCCCCGGGACCGGGATTACATGGATAAATGACGATTCTGCTGTCCATAACGTGAAAACGATCGGGAATGCTACCGGGATGTTTATTTCCGGAGATCTCGTCTCCGGTTCACAATGGAGCTACACATTTGGACAACGTCAAGGCAGGTACGAATTCACCTGCTCGTACCACCCGGAAATGAAAGGTGCGGTAATTATCATGAAACCTGATTTATAAGTTATCCGTATCCCACGATACAGGCTACTTTAACAACATAAGTCAAATTCCCATCTCTTTTTTTTTCCTTTTTTCATAATTTTTTTATGGTTCGTAGTAACTCCGGATATCGGAAAAAGGAAAAGAAAATCGAATAGCACAAAAATATCGGGAAAAGAAAAAAACAAGAAAAAAATTGGATATGGATTAGTAGTCGCCCATACCGGGGGGCATGCCACCCATGCCACCCATGCCGGGGGGCATTCCACCCTCGGGTGCATGGCTCTTGGACGACGCAATGACATCGTCAATCCGCAGGATCATGATGGCTGCTTCAGCAGCTGATGAGATTGCCTGTGTCTTGACGCGGAGCGGCTCGACAACACCGGCTGCCTTCATGTCGACTGCCTTACCTTCAAATACATTCAGGCCGTGCGACTTCTTGCCCTTCTCGTGCGCTGCCCGGATCTCGACAAGCATATCGATGGGGTCAAGTCCTGCATTCTCTGCAAGGGTGCGCGGGATGACCTCAAGTGCTGATGCGAACGCTTCGATGGCGAGCTGTGCCCTGCCACCAACGGTTGCACCGTATTCGCGGAGACGGAGCGAGAGCTCAGTCTCGACTGCACCGCCGCCGGCAACAACCTTCTTGTCCTCAACGACAACGCCGACTACCCGGAGTGCATCGTGAATTGCACGTTCGAGTTCGTCAACTACGTGCTCAGTGCCACCCTTGATGATAATTGATACTGCCTTGGGATTCTTGCACTGCTCAACAAAAGTCATCTCTTCGCCGGAAACCTTGCGCTCCTCGACAAGTCCTGCTTTCCCCAGTTCTTCCTTGTTGATCGCGTCAATCGAGGAGACGAGACTGGCACCGGTTGCACGGGCGAGTTTTTCCATGTCGCTCTTCTTGACACGGCGGGTTGCAAAGAGTCCTGCCTTTGCAAGATAGTGCTGGGCAATATCGTCAATACCCTTCTGGCAGAAAAGAACATTTGCACCGCTCTTGACAATCTTGTCAACAATGCCTTTGACCATCCGCTCTTCCTCATCAAGGAACGCCTGGAGCTGGTCGGGGCTGGTGATGTTGATCTCTGCGTCAACTTCAGTCTTCTTGAACTCGACTGCAGCGTTCAGCAAAAGGATCTTTGCATTGGTGACTTTCTTTGGCATCGACGGGTGGACTCTTTCCTTGTCAATGAGTACCCCCTCAACGATCTCGGAGTCATCAATCGAGCCACCGGTCTTCTTCTCGACTTTAATGTTCTCGATATCAACCGTGCCATCCTCATCGGTAACCATGGTGATTGCCTTGACAACAAGATCACAGAGCTTGGCCTTGCTTGACTCGGCACCCTTGCCGGTCATCGCGGTACCTGCGATATTTTTAAGCATCACCTTATCGGTCGACTTCACATCGAATGCCATTTCCTTCAGGAGCGCCTGCGCCTTCTCGGCGGCCTGGCGGTATCCGGCGGCAATGATGGTTGGGTGGACGTCCTGTTCAAGGAGGTCCTCTGCCTTCTTGAGAAGCTCACCGGCAATGACGACTGCAGTGGTTGTACCGTCACCGACTTCATCATCCTGGGTCTTGGCTACCTCGACCATCATCTTTGCGGCCGGGTGCTCGATGTCCATTTCCTTAAGAATGGTGACACCATCGTTCGTGATCACGACATCGCCGATTGTATCGACGAGCATCTTGTCCATACCTTTAGGACCGAGTGTGGTCCTGACTGCACTTGCCACTGCCTTTGCGGCGGTGATGTTCATACCCTGAGCGTCGCGGCCCCGGGTACGGGTGCTGCCTTCTTTAAGAATAAGTATCTGCTGTCCTCCAAGTTGCTGTGACATTAAATCACCACTTTTAGCACTAAAATTGGTTTGTGGTTCTATATAAACATTATCTAAAAAAGATCATTCACCGATCATATCGAGAAGCTCAAAGCCATCGGTAATCCGGTGAAGGCGATCCTCACCAATCACGAGGGTTTTTCCTATCTTTTTCTGCTTGTAATGATCGGTGATGACGCACATCGCGTGCTTCTTTGCGATCTGTGAGATATTTCCGATAAGAGCGGCGCGTTTAATGACTTTATCCGCAGGACCGTATCCGGTGAGAATCGTATGCTTCTCAAAGGTTAGGAGCGCCTGGAACGGGGCGCCATGGAGCGTGTGCAGCTGCATACCGATCTGTTTAAAAAACTCCATCGGGTTCTGCGTGCCCGTTCCTGCATCCTGCTGGTCCACTTCCATCACTTTGGGCGGCTCGTGAAGGATAAGATTGATGGATTTTACTACACCGGTATTAAAAAATTCCTCGATGCGGATCGCCACATCAAGGGTAGTACCCATACCACTCTCATATTTACTGATCGTTCGGCGCGATACACCGAGCACCTGCCCGAGATCCCCCAGCGACATGCTGCGTTTCTCGCGGAGATCGCGAAGCACCTCACCATCGATGTTCACATACAACCCGCCCGGGGATGCATAGACAAGAGGGGGAATCTGCTCCACAAAATAATCGTAAAGGGTTGCGGGGCTGATAGCGTAGATACCATACCGGACATAGACCGCTCCGCGTTCCAGTTCTGCGTCACGTGCCCGCTCCCCTACTATCAGGGGGATCCCGCCAAGATGGCGCGAGATCACTTCAAGGTCGAACGACACCTCTTCACTTACGCTATCGATATGGGATACCACTTTGATGACAAGCAGCGTTCCGTTGTTGCGGGCGATAAGGTCAAAACTCCGCGGGCGGATGGAGAACCGCTCGGAGACATCGAAACCTGCCGTTATCATTACACTGGTGACCAGCTGGAGCTGGCGGTCCTGAGACATTGCCGTAAAGAATGGATATACCCTGAGGTTATATTAATATAGATATGTTCATCGGCATTGATGACACGGACTCGCCTCAGGGAATGTGCACGACATACCTCGGGGCAGTCCTTGCACGCCGCCTTATCCGGGAACACATGAGAGTTAACGAGGCACGGCTGGTACGGCTTAACCCGAATGTTACCTTCAAGACACGAGGCAATGCCGCGATCGCGCTCGAAGTAGCAGGAAACAGGGACCATGCATTTGCGATAGCGTGCGCAGTCGTTGATGAGCTTGCCGATTTTTCGTGTGAGAATACGAATCCGGGCGTTGTGGTAGTCGATGAGCGCCCGGACCCGGCATTTTACCGGAAGGCAGTAACGGATTTCTGCCGGATTGATGAGGCAATTGAACTTCTCGAAGCGGCAGGTGCCCAATATCGCGGGTACAAAAACAAGCGCGGCCTGATTGGCGCCACTGCTGCAGTCGCAAGCGTGCTTGAGGACCGCACTTCTGAGATCCTTGTGTACCGCCAACCGGAACGATGGGGGACGCCCCGCGAGGTTGACCGGCAAAGTTTGTTTGCGGCTGAAAATGCAACATTCCCCCACACATGGGATACCGTAGATACTGCAAATGATGTTGTTGTCTGCGTGCCACATTCCCCTGACCCGGTGTTGTTTGGCATCCGGGGCGAGAGCCCGTCGTGGGTAATGATGGCACGGTCCAGGGTAGAATCCGAGAAACCGGGACTTGAACAGATTTGGGTAACCAACCAGGGTACTGATGCTCACCTGCTTGCCGGGAGGATCGGGGAGTTGCAGGACGCGCTCTCGTACCGGGTCCAGGGAACTGTTGCAAATACCCCCAAAACCGGCACAGGCGGGCATGTTTCTTTCACTATAAGTAACGGTAAAAATACCGTGCGGTGCATGGCATATGAACCCACGAAAAATTTCCGGTGTATTGTGCGCAAGCTGGTGCCGGGCGATGAGGTAATCGTTGTCGGGAGTTTCAAGAAAGAGAGTATCAATCTTGAAAAAATCAATATTGTTTCACTTGCCCATCCAGTAACCTCACGCCCTCCAATCTGCACTACCTGTAACAAAAGAATGACCAGTGATGGGAAAGGGAAAGGGTACAAGTGCAGGAAGTGCGGACTGAAAGCAGGTGAGCCCGAAGTGAAGGAAATAATACGGACACTCACAACCGGATGGTATGAAGTCCCGCCAACTGCACGAAGGCATTTGGCAAAGCCGTTGTGCCGGGGCGAACCGAATTATTGATTTGATCCTGGCAACTGAATGGTCGCCCCGGTGCGAAGGTGGAGCATTCGAAAGCTGACGACACAAAGGCATTTATCTAAATCGTTGTTCCGGGGTGATCCTGAGTATTGGTACAACTTTTGGCGACCGAATGGTCACCCGCTTCGCGAAGGCAGTACCTTCGGATGACAAAGCGTATCATCTTACCATGCATCTCTTTTGAGAAGAATCGTTCCGGGTAACAATCCGGAAAGTGTAAGGGATTGCAAAGATGCGGGGCGCACGTCCGGTTGTTACCATAGAATCAGCAAAAAAATTTGCCGGGAGGCAGGGATACTGCTGGGTTCCCAATCCCGATGCAGATCTGCCATACGATGCCCTTGCCTACCGTGACCATGATGCAATTGCGATCCGGGTGCGGACGTCTCGGAATTCTCCGGGCGAGTTCGACATGTGGGAGGACTTCTTCCGCGATGATTTTGAAATTCTCAAAATGCTGCCGATGCCAGAAGGGATCGGCCGCGAGCTCTGGGTACGATATGTCTGGAGTAGAGTCTTCCAGCGGTACCGGGTTTACGAAAACAGGTTATATGAGCTTAACATGATTGCCCGTGAAAAGCCGGCTTTTAAGAGAGGTGTCAAATTCAGGAGAGCCCCTCCAAACAACCCGCCAATCCGGAGAGATGAGAGTGAATAAGCCCAATTCAAGCCCCGTTTGCCAATCGGACAAATGTCGTTTCCGGCTCCAGGGGAAGTGCGTCAACCCCTGTGGAAAATATCGATATAATCCCTTGTTTTTCGAAAAAAGCCGTTTTAATCAAAATAAAACATGTGAAAATAGCGGGTTTACAATCGCCCCTTTTTTGGGGGGCTACTGTAAGGTCATGGCAGCAAAGATCCTGCTTTTAAGCACCCATTATAACCTTATTTTTCTTCGTCGGAGGGGATTATTTTGAGACAAATTCTTCCACGACTGCAATTTCATCGGAGGTCAGCCCGCATAACCCATACACCAGCGAATCGATCTGCATGCCGGTCGACTCAATCTCCAGCAAAGAGGAATACAAGTGACCACGGTTTTACCGGGTTTGAGGATGCGGGGAAAAAACGGATGGAAAATGAATCTTAAAAGAATTCAGAGAGCTATCGTTTCTTCTAGACCATCGAAGTGTCGATCACCGGTCAGCACGTTCAGGTTATGGATCCGGGCGGTCGCAAGGATCAGGCAGTCCACGGCCCCCATACCATTACCCTTCATCTTTTGTCCGGTCCTGATCGTGCCAGCCGCGATCGCGATCTGCATATCAACCGGAATCACTTCAGCATGAGTGAGGATTGTAGTGATGAAAGAACCGGTTTTTTCTTCTCCGTATAGATCGTTGAAGCGGTACTGGAGTTCGTACAGTGTCAGCACTGAGACTGCAAGCGGGGAATTCTGCTCAATGAATTCCAGTGCCTGCCGTCCCCAGGGACTGTTCCGGAAGATCTCGATCCAAGTATAGGTATCGATGAGGATGCCGGTCACTCCGCATCCTCCTCTGCAACCTCACGGTCGTGGTCGCGGTAGATGGCTTCAATATCCAAATCGGGAAAAATGCCAAGCAGGGAGCTGAGCGGTTTGACGGGGATGAGCTCGATATGCCCTTTGGATTCCCGGACCTCGAATCGATTTACCGTGTAATGGTCCCGGATCTTTTTGGGAAGTACCATCCGGCCGGTTGCATCTACGGTGATGACCGGGCCGGTGTCCTGCAGGTATTCCGCCACCGGTTCGTTTACACCGGTGTGCTTCCTGGTTTTCCCCAATCGCGATCTTTTCTGTTTCATATCAACACCTCTTCCCGTTTATGAGGTAATGTATGTTTCTGGAAAATAAAAATTTTTGGCAATAATAATAAAATGGTAAAAAATGTAATTGGAAAATCACTCTCTTCTGGAAAAGAATACCTCATGTAATTTTTTCAGGAAAGTTCAGACCCATGCTACTTTTCCATCGTCGGCGATGATCATTTCGACACAGATTCTTCCACAACAGCAATCTCATCCGCCGTAAGCCCATATAACCCATACACCAGCGAATCGATCTGCCGATCGGTCGACACGATCTCCTGCATGATGAGCCGCTTTTCCCGATCGGTCTTTGCATAGCTCAGGTGTTTGTGCAGTTCCAGCATTCCGGTGACGAGCGTGACCATGCGATCGTGCCGGGCTTTGTCATCAGGATTATCAAAGTCGATAGTGTAGATCGGAAGTGCTGCAATCCGCTCCCAAACCAGCGTTCGCTTTTTTTCCGGAACTTCGTGTGCGGTAGCGCGGAGAATGAATGTACTCATCCGGCTGTTGAGCACCGCGAGCAGGTAGAGACTGGAGGAGCTGATGAACCGGGTATAGCGGTGCGGAATTATGGCCCCTGCATCAAACATAAACGCCGGGAATTCTCCGGAACCTGGGAAAACTATCCGGGACTGGTTCTGGTCAAAGACACCCGGTTCACAAGCGCACTCCCACCAGAAATCCCCCTGGTGCTTGCGCTCCTTAGCCCGCTCAGCATGAGACTTCAGGTATCGGGCAATGGCCGGGTATTTTTTCTTAAACCATCGCCAGCCAGCCTGATCCCCTGCATGGGCTTTTGTCCAGCCCTGCGGAATAAAAATAATGAAGCGTGACGAATGGGGGAAGCCATACCGGACAATTTCTCCTGCGGGAAGAAACGGGCGGATCAGGGATTTGCTTTTTGGGGATGCCTCGATCAGCTCTTTTCTCTGCCGGGTATCGATCACAAACGCCTCGTCCAGCCCGGTAATAATCCCGTGATGTACCCGGCCCATTACCACCTCCACAAGTGGCGTGCCGGCACTGCGGACTTTTGCTACAATATCCTTCATTCGGGTATCGCGGAGTGTCCAGCCGCCTGCACCCAACACTGTTTGATCGAGCGGGAACCGGCCCGCACGAACCTGCACTTCCAGCGGTTCAGCGCCATCAAGATCCAGCTGGGCGGCAAAGAACGCGTGCGAGGGTGGGCGCCGGGTGATCCGGATTATGCACAGGGATGGGTGCTGTTTATTCTCCACTTCTGTGCCGGAATCTGCGATCTCTTCGATCTGGTACGCGAGCAGGTGCTTTCGAAGTGGGGCGCCGGACTTTGCCCGGAGCCAGCGATTACCTGCGACACAGCCGAGCATCCCGCCCGGACACAGGAGCGAGAGTCCCCGCTCGATGAAATAGGCAGAACGATCTGCCTGCAGGTGATACACTGAATAGTGACGCTGGAAATACCGTTGCACCCATTCGTGCGGCTGGAGCGGGCCATCCGGCAGGTTGCCAAGAACCGTATCAAATCCACCTGACCGCAGGACTTCAGGAAAGGCATGCCGCCAGTCAAGCGGGTTGATCCGATGCAGCTCATGTGCGGGAGAGAATGCGATCGAATCCTCGGAGTCGACATCCACAGAGACAAGGGAATTCCCGCACAGGATATTATGGTCAAGTGCCCGGAACACGGAACCTGCCAGAGCGAGGAACTGTTCCGGAAGTGCCCTTACCTGTTCGTCGTCGCAGAGTTCGAAGAAGAGAAGCATCTTTGCCGCAGCAACGGCATGCGGATCAAGATCAACACCGTGGATGGAGGCACCGAGGTGCTCCTGCCGCTCGGCAAGCGTGTGCCTGCCACCGCCGGAATGGGAAAGAAGGTGCTGGAATGCAGAAAGGAGTACTCGTCCGGAACCGCACGCCATGTCAAGAACCCGGACGGGAAGCATATCATCCGGGTTCCGGTTCACGAATACTCCTGCAAGCGACTGGTGAACCATGAATGCGATCATTTCAGGTGAGGGAGTGGGTGTTCCCTGCGACTGGAGCGTGTCGCGGGTCTCAACAACGATTGCCTGGTAAGCAGCAGAGCGACTGATGGCACGGGTGAAATGCTGATCTAACACCTCCGCGATTATGCCGGTGGAGATGGTTGCAAAATGGTACTGTCGGTCCGGTTGGCACAGCCGCAGGAGAATTTTTTGTATCACGCGATCTTCGATTGCCACAGGATCCGTCACGGTTGTCTGACGCCGGCCTGTTACGGGCGCCTCTGCCCACGGATCCCCGATCGGCAAAAATAATTCTGAAACGGTCGTGAGGGGGTCTGCTGCATCATGGATCTGCTGGAGGGTTCCGGCTTCCATGAGCCCGCGATCTTCTGCAATTCGCAGGAACAGGAAACGTCCTATGATCCGGTTTGTTGCTGCCGCAATCGTGTCGCTTTGCAAACCATGATTATTCCGGGCAATGCTGCGGGCGAGCTGTTCGCGCCAGGATGAGAGATCGTGCAGGAGAGCAGTACGGGCACGGTTGCGGGGAGGGCTGTCCGCATCTTCAAAAGGGGCAGGATCCGTGCTCAGCATTGTTGTAGTACTGTGCTACCATGAAAATAACAGTGTTGATAAACGAGAAAAAGATGAAATGGATCTAGAACCCGATCCCCGCTTCCCCGCTGCTCTCACCCGAGGGTTTCTTCTCCCTGACCGCGAGCATAAGAACGATCCCAATCACTTCCAGAACCATGCAGAAGAAGAACGCCGCATCAAACGCCCCGGCCAGTTCCGTGGAGGGGATCGTGTTTGCCGCAACCTCCGCGATCTTCGGCCCTGCGGCCACCGTGGCAACGAGCATCATGACCGCAACACCGAGCGTGGACCCGATATTGGTCATTACTCTCATGAGTCCCGAAGTCGACCCCCGGTCCTCAGCCGGGGACTCCCCCATAACCGCACTGTTCAGCGGGGAATAGGCAATACCCGTGCCGGCTCCCAGGAAGAAAAGGTAGATACCGATATGCCCGATGCTTGTTCCCGCCCCGATGGCCGAAAGAAGGAAGAGGGCCACGGCGCAGATCGCAAATCCGGCGATGATCGGTTTTTTCGTACCGATCACATCGGAGAATTTCCCGGCAATCGGGGCGGTCATGATCATCCCGACCGGCAATGCGAGCAGGACGGTGCCGGCATTATCCGTGGGGATATTCTTAACCAGTTCGAGATAGAACGGCATGACAACCATCACGCCGGCCATCGCCATCTGGATCAGGAGGATGTTGATATTCTGGAGTGAGTAAGCCCGGTTTGCAAAAAGGGAGATGTTGATAAGTGGCTCATTCCCATGGCGTTCCTGCACAAAAAAGAGCACCCAGAAGAGCAGCGAGACTATAAGCGCAGCAATTCCCACGATGGTGCTGCTGCCCTGCACCGAAGTCAGTCCGACCACGAGTGAGCCCAATGCAAGAAAGAGAAGGACAACGCCCGGCATGTCCAGCTTCGCGTCCGGCGCCACCGGGTCAAGCCGGGGCAGGATCTGCATACCCAGAAGAATCGCAACGATTCCCACGGGCAGGTTCACGTAAAAAATATACCGCCACGAAAAAGTGCTGGTCAGGAACCCGCCGACTACCGGCCCGAGGGCTGCCCCGAGCATTAAAAACATCGCCACGAGGCCAAGCGCCTGCCCCCGGACTGCGGGTGAGAGATACGAGGTGACCATGACCGCCCCCAGCGCCGAGATGATCGCGCCGCCCACGGCCTGGAGCATCCGCGAGAGGATGAGCATCCCTATCGTCGGGGCTATTCCGCAGAGCATGGATCCCAGCGTGAAGAGGACAAACCCGGCAAGGAAAATATTCCGGTAGCCTTTCATGTCCCCGATCCGGGACGCCGCGAGGAGGAGGCTGACCATGATAATAAGGTAGGCGTTCAGCACCCAGGAGACGGTCACGGTTGGGACGTCAAAGAATTTCGCAATCGTGGGCAGGGCGATATTCACAATCGTTGCATCAAGGCCGGCCATGAAGGATCCAAGACCTATAACAATGACGATCATGAGATCTTTTGGCGACATTTTCTGCCGTTGGGAGGATTCACTCATGGTACCAGAAACTCAGTAAAGAGAAAAATTGGTTTGTTCCCATAAGAACACTCGCATTATCTCCCCAAAGCCCGCCCTGTGGCTGGATTCCTGTGCAGACGCCGGGTGGATAGCCCGGATCTTCGTCACTGAAGTGATCACCTTTGCAATCAACGGACTCAATCTCTCCTATCGGAAGGTATCGGATGAAGAAATCAAGCGGCTCATGGCAGCAAAAAAGAAGCCTGAAGCGGAAAAACTGAGGGATTCATTTTTTTAATCCCACTTTTTTTGACAGGTTAAGACAATATCTTTAAAGACTATCTGGCAGTGTTCTTTTTCTGAGGTGGTGTTTTCCACCAGGGCGATATCTAAAAACATGGCGGGAGAAAGGTAAGGATTTTTTAAAAAATCCTGAAACTTTGGACACTTCACCATTCCATAAAACACAGTTATTATCAAAGCGCACCAATACCCTTCCCAATAATTGGGGAGAGAATGTATGGCAAAACAGTGCGATGAACCCGTCACCCAGATTCATCTGAAGCCGAAGATGACCGTGAATGAACTGGTCACTGCGATGGGAAAGGCCGGGGCGTACAATGGCGGATCGCTGTCCCGCGCCGCAGATATCTATGATCAGATGCTGCGTGATCCCGGGACAACGAAGTTCTTCGGGCTTGCAGGGGCGATGGTGCCGGCCGGCATGGGCGGAATCGTTGCCGATCTCGTGAAAGGCGGGCATATTGATGTGCTCGTCTCGACCGGTGCAAACCTCACGCACGACATCATCGAGGCGATCGGGTGCAGGCATTATCACGGTACCGCGTTCTGCAATGATATTGAACTCCGGCACGATGAGATCAACCGTATCTATGACGTCTACCTCCCCAATGAGGCATTTGAGCACTTTGAGGAATTCATGCAGAACGTGTTTGGCAAGCTCGAACCCGGCAGCACTATCTCCATCTCTGAACTCCTCAGGCACATAGGAAAGAACCTGAAGTCAGGTATCCTGCATACCGCGTATCACAATACTATCCCTGTTTACTGCCCCGCGGTGCAGGACTCGATGCTCGGTCTCCAGTACTGGCTTTTTTCCCAGACAAATAAGGTGACGGTCGATGCTTTTGCCGATATGCCATCACTCATGGAAATCTGCTTCACCACAAAAAAAGCCGGAGCCCTCCTTGTTGGCGGGGGCGTGCCGAAGAACTTCATTCTCCAGAGCATGCTTATGACTCCCAACGGTTTTAACTATGCAGTGCAGCTTACCGGGGACCGCCCGGATCTCGGGGGGCTCTCCGGCGCAACGCTTGATGAAGCCCGCTCATGGGGGAAGATCACCGAAGAAGCACAGGCAGTAACCGTCTACGGCGATGCGACAATCACTCTCCCCATCCTTGTTGCCGCAGTTATGGAGCGGATGCACCATGACTGAACTGATTCTCGCGCTTGATGTAACCGAAAAGAAAAACGCACTCGCAATTGCCCATGAATGCGCTCCTCATCTTGATGCCATAAAAGTCGGTTACCCGCTTATACTCTCCTGCGGGCTTTCTGTTGCACAGGAGCTTGAGGCAGAAGATCTCCCGCTTATCGCCGACTTCAAAGTCGCCGACATCCCAAACACGAACCGGCTCATCGCAGAGCAGGTATTTGATGCCGGGTTCTCATCCATCATCTGCCACGGGTTCACCGGAAAAGATGCAGTACAGGCATGTGTCGACACCGCCTCTGATTACGGGGGGGCGTGTTTCGTTGTCGCTGAGATGAGCCACCCGGGCGCCACGGAGTTCTTCTTTGGGGGAACTGCGGAGCGGATCGCACGCCTTGCAATCGAATGCGGGGCCGATGGCATCATCGCCCCGGCTACCCGTCCGGACCGGGTGAAGGTCCTGCGTGGCATCGTCGGCAACCGGAAGATCCTTTCTCCCGGTGTCGGCGCCCAGGGAGGGGATGTTGATGATGTCGCGAAACTTGTCGATGGAATTATTGTGGGTCGCGCGATCTTCGAGTCGCATGATCCGGCGACAGCCGCTCAGGCATTTGCCCGGATCCGTCCGAAGTAAATCAATACTATTAAACCTGTATTTAAAGCCAGATCCGCATATGCGCGATTCTTTATTAGGGAAATCGCAGACCCTGCAACCTAATGGTTCTAAATATTTATTAATGACCTGTGCAATGTTATAGTATGGATTGGTCGGCAGAACAACGGATATTGGTTCAAAAATATAAGATACTGGACGATATTCCGGAAAAGGAGCGCAAATACAAGTGCCACACCTGCCACCTCATCGTTGATGAAAAACCATGCCCTAACTGTAACGAGACACACCTTGAAGTCATGTGCCCGCTCGATCACTGCCATTGCAACCATGAGATTATTTCCGGGATCGAGTACTGTCCGCTGTGCGGCAAACCCGTCTGCCCTGACTGCGGCTCCCACGATGTCACCCAGATCAGCAGGGTAACCGGTTACCTGCAGGATGTCTCTGGCTGGAATGCCGGGAAACAGCAGGAACTCAAAGACCGGAAACGCTATTCGATTGCATGAGATACTATTTCGATACCAATACTCTTTTTATCCGCGGGGCATTCCGTGCTGCAAGCACCGGGATCAACGGGGGCATCCACCCGGTCTCAACACTCATAAACCATACGGTTCCATCCGAATGGAGCCATGAGGATCCACAAAAAGAACTGGAACTCATTGCAGCCGGCGAAGGTATTGATCAGGATTTTTTTGGGCTGCTGACCGCAGTTCCCGTTCAGCAATGCTGCATTCTCCAGTATGATTATGTAACCGTATTCATCACTGCAGGAGTCCGGCGTGAACCCCCGGCAAATGCCGGGACCATTAACATCATAGCCTGCAGCAGCGAGGGTATGGAGGACGCGGCGCTGCTCGAAACCATCATGGTCGCCAGTGAGGCAAAAGCCGAGGCGTTACATGCAATGGATCTCCCGCTGACAGGTACTCCCACTGATGCCGTGATCGCCGGATGTGAGGGCAGCATAAAACATCGGTATGCCGGCCGTCTCACAGATACCGGGCTGCGTGTGCGCGAGGCCGTACTTCACGGGTTACCGGAAGCACTCAAACGCCACGACGCGGCAGGGCCGTCCGATGCTCCCTCGTTTTTCATCTTCAGCCGGTTCAGGGGAGAGCACTGGGTGGAATGGACGCCCCATGATTGCCCTTACTTTCCCTGCCACTTTCCGGGTCAGCGATGTGATTTCTGTTACTGCCCGTTCTACCCGTGCGGTGATGAGAATCTCGGGCAGTGGGTGGAGAGTTCTAAGGGAGGGAAAGTATGGAACTGTGCCCACTGCACTCTCCTTCACGAACCCGGAATTGCAGATCACTTAAAAAAATTCCCGGGGGCGTCACGCCTGGAACTGCAGCGATTGCAGAATGTAAAAAAAAGATAAAAAAATTTATTCTTGTATCCCGAGCGCGGAAAGGAGCTCTGACAGCGGGATGCCGTGTGCTTCGGCAGCCTCGCGGATCGTTTCACCGCGGGCGATTGCGCATCCGACACAACCCATACCGAACTTGAAGAGTGCTTCTGTAGACTCTGGTTTTGCTTTTAAAAGATCATAAATCGTACTGTCAGCGGTAATTTCAGACATAGTATTACTTAGTCAATGTGGTGACCAATAAACTTCACCATCGCGGTAGTTCACTTTCACCATGCATACTTCGTAATATATAGGCATGATCAGAACCGATGAGTACCTGGAGATGTACGATATGGATTTTTCCGAAACAGCAGACAGAATCTCCCGTAAGTTCCAAAAAAGCGGACAGACCATTGATCCCAAAAAGATCGAGGGGAAACTCCGCAGGTTGATCGAGGAGTTCGGCGTCCAGCCGTCTGAAGCAGAGCGCAGCGTGACCAATGACCTCGCAAAGGAGTTCAACATCCCTCAAATGGCTCCAGGTGGCGGGGGTGGAAAAAGCGGGAGTACAACAGAACCAAAGAAGATCGCGGATCTGTCACCCGAGGAATGGGTAACCATCGAAGGCAAGGTTGTAGCACTCTCGACATCTGGATCACCTGCCATCGCCCAGAGCGGTATAATCGCTGATGACTCCGGGGGTATACGGTTTGTGGCATGGGCAAAGTCGAATGCACCTGTGATGACCGAGGGCTCATGGTACCATATAGAGTCAGCGGTAATAGACGAGTTCAAGGGTATTGCAAGCCTGAAGATCCATTCTGGTACCACGGTAAAAGAGTGTGGGACGGATGAAGCGCTCATCCCCAGTACGGTGCCGATTGTTAATCTTCATACGGGTGTGGGCAGTGTTCGAGCCAAGGTAATCCAGGAATGGGATGCTTCCCATGAGAGGATGCTCCAGTCCGGTGTTTTGGGTGACGAGACGGGCACGATCAAATTTGTGATCTGGAAGGAGACGGGTAAGGAAAAACTCGCGGTAGGTTCTGTTTACAATATCTTTTACGCCATGGTGGATGAGTACAACGGGAGGCTCTCACTCAACTTAAACACCGCAACGATCATGCAGGATGATGGCGACATTCTGGTGAGCGGGGGGAATGTGGCAGTGCGGGGGGCACTCGTGCATATCGCAACCGGCTCCGGGATTATCAAGCGCTGTCCGGTTGAGGGATGTAACCGTGCTCTCTCACGCCAGAACTATTGCCCGGTCCACGAGATCCAGCCCAAATTCATCTATGATCTACGGATCAAGGGGTGGCTTGATGATGGTGAAAAGACGCATAACATCCTGCTCCAGCGCGATGTGGTCGAGTTCCTGACCGGGATCACGCTCGATGCCGCAAAAGAGATCGCCGAGAACAACCCGCTTGGCATGGACGAGGTCTTCCTCCAGATGAGGGATAAGGTGCTCGGACGCTATGTCACCTGTCACGGGCGCGAGATCGATAACCGCCTGCTGGTCAATACCTGCGAGCGCCTTACCTTTGAAAGCGGCGAGCATGCTGCACTACTGAACCGGGCCGGGGGTGCACCATGAGCACCAATTCCCGGGAAATGGGGCACAAGGAGGGATCGTTCGAACGCGAACCGGCGCGGCGGGTATTTGCCAGCGAGCTGCGCGAGTGCCGTTACGATTTTAAGGAGGGCACTGATGAGAAGAGCCCGACGTTTGTTCTCCTGCCAACCGGAGAGCGCTGTAACCGCATATTTATTGTGGGCACCCTGACTGAGAAGCAGCGCCAGGGGGACCAGAACATCTTCTATCGCGGCCGGGTGGTAGACCCCACCGGGACCTTCTTTATCATGGCGGGCAGTTACCAGCCCGAGGCAATGCAACAGCTCGCCAAGACAGAAGCTCCGGCGTTTGTTGCAGTTATCGGCAAGCCGAGCCTGTACAGGAAGGACGAAGCCAGTACCCCCATGGTTTCCGTCCGCGTGGAATCGATCAATGTCGTGGACAAGGACACCCGGGATCTCTGGGTGCTGGACACTGCAGCACGAACGCTTGACCGGATTGATATATTCAAAACAAGTACTGAGCCGGATGTAATAAAAGCAAAAGAACAGTATCCTGCCATAGATCCGGCAGTTTTCCGGAGGGCGGCATACGATGCGCTGGCCCAGATAAAAATTTAATCAATTTTTGGCTCTGTTGAAACCCTCTTTTTCAAAGTTATCTGGTAATTCTCTGCGGTGGCTATGAGGGTACCCCCACTCTCTCCTATAGGGGGAGGCAGCATGCGGGGAGCATCCCCTTGACCCCTCCCTTTTTACAGAGTATTATTTTCAACCTTCCCAGGGGTTATCGCACTATGGAGGATACCCGGGCGGCGGGGGCTAAAAGCATGATGTGCAAAGAGCCTCCAGGAGCGATTGATTGTTTCTTCTGAGGATTTCAACAAAGCCCAATTTTTTTAACTATTCGGGATATTGCCCGAAATAATCCCCCTTTTTTAAACACGCAACCATGAGTAACCCTTATTGTATTGTGTACTAATCACTCTCTGGTGCCTATGGAACAAAAGGAGCTGAGTGCTTTAATCAAGGACCTTGACACCAAAGTGCTCAAGGAAGAGGCAAAGAAACAGGGACTTAAACTCGGGCGCTGTCCAACCAAGATGAGCATCGCAAAGATGCTGCCTGAAGAAATACTGAAAAAACTGGCAGAAAAGTAAGCAGCCGGTTGCAGAACAAAACGATCCTCTGGCTCTTCGCATAACCTACCGCGTTTAATACGACAGTGACCGTCAGTATACTTCAACGAGTCCCTTACTCTTCCCGGTGATCGACCGGCCACCCTGCGGAGTAACGACAAACGTGTTCTCAATACCAACAAGCCCAACTTCCGCGATGCCTTTTTTGGGTTCGAGAGCAAAGACCATCCCCTCCTCAAGCGGCTCATTGAAACCTTCCGCAATCACCGGGGTCTCGTCTATCCAGAGCCCAATCCCGTGGCCGAGGAACTTCGCCCGGCGATCGCCAAAACCCATGAAGTTGGTCAGGAACGAAGGTTCAAGACCCGTCATGATGGTCCGGTAGATCTCTTGTGGGATGACGCCCGGTTTCAGCATAGACGCCAAAGTGTCCTGGATCTCGACGCAGCGGAAGTGCTCCTGTATCGCTGCATCCGGTATAGGCCTGCCGAACATGTACGACAGGGTCTTGTCGGTCTGGTACCCGTTACACCCACACCCGATATCGATCACAACAAGGTCACCTTTTTTGAGCTTCCGTTCGCGGCAACCCATCTGCGGGACCGAGGGATGCATGCCGGAGACGCCGCCGGGGGTATCTACGCAAATCGGACTGATGGAACTGGTGCCAAATCCGATCTGGCCTAGCAGCATCTCGTTGAACCTGCCGAAGCGGATGATACCCTGGTGTCCCTCCTTCACCATTACCGAGTACAGGTCACAGCCAAACGTAACCTCATCGATACCTTCTGCGAGCATCCCGGGCACGCAGTCTTCAAGCACATAGCGATGGATCTTTCCGGCCCGCTCCATGAGCGCGAGTTCATACGGGCTCTTTACCGCTCGTACTGCTGAAACTTCCGAATCCACCGCTTTCACATCGGTGAACGGAAGATACTTCTGCAGGCGCTGGAGCTGAGCGATCGGCATCATGTCTGTTTCGAGATAGACAGTAGACGGGAGACTCCCCATGCCCGCCACCACGTCACGGTAACTTTTCATCTTCCGAAGGTGCAAGAAGAGCGACTCGTCCTGTGCCCGCTCGAAACTCTGCCGGATCCAGAAGACGGCATCGCCATCCTGCGGGATGAGCAGGAGGCCGTCCTGCATGGTGCCCGTGAAGTAGTAGAGGGGTATCTTGCTGACAATGGCTGCAAGCTCCCAGCCGGGACGGGTGCGATCCATCCGGGCCCGGAAACGCTTCAACCGGTCTTCGAGTTCGGTGAGCGGGACTTTCATGCTGATAAAAACTGGGGCTGAAGGGATAATAAGAATGATGAAATCTGTCTTGAAAAAGAGTCTGTTCGGTCTGCCGGAGACAGGTGAAAATATAGAGGATCAGCGGGAGGATCGCTCCAATTCCCACCGCTCCAATACTTCCAGACCCTCAATAAACTCGAGCTTGTGTTTCCGGGCATAGAGTTTTGCATCCGCTTTTGAGAGTGCATAGCCGGATTCGTCGTCCAGCATCTCGCAGATTGTGATCGCCGGGGTGATACCGGCCATCTGCGCCATTGCAATTGAGAGCTCGGTCTGCCCTTTCCGCTGGTCGAGCAGCCCGTCAGCAGCCCGCAGGAGTGCCATGTGCCCCGGGGTACGAAAGACCTCATGAAAGTTCACAATGCCTCCATTAAGAGCCTGTTTTACCTGTCCGGCAATCGCGTTGACCGTCAGCGTCCGGTCACGGTCGGTGATGCCGGTGAAGGTATTCCGGTGATTCACCCAGAGCGAGAATGATGAGTGGTTCTTTCTGTCATAGGGAATATCTCCTTCCCGTTCCGCGACGGCGATTGCCCGGAGGGCATCGCTTGCAAACGGCAACCCGAGACGCTGGGCAGCAGCCGGGTGGACTGCCGTGCAGATCAGTCCGCCCCCATCTTTACGCATCTGCACAATGTGGCGGGGCGTAACCGCATCAGACCTGATTGCAAAATCCGTCTCCCCTTCCCTGTCGTTAAAATCATAGAGCAGGATAAACTTCCCGTCACGGAGCGCTGCGAGCGCCTCATCGATCACAGGTCCACCTCAACCGTTACCGTATCCGTGTCTTCCACACCCAGTTTCCGGCGCAGGGCAATGGGTGCAATCACTTCAATGATATCTACGGGGTAATGCGTTCTTCCCGGCATAACAATCCCGCAGGAAATATTCCCGATACGGCATGGGAGGCACTTGGCATCACCGAAGGTCCGGCCATCCGTGGAAAAACCCTTGATCCGGATCCAGTCAAGCGCATCGATCTTCTGGCGTACCGGTAAACTTGAGGAGGAGAGGCGTATGTTGAGCGTGCCCGGGTATGGTTCAAACCCGAGATGGGTATTGAACTGCTGCTTGTAAGGTTCCAGGCTCATGTAATATTTTCCCTCGCCAATACCGCTGACTACGGTGCCATTCAGTACAAATCCTTTGTTATGCTCAGAAAAGATCCGGCTGTACTCCTGGTACTCTTTCCGGAGCTCCTCTTCACCTGTACCGGTCAGCGTCACGTGCTGACCGTCCGCGGCCATCGTCCGGGTAATAAAGCCCTGCATTTCGAGCCCTTTCAATCGCCGGGATGCTGTCTGCGGGCTGATCGCAAGCATCTCACCGATGGACTGGGATGAGACAAAGACCGGGCCCTTGCAGCCGCCCCGCAGTGCAATTGTCTTGAGGCACTGGAGATCTTCTGCTGGTATCATGCTTATCAAAATTGAGATGCTTATTATTTATGAGTTGCCCTCCGGACATTCCTCCGACATGATTCGTTCACTGTCGAATGCACGTTCGTTAATTATTTAATACTCCGGGTTCTTTGTAATGAGTATGAAATCCGGATTGCGGAACCAGCTTGCCGAAAAAATGGCAGGCGAGATAACGCTGTCGGACTCCCCGGGGCACGCACTGAAAAAGTGGCGCATGAACTTTGAGATCGCACCGGGCGTTCTTTCGGAACGTCTCGGTGTATCTCCCTCTGTCATCAGCGATTATGAAAGCGGCAGAAGAAAAAGCCCCGGCACCGCTGTCGTCGGCAAAATTGTCGACACACTCCTTGCCATCGATGAGGAGAGTGACGGTAAACATATCCAGAAATTTTCAACCATGCTCTTTTCCAATATTGTAGATGATGTGATCTATGACATCCACGAGTATGCCACAGCTATTCCGCTCAAAGATTTCTCTGAGGCGATCGAGTGCACACTGCTCTGCGGATCAATGGACCAGGTCCTTTTTGGATATACTGTCGTCAACAGCCTGAATGCGATCATGCAGTTCTCATCGGATGAGTTTAACCGCATCTACGGGTGGAGCACAGAAAGAGCGGTGATCTTCACGAGTGTGTCGACGGGAAAATCACCGATGGTTGCGATCCGTGTTACACCTTTTAAACCACGATGTGTGGTGCTGCAGGGAATCGACTCCGCTGATGTTCACCCGATAGTGGAGAAGATGGCAGAACGGGATCACATCACGGTGATGTGCACGAGTATGGCTATTGACAAAATTGTGAGTACGTTGAGGGAAAAAGAATGGTAGGCATCATTACCTACGGTGTGTATATACCGAGATATCGTATCAAGGTCGAAGAGATTGCGAGAGTCTGGGGTGCAAACGCCGCAGACATCACCGGGGGACTGGGCGTTTTTGAAAAGTCTGTCCCGGACCTTGACGAAGACGCAGCAACGATCGCTGTCGAAGCGGCACGGAACGCACTCCTTCGCCGGTATGTCGACCCCAAAGAGATCGGGGCTGTGTACGTGGGCAGCGAGTCGCACCCCTATGCGGTGAAGCCAACTGCATGCACGGTGGGTGAAGCAATCGGTGCTACCCCAAACATGACTGCAGCGGATTATGAGTTTGCCTGCAAGGCAGGCACGGCTGCAATCCAGACCTGCATGGGCCTTGTAAAAAGTAAGATGGTCACCTATGGTCTTGCCATAGGATCTGATGTATCTCAGGGTGCTCCAAGTGATGCCCTTGAGTACACCGCTGCAGCAGGTGGGGCAGCATTCCTGATTGGCCGTGATGATCCCCTTGCAACCATCCATCATACCTGTTCTTTTACTACCGATACACCAGACTTCTGGCGACGCGAAGGCCAGGAGTACCCTCGCCATGGTGGGCGATTCACCGGGGAACCGGGTTATTTCAAGCATGTTGAAGGAGCGAGCAGGCTGTTGTTCGAACAGACCGGCAAGAGCCCGAAAGATTTCACCTATGCTGTCTTCCACCAGCCGAATGCGAAGTTTCCGCAAAAAGTTGCAAAGACCCTGGGATTCACCCCAGAACAGATCAAGCCGGGCCTTGTCGTTCCCCGGCTGGGTAATACCTATTCCGGTGCATCACCTATCGGGCTCGCAGCAACCCTCGACATAGCAAAACCGGGCGACCGGATCTTTGTCTGTTCATTCGGGTCAGGTGCGGGCAGCGATGCGTTCGACATTGAAGTGACCGATGCGATCCTGTCGGACACGTTCCGGCGCGATGCGGTACCGGGAGTTGAGCAGCAGCTCAAGAATCCCATTTACCTGGACTATGCACGCTATGCGAAACACAAGGGAAAGATCGTGATGCAATCATGAGAGACGTGGCAATTATCGGGGTGGGATGTACTACCTTCGGCGAAAAATGGCAGAGTTCGTTTCGCCATCTCTTTGTAGAGGCAGGCGCCCTAGCGCTTGAAGATGCCCAGCTCTCGGGCGAGAAGATTGACGCAATGTATGTCGGCAACATGAGTGCCGGCCGGTTCATTGAGCAGGAGCATATCGGTGCATTGATTGCAGACTACGCGGGTATGGCAACACGCCACATTCCCTCAACGCGTGTCGAAGCCGCATGCGCCTCCGGTGGACTTGCCTTCCGGCAGGCCGTGATCGCAGTCGCAAGCGGCATGGAAGATATTGTTGTTGCAGCCGGTGTAGAGAAGATGACTGATGTAGAGCCGGGTGCAAGCACCGACACGCTCACTGGTGCAGCCGACCGCGAGTGGGAAGGCTTTGTGGGTGCAACGTTCCCCGGGCTCTATGCAATGATCGCAACCGATTACATGCACCGCTACCCGCTCACCCGTGAGCAGCTGGCACAGGTTTCGGTGAAAAACCATTACAATGGGGCGAGAAACCCGATCGCACAATATCAGCAGGAGATCACGATTGGGACCGTGCTGAGATCCACAATGGTTGCCGAGCCCCTGCGGCTCTTTGACTGCTCGCCCATTACCGATGGGGCAGCAGCAGTGATTGTAGCACCGCTCGACCGCGCTCGCGAGTTCACGGACACGCCGATAAAGGTGCTTGCGAGTGCTCAGGCAAGCGACACGATTGCCCTTCACGACCGGCGCGATATCTCGACTCTTGACGCATCCGTTGCCGCAGGGAAGCAGGCGTTCAAGATGGCAAAACTCTCCCACAAGGACATCGACATGGTAGAAGTACACGACTGCTTCTCAATTGCCGAGATCTGTGCAATTGAAGACCTCGGATTCTGCAAAAAGGGCGAGGCAGGCAAGTTCACCGCAGACGGTGAAACCGCACTCAGCGGGAAGATCCCGGTCAACACGAGCGGCGGTCTTAAGGCCTGCGGACACCCGGTCGGGGCGACCGGCATCAAGCAGGTCTGCGAGATCGTCCAGCAGCTCAGGAACGAGGCGGGTAAACGCCAGATCGATGGCGCAAAGATCGGCATGACCCACAACGTGGGAGGTACCGGAGCAACGGTGGCTGTTCACATTCTCGGGAGGGTGTAAGATGTCCGTTGCACGATTCTGGCGAAAGATTCCGCAGCGCTATAACCTGATCGGGACACGGTGCGAAACCTGCGGGCGGCATTTCTTCCCCCCGCGGACGTTCTGCCCGGACTGCCGCAGGAACGGAAAAATCGTTGACCACAAGTTTGCCGGTAAAGGTACGGTTGTCACCTACACGATCATCCATACGGCAAACGAACAGTTCGAGGCACTCACCCCGTACGTGCTCGCCATCATCCAGCTGGATGAGGGGCCACGGATGACCTCCCAGATTGTCTGCCGCCCGGACGAGGTAAAAATCGGCATGCGGGTAAAAAGCGTCTTCCGCAAGATTGCGACGGATGGCAGGAGCGGCATCATTCACTACGGCACGAAGTTCGTGCCGGAGGAGTAATTTCTATCTTTTTTATTGTTCACGAACTCTGACTGTTATCATGGGCTCCGCCCCCTCCGCCCGGGCATTCCCTGATTGCGATAACTCCTGAACACATTTTCAGATTAGTCTTATATTTCCCGTTCATTTCTGGCGATGGCCAGCCCAAAATACGACGAGACGTTTTTGCGCGCAGGCCATCGTAGAGGAAAATCTCAATGACAGCCGGAATTCCAGGAGAGGTTCACTCCTCTCCGACCCTCACATCGTACACCGCGTGCCACTGCCCGGGCGAGTACGACCGTACCACCCGTTCGGTAATAACCTTCCCGCCGAGTCCTTGTATGCATTCAAGGTGCTCCCCCTCAGAAGAGACCAGCGAATAGAAGTGAATCATCCCGCCAGCCTTGCACAGCCGGAAGGCTTCCGGTAAAAATCCCGTGCCGGACAGTGGGAGGTTCATCACAATCCGGTCGAACCGCCACGGGATACTTCCGGAGAGGTGATGCGCATCCGCCAGCACGGGAAGCACGTTCTTTGTCCGGTTCTGTGCAAGATTTGCCAGCATCAGGATAATTGCCTGAGGGTTAATGTCAGACGCAACTACGAACACTGCGCGTTCCGCAAGGGTAATTGCAAACGGCCCGACACCGGCAAACATATCGAGCACTATCTCGTGATCTCCCACCTGTTCAAGAATGCGCTGCCGCTCCGAAGAGAGTCGCGCGGAGAAATAGGCAGTGGAGAGATCAACGGTAAACCGGTGCCCGTACTCGATCACATCAGTCCGGGTCGTGGGGGTCCCGGCAAGGACCTCAAATTCGCGGGTGCGGTACTCCCCGGAGACCTCACTTGCAGCGCAGAGCACCGTGTGAAGTGATGGGCGCGATGCAAGAATTTTCACCGCGCCTGCCGGGTCGTGATCCTGCATGATGGCAATACCGCCAACGAGCTCGTGCCGGGGAAGAACCAGCCGTTCCGGCATGGGCTCAAACCCGCACCGCTCCGCACCATTTCGCTGTTCTGTTATTGGAAGCAGTAGTGTAGAGCCATCGCGCCGGACTTTAAGGGAAAGATCCAGTGCTCCTTCATCGATCAGCGCCCGCCGGACTTCTTCACCTTGCTGTGCCGGCACCCGGATACACCATTGCTCCACCATCTCTCCTGACCACCGGTATCATAAATTTATACGATGTACCACTATTCATGGCTGATGATGCGGAGCACCGCGGGGACTCCCCCCGCAAAGAGGGATCCGGTCGTGACACCGGGGATGAGGGGACCATTTATTCAAAACTGAAGAATGGCTCGCTGAAACTGTACGATCTGGAAAAAGAACTCCCTCCGCTCGACGCGATACGGGCACGGAGGGAATTTATCGAGCAGGAGACCGGCACAACACTCGAGAACATCGGCATTTTCTCTATCAATATCGAGCGCGTAGTGAAACGCAACTGCGAAAATATGATCGGTACGGTGCAGGTACCGGTTGGTGTCGCAGGTCCGCTTCTCGTGTCAGGGGAATACGCGCAGGGGAGTTATTACCTCCCCCTTGCAACTACCGAGGGGGCGCTCGTCGCCTCGGTAAACCGCGGCTGCAGTGCAATAACAAAAGCCGGGGGAGCACAGGTATGTATCCTCCATGACGGTATGACACGCGCTCCCGTCTTTGCTGCAAACAGTGTAGTGCATGCAAAACAGGTTGCCGACTGGGTGGCAGCGCACCATGATGAGCTCCGCGCAGCTGCAGAGAGTACAACATCTCACGGAAAAATGACCGGGATAGTCACCTACATTACAGGAACAAGCGTTTTTGTCAGGATCGAATTCGATACCAAGGATGCAATGGGGATGAACATGGTCACCATCGCGAGCGCGAAAGTTGCAGAGATGGTGGCGCAGGGAACCGGCGCCCGGCTCATCGCTCTTTCCGGCAATATGTGTACCGATAAAAAACCCGCAGCAATCAACCGTATCATGGGGAGAGGAAGAAGTGTTGTTGCCGGTGTTGCGCTCTCCCATGACCTTATCAGCAGCATCTTCAAAACCGATGCAAAAAACTTAATTGAGGTGAACTACCGCAAAAACCTTGTCGGCTCAGCCAGTGCCGGCTCAATGGGGTTCAATGCCCATGCGGCAAATGTCGTGGCTGCAATGTTCATTGCCTGCGGGCAGGACGCAGCTCATGCTATTGACGGCAGCACCTGCATAACAACCGTGGATCTCACTGATTCCGGGGTATATGTCGCCATTACCCTCCCCTCCCTCCCGGTCGGAACAGTGGGTGGCGGGACCGGCGTGGATACGCAGCAGGAATGTCTCAGGATTCTCGGTGTTGCCGGTGGCGGGGAACCTGCAGGCACCAACGCCAGAAAACTCGCAGAGATCATAGCTGCAGGGGTTCTTGCCGGTGAGATCTCCCTGCTCGGTGCCCTTGCCGCCCAGCATCTTGCACGGGCGCACAAGCAGCTTGGTCGCGGTTAAAACCTGAACCACTTCATCATCACAAGGGCATCTTCGCCGTTGGAGTAATAGCTTTCAATTTCAAAGACGTCACGGTAGCCCAGCCGGCGGTAAAACCGCTGCGCAATTGTATTTCCCACCCGCACTTCCAGCTGGACACCGGTGGCAAGCTCAAGTGCGAACTGATGCTCGAGCCGGCGCACGAGCAACTTCCCGATCCCCCGGTGGCGATAATGGGGGGTCACTCCGAGATTGCATATGTGGCCATAAATATTTTCACCGGTATCTTCCAGTCCGCCCACGATAAACCCTGCCACCGCGCCGTCGCAGACTGCAACAAAATAGGTGGAAGGATAGTACGTGAAGGCTTCAAGAAAGACTGACTGTTCCCACGGGTCGGTAAACGATTCTTTTTCTATGGCAACAATCGCTGCAATGTCCGTGGGTGCCGCGCGGCGGATGATGGGTAACGGGAATATGGCAAGATCATGCGGGCGGATCATCGGACTTATCTCTCCAGTGCCTGTCCAGCTTGATAGTATCATCCATGTGCTCTTTTTAACTTATAGTGTTTACCCCACGACCAAGTGCGGGAAAATATATGGTAGTACACCCAACTATGAGGACAGGTTATTTTCCTCACTTTAGGACAGGGGTAATGCATGGTCAGGATCTACCGTTTTGCAGGAGTGCGCCCGGATCGTCTGGCGGCATCAGCGCTCGCAGCCGTTCCGTACGATGTCGTGTCAGCCGATGAGGTGCGGGCAATCATCAAGAAAAATCCCGGCACTTTTTTGCGCGTGAGCCGGTCAGACGCGGAGTTACCCGAACTTGCCCCGGTTGATACCAGAGTCTACCAGCGGGCACGCGATAATTTCATAGCACTCGAATCTGACGGGCGCATGAAAAAGGACCCGGACCCGGGCATGTACCTCTACCGGGTGTTGCAGGATGGTGAGACATTTCTCGGGCTCTGCTGTTGCCTTGATGTTGACGATTACCGGAAAAACTGCATACGCCGGCATGAGCAGACACGGTATGACAAGGAGGAGGACCGGACCCGGCACATTGAAGCGGTGAAGGCTCACAACGGCCCGGTGGTTCTTCTGTACCGGAACAGCGGGGATATATTTTCCTTCCTTGAATCGCTTGTCAGTCGGTCACCGGATGCAGAAGTTACCTCAGATACGGGGATAATCCACCAGATATTCCGGATCACCGACCGGAACGTTCTCGATCGGCTCGAAGCTCACTTCTCCTCAGTTCCCGCTCTCTACATTGCTGACGGCCACCACCGTGCAAAAGCGGCACTGAACGTTGTGGACCGCCGTGTTGCTGCCGGCAAACCGTCCGGTGGCGAGGTCTCACGGTTCATGGGCGTGATGTTTGCGCATGACCGGGTAAAGATCCATGGATACAGCCGGCTGCTCAGGGATCTTGGCGCGTACACACCAGAGACCTTCATGAACAGGCTCAGAGACTGTTTCGATATCAGGAACTACGGCCCGGTTGACGGGAGCGGGTACAATATTCCCCCGCGAATTCTCTCTTGCGAAAAATTCCATGTGTTTCACATGTACCTTTCCGGGCACTGGTACGAGTGCACCCGTCCGGTTGATGCCGTTGCATCGCCACTCAGTGCCCTTGATGTAGCTATCCTCCAGGAAATGGTGCTTGAACCAATGCTTGGCATCACCGATCCGCGGGGAGATGGACGGTTGCAGTATCTCGGGGGTGCTCGCCCGGTTTCGGATCTTGAGAACCTTGTGGACAGCGGTACGTACCAGGTTGCATTTGCCATGCAGCCGGTCAGGGTTGATACGGTGCTTTCCATTGCTGATGCAAACGGTGTTATGCCGCCAAAATCCACATGGTTTGAACCGAAATTGTTGAGCGGGCTTGTTGTCCATACGTTCGAGTAACCGGGCACCACCCTTATCCTTTATCGTTTTTTGCAGCGATTCTGTACGGTATGATCACCATCGCACTCCCCAAGGGCAGTCTTGAGGCGCAGACGCTCCAGCTTTTCAGAGAGGCTGATCTTGAGGTCAGGCGCACTGACCGCGATTACAACCCCCGTATTGCTGATGATCGCATCGGCAAAGTGAAGATCCTGCGCCCGCAGGAAATCCCTACCTATGTGGAGAAGGGATATTTTGATCTCGGCATCTCCGGTCTGGACTGGGTTAATGAGACCGGATCCGATGTGGTTGAAGTAGCAAATCTCTCGTACAGCAAGACCGGTGAAGGGAACGTAAAGATTGTCGTAGCGGTGCACCACGATGAACCGGTTGACGATGTCAGCCGAATCCGCCCGGGCAGCCGGGTGACAACCGAATACCCGGAACTTACAAAAAAGTATTTTGCACGACTCGGCATACCCGTCCAGCTCTTCCACTCGTTCGGGGCGTCGGAGGCAAAAGTGCCGGACCTCATGGACGTGGTTGTTGACCTGACAGAGACCGGCACAACACTGCGCAAAAACGGGCTGAAGATCATCGGGCAGATTATGGAGTCCTATACGGTCATCATCGCTAACAAGTCAAGCTGGGCAGACCCGCAGAAACGCCGGGAAATTGAAGAGATAAAGACGCTGCTCTTTGGGGTAATCGAGGCCCGGAACAAGGTGCTCCTGACGATGAATGTGCCCTCTGCATCGATGGAACAGATTGTCTCCACGCTCCCGGCCATGAAAAAACCCACCGTCAGCCGGCTGCACGGGATCGACTTCTATAGTATCCAGACGGTCGTTCCGAAGAACATGGTAAACCAGCTGATCCCAAAACTCAAGGCCTGCGGTGCGGAAGATATTCTTGAGATCCCGATCACGAAGATTGTGCCGTGAGCCGGGAAATTTATCCCCCTTTTTCCGGTTCCTTTTTTCCGGTTTTTTAATCATGTTTATCAGGTTCACCAATTTGTGATCACAGATTAGTCAGGAGTGAACCATGGTTCTGCAAGAAGAGTTCAATTAAAGCAATAGCCGTGACGGACTAAAAAGAATACCAATATTTATATCTGTTCTTCCCTCAAATAGCCATTAAGGAAGAATATGCGTAAAACTATCGCCTTCATTTTCGTCATCTCAACACTGGTTGCCCTTGTCCTGTGCAGTGCATGTGTTGGAGATCAAAAACCGCAACAGGATCAGGGGCTTACCCAGGTTTCCCTGTCGGTAGAAACCCCACGAATCAGTTTTGAGGATGCTCACCAGCAACTCAAAGATTACCAGACGGACTCAGTCAATGGATCGGTCACTGTTAAAACAATTTATTATATTCTTGCAAGAGATGTGGATGACTCAGGGAATGCCAAAAGCTGGGTCTTTGGCGTGAATTACGGTGAGGGTGCCAGGTTATTAATTTATGATAAGAGTGGGTGGACTGCGTTCCCCAAGAGTAATACAACGCTCCCCTCAGAAGAGATTGTTGTTGATCATATTGTATCTCCCGGCAATTTATTCACCCAAAACAAGGCGGTAATACTGAGTACGTCATCATCGGCAACTCCTGAACGGAGAGATCTTGAATTACAAGAGGGGATCTATAAACTCACTTTGTATTCCGGCAGTAAAGGAACGATAATTACGTTTAATGCGACTACAGGAGTGTTGATTACATAACGATGACTGATGATTCGGGAGTTCTTTCCATTGATTTTATCGTTGGCTTCACGATATTCCTCATCGCGTTCATCTGGGTAATATCGCTGGTCCCCGGGTTATTGATCAATTTGCAGGGTTTTACTATCGATTATGATGCCGTGGCGTACCGGACCGGCGTAATTCTTGTCGAGGATCCCGGTGAAGTTACCTCAGGGAACTTTACCTCACCCTGGGAGAGCCAGAGTGACAAAGACTTTGTGGCGCGGTTCGGTCTTGCCTTATCGAGGGATAATCCAAATATTCTCTCTCAGGATAAAGTGGACCGGTTCTTCTGCACAACGGCTACGGCTTCATTTGTCCCATTTATCTACCCTGAGGAATACCAGAAGAAGGCAATTTTTGGTGACTTCCCGTACCGGTTTAATATTTCCCTCCGGGATGTGGAGAGAAATGTGAACCGGTCCATCGGAGATGTTTTACCCGAGGGGTACGGGTACATCCGGCGTCTTGTCAAGATCAAAGGAGTGAGTAATGCCACTATTAATGAAACCTCCATGTCAAATTATAAATTTATAAACCTCGATCAAAATGTGACATCCCACACATTTTCAATCCTGGTAAACACACCCCAACTCTATATGGATATGACAGATTTATCTTACCAGATCGATCCGGTGCAAGACCGGATTATGATTAATATTACGGATCTCAATTCGACGACGATTAATCCGACAAATACAGGAATTAACCTGACCAGCATTACCTTGACCAGTAATACCGTAAATACCCTTCAATACTCCACAATTCCGGACACTATTCTACTTCTGGATGATAACATTGTTAACCTAACGAACAAATTACCGCAACGGGTTAACAATAGTATATCACTTACAATGTCACCCAGGTACTTCCAGGAACAGGTGTACCCGGGGTTATTTGATAATACATTTTATAAACCGATTTACATTAATTTGTCTTTTACGCTGGACTCCAACAGCACATTTTTAAATAATTCTTGGTCTGGGTCAGCCCCATTTGACTACAACTATGATCCGGTTAATGTCACGCAACCCCGGCTCAGGGATGCTGTGGTGGAGGTAGCGATATGGTAATCAGTGATGGTGGGCAACTCTACACGATCGAGGGGTTCGCCGCAGCACTGATTATGATTATCACTGCATTTTTAGTATTAAATGCAACATCTGTCTACACAGCAGGGGATACGCATATCACTGATATGCAACTGGAAGCGCTGGGAACTGACGCACTGAAGATGATGGATACCAAGATCAGTTCGGCTGAACCATTATCCCCGCTGCAGGAAATAATTAAGGAGAATCCTGTTAAAGGGGACAAGTTCAAAACAATGTTTATGAATTATACGAACGTATCCGGAGCTGGTCCTGTCCATGATATCCAGTTTTTTGCAAACTACACCTGCCGTTATAGTGATAATACAATTTCACTTCCCCTGCCTCTCTCATCCTCCCGCTCTCTGACAGGAGGGGAACATACCGTGAGAGCAACGAGATGGGTGATTGTGGATCCTCCGCCCGGTGTTAACATTTGCGGCAGATTTAATGATCAGGCCGTACTCGTGGAGGTGCTCTTATGGCGAGACTGAATGATGGTGCACAGTGGATTGTCCTGATGGGGTTCCTTGTCAGCTTCAGCTTCTTCTTCCT
>DATKZP010000073.1:0-68691 GCA_035527915.1 Methanoregula sp. | reverse complement strand
GGGATATTGTGGTAGACGTACCAACAACCGAACTTATATGTGAATACCTGATAGAGCATAGCGGCAAACAAGTTCACGTTAAAGAGATAGCGGATAGATTCAATCTATTCACATACAGTGCATCTATTTGCATGAGTGAGTGCGGTTGGCATCCGGTAGGTAATGGATACTGGCGTGAGTCCACGGGGAAAGATCCTTAAAGGGGATCCTGTGGAATACACGTGAACGCACACACCAATGTGTGGTATCCGCACGCTTCTTTTATGGCGTTCTACAGATCTTCATATTCGCCTTCTGTTGGCAGATCTTCAGTCCGATTCAAGTATGTCCAGAAGAGCCCGATTTGCAAAATCGAAACGGGGTTTCGGCAAAACCGGCCCCCGAAAATTTTTGTTCCATAAAAGTTGCAAGGATTTTTGCGGCGTGTCGGCAAGATCGGGTATGTAAAAGATATAAAAATCTGCGCGTTCAAAGAAAATCGACCATTTTGGCCTTGAAAATCGCGGAGATTAAGAACCTCCTGTTCATACGCCGAGGGGGAGATTTGAACTCCCGAGGCGCGAAGCGCCAGTAGCTTTCGAGGCTACCGCCTTCCCGGGCTAGACTACCTCGGCAACCGGTTCTGATATTTTTTGCATCAATTGCTCTAATAGTTATCTGATGCTTCTGTAATACCCATCATTCCATCTTTTTGGAATCTGCGCAATGGATTTTTCGCTGCAGTTGATGGGAAAATCAATCAGAACAAGTCCCTTCCTACAGGAATACATGCATTATGCCAGAAGAATACAAAAAAACAGATGAAGTGGGATTGCTCCTGTCCCCCTTCTTTATTACTATTGAGTTTTACTTAAAATGCTCCGGGAGCACCGCCAGAACCTGGCGCTCTTGACTGGGTGACCATCATGTCATCGACGCGGATGAGCATGATTGCTGTCTCCGATGCACTCTGGATTGACTGGCGTTTTGATCTCAGGGGTTCAAGGACACCTTCTGCGAGCATGTCCACAATTGTGCCATCAAAAACGTTCAGACCTGCGTTCTTCTTTCCCTTTGAATGTGCATTCTTGAGTTCGACCAGTTTGTCGATGGGGTTGTATCCCGAGTTCTCTGCAAGGGCGCAGGGAATGGATTCAAACGCTGCTGCGTATGCCTCTATGGCAAGCTGGACACGCCCCCCGACAGTTGAAGCGTAATCCCGGATTTTCATTAAGAGTTCAGTCTCGACTGCACCGCCACCAACCACATAGGTGCCATCTTCCATTGCGTCCATGACCACGCGGGTTCCGTCAATTACGGCACGTTCGAGTTCGTCAAGGAGATAATCGGTTGAGCCGCGGAGCAGGATGGTGATAGACTTGGGGTTCTTGCACCCGGAGATTCGGGTGATGTTGGCTTCAGTATCCTCTTCTACAAGGTCCGCGGCTCCGAGATCCTTTGCCGTGAGTGCGTCTGGTTTGTTCACAATATTTGCGTGAAGTGATCGTGCGGCATATTTCATATCGCTTTCCGGCACATCCTCAATGGCAAAAATTCCGTTCTTGGCCAGATAGAACTGGACCGGATCTGCAATGCCCTTCTGGCATAAAAGAACATTCGCACCGCTTCCGATGATCGCATCGGCAAGATTTTTGAGCGTATCGCGTTCCTGCTCGGAAAAGGCATTAATCTGCTCAGCATTCGTGATCTTGATCTTCGCTTTAACCTGGGTTTTTGTGATCTCAAGAGGGGTTGCAACCAAAGCGACTTTGGCGTTTTTAACCTTTTTGGGCATCCCCTCGCTGATACGCTTCTTGTCAATGACAATACCGCGGATCAGCTCGGCATCGTCCATTGCCTTTCCTTTCTGTTTCTTGATCATCACATCTTCTTCATCGACAATAATCTTCCCCTTGGTGTTTTCAGCAACTGCCATTACGGCATCAACAATAATACCGTCAAGCTTGGCTTTCACGGACTCGATCGACTTGCCGGTTATGGCAGTGTCCACAATTTTAAAAAGGGTTTTGCGGTCAGCCGGCTCCACATTGAGCGAGAGGCTGTTGACGATCTCGATCGCTTTTTCCATGCCCATGCGGTACCCCTGTGCGATCACGGTTGGATGAATACCCAGTTCGAGCATTCCCTCGGCCTGCTCCATAAGCGCGCCAACAATGACAACAGCAGTAGTTGTTCCATCGCCCACCTCATCGTCCTGAGTGCGTGCGACTTCAATCACCATTTTTGCTCCCGGGTGCTGCACAGCAATTTCCCCGAGGATGGTTGCACCATCATTGGTGATCACAATGTCCCCGGTTGATCCGACAAGCATCTTGTCCATTCCTCGTGGACCAAGTGTTGACTTGACAGCACCGGCGATTGCCTTTGCTGCCGCTATGTTCGAGCGCTGGGCTTCTTTCCCATAATTACGCTCTACATTTTCTTTTAAAATGATAATTGGCTGTCCAGATTGCATAATAGATCCTCTGATGTTGTAAAAGGTGGAATTGAACTTCTATATAAATATTTTTGTGTTTGCTCCGGAAAAAAGAATTGATCAGTCAATACGGGATATTTTGAAGAGTGAATAGACCGGTACTCCCTCAATATCCTTGATGCCGCGCTTATCGAATATTACCCAGATAGCAACCGGAATCGCATTGTATTTCTTTAAATATTTCACCACTTCTCTCAATGTATTACCTGAAGTTATTGTATCGTCAATGATAATACATCGTTCTCCATTAATGGCAGCAAAATTCCCGCTCATCGATCCTATCGGGCGCTCGCCCTGGTTCTGCTTTGAAGGGTGATAAATTGCAAGTTTTGCTGCTTCCTGTACAGCGATAATTGTTGCAAGCGGGATTCCTGAAATGGCAATACCTACAATAACCTTCGCGGCTGGTGATGAAACGCTCTCATCATTCAGGTCTCCGTAGTACCGTTGTAAGAGCATAAGCGCCGTTTCTTCGAGCAAAGGTGCCTGGCTGCTGACTGCAGTCCAGTCTATGTGAACATCTTTTGGGGCGGCCACCCCTTTGGCCTGCGTGAGCAGCCACGTCACTGTTTCCATAGAAAGGGAGAGCTCATCTGCAATCTGACCTGGACTATGTCCTTCTGCGAGGAGCATTTTTGCCTTGCTAATCAGATCGTCAAGGGAAGACATGGAAAAAGATTCGCCGGTATCTATTTAAGTTTTCTTTTAATAATTGAACCGCAGATGAGGCATTCCCCATCATGGTCAAAATATCTGCCGCAGCCACTGCACCGGTATTTCCAGATGACAATTTTGGGCTTTTTCTGCAGCATTGGAACCGTTTTGATTCCAAGTGCGTGAGCTATGTTTCCGATGGCAAAATCATCGGTATACACTGCTGCATCAAGATCAAGGGAAAGGGCAAGAAGATCGCAGTCGGTACCGGAGATTATACCGGCATCGCCGGTCTTTTTGGCCGCGGCTTTTACTTTTTTGATGTTTTCCATTGAGGGTACGACCAGAGTGAGCCCTTGTGCGCACAGCACATCAAACCGGCTCTTTGAACGCAGATCCTTGAGCTCATCAACAACGGACCGGGTCGTATACAGTTCCCCGTCAACTGTCAGGTCATAAAAAAAGAACGAGGTGTCAAGGATGTATCTCATACGGAAAACTCCATTGGAATGCCGTGGCGTAACCTTATGTCGAATCCAAACCTGCCAAGGAGCCAGCATACCGTTTCAGCGTGGGATGTCAGGGTGCTTGTGGTAAAAGAGCCCCCAAAGAGAGCAAGCGAAACCAGCAGCTGATCCGACAGATGAATATCCACAGTGCCCGGGTTTTTGATCTCAGTGAGCAGGGCGTTTGCCGCCCCCCTGCCAACCTCTTCAGCCAGAAGACCCCGTTTACCGAGTGCAATCCCCCCCTTTGCCCCCTTACAGACTGTGCAGGAACTCCCGGTACTTGGCCCGGTGCGGCGGTCGAGGCTGATTTTGCAGGATTCACCAAGCCCCGGACAGAGGCAGGCATCAGCAGCGGATGCCTGCCGTTCTGTGACATGTTCCGGGAGGTTGGATGAACAGGAAAATATGCAGCAGGAATGGTCTTTGTCATCATCAGGTATGACGGGGGATATCTTCTTTTGATCTACCCTGACTGTCACCTCCCCGCCCCCCTCTGGAAAATAGCCCCGTTTATGGATATCCAGAGTTATTTCAGCACCGGAGGATCGCAGAACAGATCCAAGAACATGGTCAAGGTAGTCGATGGTCGGGCTCCTCAAAACCTCGGTTCCCCCTGTAATATGAAGTATTCCGCCCGCACTCAGCGCCACGGGAAGCCATGCCTGGATGACGAGCGGGACGCTCCCGGCAGTGCCAACGGCCACGGAAACCTCGCGATATTTCAGCTCCTGCGGGAAAAATATAATTGTACCTGAACCCGGGGAGATGCCCCTGCACTCGGCATCGCAGGTAAATGCAACTGCCTTTATGGCGGCAATATGCTGAGCTGCCAGCCCCTGATTGTGTCTTGTTTCCCTGATCCGGGTGATCGTTACCGGTTCACCGGTAATCGCAGATAGCGCCACGGCATTCCGGACGAGTTGTCCGCCTCCCTCACCAAATGAACCGTCAATATTCAGCATCTTTTGAGTGCTGCTGCAATACTTTCTGCCGCGGATATCACGCTGCACCCGCGTTCGATCGTATCAGTGCAGATAACGCCACGGATTCCTGCTGCCATAAGGTGGACATACGCTCCTCCTGTAAGCACTCCATGTACACATGCCGCGAATACATCTTTTGCACCCTGCTCGTACAGTATCCCTGCGGCAGTGGCAATTGTCCCGCCGGTTGAGATAATATCATCGACAATAACTACTGATCGCGATGCAGCGCATAATTGTTTGGGGGTCATCTTTACCTCAACCCCATTGAGACGAGTCTTTTCAAGATGATCAAAATCCCACCCGCCTGCAGATGCAACATGTTCGGCGAATGTAAGGGCACCCTCATCAGGAGCAAGAATAAGGGGGTTGTCAAGATTTAAGGTTTTAATATACAAGCCGATGTCACGGGCAAGTGAGATGTTTCTTGCAGGAACTCCAAAATACTTCAGTACTTCTTTTTCATGGATATTGACCGTAATAATTTCCAAAATCCCTCTGCTGAGTGCCTGTGCAACGGCACGTGCACTGACAGGTTCTCCCTGCCTGAACCGCTTGTCCTGCCGGGCATATCCCATATAGGGTAAAACAAGCTGGTTATCAGAACTGTCACAAGCATCGATCATCAGGAGTAACTGGACGAGTGAATCATTATCCACCACACTTCCGACAATAATGGTCTCATCATCCAGTTCACCGGCAATCAGGTACTGCTCCCCATCAGGAAAACGGGAATATTTTACATCAACGACAGAGGTCTTTAGTGCCCTGGCAAGGCTGGTGGCAAGTATTTGGGATTTTTCAGTGGAGATCACTTTCATGGTATCCTTCCTAACCAAAGAGGTGGTGGTATTTCTTTCTTCAGAATTTATTGTACAATAGTAGATATTGTATTTTTTTAAAGCCTTGAATAGTATTTGGGAAAATCACTACAGGTTCAACTCCAATCCTATGCAATCATCTGAAAGTACTTAAACTATCATGCAACAATTCATATGAAAACTACCAGAGTTAAAAGAGGTATATTCCGCAATGGAAATTTCTGAGCAACCGTCACCGCAGAACGAAGCAGTACAAACCCCTGTTACATCTCCAGAGGTTGTTCACACTGAAAGTGTGATAGCAGTCTCTTCCCAGGTTGAAGTACCAGAGAAGCTGATTGATCAGGTAATCGGTCAGGAACACGCGGTCGAGGTCATTAGGAAGGCAGCAATGCAGCGCCGGCACGTCATGATGATCGGAAGCCCCGGGACGGGAAAGTCAATGCTGGCCAAGGGGATGGCCGAAATATTGCCTAAAGAAGATCTTCAGGATATTCTTACCTACCCGAATTCCGACGATCCTAACAACCCGGTGGTCAGAACTGTTGCCGGGGGGCGGGGCAAGCAGATCGTTGCAGCCCATAAAGCCGAAGCAAAGAAAAAAATCCAGTTCCGGAACATCCTGCTGATGCTCCTGCTCATTGGGATAATCGGTTATGCATTCCTTACCTACCAGTGGCTGATGGGGATCATTGCCGCTGCATTTGTTTTCATGGCATTGCGCTACACCACTCCCCGCGAGGAAACGATGGTGCCTAAACTCCTCGTTTCCAACGATACCAAAAATATAGCGCCCTTTATTGACGGGACCGGCTCTCATGCCGGTGCTCTGCTTGGTGACGTACGGCACGATCCCTTCCAGAGTGGAGGGCTTGAAACCCCGGCGCATGACCGGGTTGAAGTGGGGGCTATCCACCGGGCGCATGGCGGCGTGCTCTTCATTGATGAAATCAACACGCTGGACCCGCATTCACAACAGAACCTGCTCACTGCGCTTCAGGAAGGAGAGTTCCCTATCACCGGCCAGAGCGAACGCTCGAGCGGTGCGATGGTTCGCACCGAACCAGTACCCTGCAAATTCGTGATGATCGCCGCAGGAAATCTTGATGCTATTAAGGGAATGCACCCGGCACTTCGCTCTCGTATCCGTGGGTATGGGTATGAAGTGTACATGGCAGAGAGTATGGAGGATAACGAGGATAATCGCCGTAAATACATCCGCTTTATCGCCCAGGAAGTGAAAAACGACGCAAAGATCCCACACTTTGACCAGAGTGCAATTGATGAAATCATCCGTGAAGCGAAACGACGGTCGAACCGGAAGGGACACCTGACGTTAAAACTCCGTGACATGGGTGGACTGATCCGTGTTGCAGGTGATATTGCACGGCAGGAAAATGCTGTCCTGACGACATCTGTCCACGTAATAACGGCAAAGAAGACCGCACGATCGATTGAGGACCAAGTCTCTGATGAAGTTACCCAGCATCTCAGGGAATACGAGATGACCATTGTTGAAGGTACCCGTGTCGGGCGCGTGAACGGGCTTGCGGTAACGGGGAATGATGCAGGTTCAGTCCTCCCGATAATGGCAGAAGTAACGCCGGCACAGGGTGAGAGCGGCCAGATCATTGCCACAGGTGTCTCCGGAAAACGCCAGGAACCCTGGCTGAAAGATGAGGAATCAATCGCCCAGCAATCCATCAAGAATGTTAGTGCTTTAATAAAAAAGTTCACCGGTAAGGATATCAAAAACATGGATGTCCATATCCAGTTTATCGGTACCTATGGTGCAGAGGGAGATTCTGCCTCAGTCAGCATTGCCACGGCAGTAATCAGCGCAATCGAGGGCATTCCTATCCGGCAGGATATTGCCATGACCGGCTCCCTCTCGGTTCGCGGAGACGTGCTTCCTGTCGGTGGCGTGACATATAAAATTGAAGCTGCTGCCAAAGCGGGTATCAAAATAGTACTTATTCCCCGCATGAATATCGGGGATGTATTGATTGAAGAGCGGTACAAACCCCTTGTCACTATATTACCGATGGACACCATTGATGATGTCCTCAAGTATGCACTCGTCCCTGAAAACGCAGAGGGGTTCCTCACCAAACTTAAAAAGATGACAATGCGATCAACAGCAATAGTTCCGGAACTCACGGTAATTAACCAGACGATGGCCTGAATGTGATGGCTGGAATACAATATTATGATCTGCGGCATGTAACCGGGCAGGTCACCCACATCGACATCGATAACGATGTCGTGGAATCTGCCGGGACATCATTTTTCAATAAAGCCGTAATCAGGGTACTTCACAAAACCGGGTGGGGAGTGCTCCAGATTGATAACTACACTCCCTGTCACGGAAAAAAATTTGATACACTCCTTGAGTCTGCCTGCAGACTTGCCAGGATTACCCAGGAAAGTGTTATCCTTGGTGATGCCCCGCATGGCATTCTCACTGTACCATCAATGAAAGAAGATCCCCGGAATGTATCCATTGAAGAGAAATCATCCCTGCTTTTGGGAATTGAGCAGGCTGCCAGTCACCCGTCTGTAGTAAACCAGAGGGCAAATTACATAGAAAAAATTGAACATGTCCGGTTTTCTGACAGCTCTGAAAATGAATTTTCTTTTGAAATGTGCCGTTCCGGATTTAATGTGCTGGCAGTTGCATCACGGAATGGAAAAGTCCAGATGGGATATGAGCGTGAACATTCGATTCACGGGTTCAATCTCCGGCACCAGCAGTCCCTTGGAGAAAAGGCTGCCGGAATTGCAGTAGCCCTTCTTGATGCAGGGATTCCAAAAGGTGGAAAAATGCGAGCTGTGCTTGACCCGGAATTAGCAGGCGTTTTTGCCCATGAAGCGGTTGGTCATGCAAGTGAAGGTGATCTGGTACACGAAGGTAACTCGGTGCTGAAGGGAAAAACCGGACAGAAGATCGGGAATGATAACCTTACAATTGTCGATGATCCCGGGATCCATGAATTCGGTTTTGATCCGGTTGATGCTGAAGGGGTTGCAGTGTGCCGGACAGAAATAATAAAAAAGGGTGTTATCAATGCATTTCTCCACAACCGCGAAACGCTTTCATCGGTAGGTGATGGAGTTGCCGGTCATTCCCGTGCCATGCCGGGTGAACCACCGCTTGTCCGGATGAGTAATACCTTTATCGAAGCCGGGGATGCAACAGAACAGGAAATTTTCGAAGAATGCCGGAATGGAATCTTCCTAAAAGGCTCTCGCGGAGGTCAGGTTGATCCAGGGCGCGGTATCTTCCAGTTCAATGCCGAGTATGGTTACCTGATAAAAAACGGGGAGTGTACAGCAATGGTAAGGGATGTCTCTTTATCCGGAGAGATCCTCATGACTCTTCATGGAATTACGCTCTGCGGTAATGATCGAACCATGAGTCCGGGATATTGCGGGAAAGGCGGCCAGAGTGTTCCGGTGAGCGACGGGGCACCGCATATACTCCTGAACGATGCGGTGGTGGGTGGCAGTGGCGTGGATTGAGGACCTTATAAAAGAAGGTCAAAAAAAGGCAGACGAAGTAGAGGTTTTTTATGTCCAGGGCACCAGCGTCTCTGTTGACCTGAAAAAAAAGAAACTGGATCTGGCTACAACATCAGAGGACTGCGGTCTTGGCATCCGTACCATCCATAAAGGAAGAATTGGCTCATCGAGTACAAACAATCCTGACAGGTGGCAGGAATGCCTGAAGGCTGCAATTGCCAGTGGAAACCTTGCGACCCCGCAGGACTGGGGTGGATTACCCGATAAAGTTCAACTTTCCCGGACGGCTCTCTCATTTGATGCTTCGGTCAGGATCGAACCCTTAGTTGTTATCGATCTGATCGAAAAGATGCTCGAAGGAGCAGCAGAGCACCCGGCAGAGGTGACTTCCGGTTCGGCATCTCTCTCATCTGCTACCGTCACTCTTGCAAACAGTAAAGGGATCCGATACTCAGACCGGCGTACCGGAGTGTCTCTTTCTCTGGAAGCGATTCACAGGCAGTCTACCGGTTATGAGTTCGATCATTCACCTTTCATGGACAAGGTGGATCCGGTATCTGTTGGAGAGAGGGCGACATTCTTTGCCATGGAATCGGATAATGGGAAGGAGATTGCCACAGGAGAGTATGAGATACTCCTTTCACCTCTTGCCTACGGGGAACTTCTAGGGAATGTATTTGTACCTGCGTTAAGCGGACGAAATGTGCATGCAGGACGATCCCGGCTTGCGCAATCCCTGGGTGAGACCGTTACCGATCATCATATTTCCATGTATGATGATCCTCTTTTAAAAAAGGCAT
This sequence comes from Methanoregula sp., assembly GCA_035527915.1. Taxonomy (GTDB): domain Archaea; phylum Halobacteriota; class Methanomicrobia; order Methanomicrobiales; family Methanospirillaceae; genus Methanoregula. The sequence continues at coordinate 58,926 of DATKZP010000073.1, read as the reverse complement.
CAGGAAGCGTGCGATGGGATGCAGAGGGTACACCGACGCGACGTGTCGATTTTATCGAAAAAGGAATTCTTAAAACATTCGCGTATGATCTTAAAACCGCATATCGCTTCGGGAAAACAAGTACCGCAAGTGCAATACGGGGTGGATTTGGTGGTTTGCCATCAATAGGGCATCATAATTTTATCGTTGATGGGAAACGGGACGAGGTTGCTGATGAACGCGTTGTCTATATCCATAATGTAGTCGGTGCCCATACGGCAAACCCTATGAGCGGTGATTTTTCCGTCGAACTTTCTAATGCATTCTGGATGGAGGGAGGGGAGTTTGATGCACCTATCCGGAGTGCAATGCTTTCTGGAAACGTGTTTGATATGCATCAGAATATCTCCGGATTAAGTAAAGAATCCCGGGCGATTGGGTCGATGATTTTACCTTCGATAAAAATAAATAAGCAGCGTATCATTGGTAAATAGGTAAAAAGGTAAAAATTATGAGTGATGTGCTGGTTGCAATACTTCTTGTCGTGGCAATTATTGCAGTCGTTTATTATCTTGCAAAAAAATTCTCGGTTCTTCTTATAAACGCCATTTTGGGAATAATAGTATTGTTTCTCTTAAATTTTCTCCATGTCATGCAATGGATGGGTAAACCCGATCTCGGATATAGCCTTGCAACAATAATTATCTGCGCAGTGGGCGGGCTTCCCGGAGTCTGTATTCTTGTTTTACTTAACATTCTGGGAATAACAATATAAAAAGTAAAAAGGAAATTTTTTTAAAAGATATTTGCCTCAGAATAAACATCCACCTTTTTTCAACATTTCATAGGTTTTACTATCCCGGGTGTGGAGACCTTCTCCTCCTGCCCACATAGAGAGCGAGGCAAAAAAGAGTTTGTCATGAAAAATGACAAACAGTATGTCAGATAGAATTAAATTAATGTCGCACAGAATTCGTAGTGAGGTGACCTGAATATGTGTACTGTTGGTGGACCCGTAGACATTGATCTCCCCCCGGATCGGGTACAAGGGAAGGATTACCGCTGCAACGAATGTCATGAGCGGTTCAAAGGTATCGGCAAAAAACCCATCTGTCCCAGCTGCCAGTCAGATGATGTGGCGCTGGCATGAACTACGCCCTTGATGATGAGTTATTGCTCATCAGGGGAAAACAATCTTTTTTACTCGTTGCAAAAATCAAAAACAGGTTTGGACTTTGCATCGAGACTACCCTTGATGAATATTGTCAGGGCGTTGAATCTGGTGACCTTGTTGTTGTCTCCGCTCCGGAAGATGGGGCTATTGAACCTGCCCTGATGCTCATCGATCTTGTGAGGACATTCCATGTGCCGTTGTTAGTATTACCTAAAGATCATCCCGGGTCAAAACGGATTTCCTATGTGGTATCTGTCGGACCTGAAATTTTTACCAGCTGCTCGATTCAAAGGGGGACCCATCCGGATCAGCATTTGATTTGTTCGAGTGATGAGCTTGCAGGTATTACCTTAAAGAGAAGTGAGCATGGGGTCGATGTATACCCTCTCCCCGGGAACATAATCCCCCGGAATATAAAATACGAAATTAAAACTGATGTTTCCTGAATTGTCCGAGAAATTATATTATTTTCTCGTTGAAAATCTGATTTTTTGAGCGTAAATAACAATACATATATGGTTTTTTTCACAAATTATTATAGTACCGCAAGAGGAGGGTTGGATGAAGACTGAGGTCCTACGAGACATTAAAAAAACTGAAGAGGATTACCAAAAAACAATCACTGCGGCCCAGGAAGAGAAGAAGCACAGGCATTCTCAGGCTGAGCTGGAAGCTGATAATCTGGTTACAAAAGCGCAAAGCAATGCTGAACAATATAAAAAGCTGAAACTGGAAGAAGCACGGCATCAGGCAGCTTTAAAGCACGCCGAAATCATAAAAAATGGTAATGAGCGTGCAGCGGCAATCATGGCAAAAGGGATACCGCACCTTTCAAAGGCAGTGCAGCTGCTGGTAGCGAGGTTCAAGGAGCAGCTGCATGTTATCGCCTAGGCAGATGAGCCGGTTGCTTATCGTGGCGTCCAGGGATCAGCTTGACCCAGTTATCAGGGAACTTTACCATTCCCACCTGTTCCATATCGAGGATTTCATTGTTGACGGCCGGGAAGGATATGATGGTTTTTCCATCGGTAAACCGCTCCCGGGTGCAAGCGAAGTCTCTACGGATCTTGTAAAAGTGCGTACCATCGAGAATGCATTTCTCATCAGGCCGTCGGAGATCGAACCCACGGGAAAGCGCCCCACTGCTGAGCTGAGATCGACTATCGAACAGGAACTGCCCGCGATTGAACACGAGCTCGGGGAGCTCACTGGCAGAAGATCCCGGCTTGAGGTGGCACTCAAGGAATACGACCAGAAAATTACCGAACTCCTGCCGTTTACCGAGATCCCGATGGATATGGAGATGTACCGCGGGTATGCAGGGCTCACTGTTCTTGCCGGGTATGTTTCAAAAGAGGTAAACATTCCGGAGCCCGCCGAGGTGTACATATCGGCAGGGAAGGCACGGCGGTTAATCGTTGCCGTCTTTAAAAATGACCGCCGCAGTGATGTGGACCGGGTGCTGCTTGAGGCGAATTTCCAGGCAGTCTCCATTCCAGTCGAATCCGGAGTGCCCCGGGCACGGATCGATGCGTACAAGGAACAGGTTGCACAGGCGAAAGCGGAGATCGACCAGATTAACAGGAGACTCGATGAGATCAGGGACCGGCACAGGGAATTTCTGGTCGCATGCGAGGAGATACTGAAAGCAGACATAGAACGAGCGGAAGCCCCCCTGCGGTTCGCAACGATTGGGCAGGCGTTCGTTGCCGAAGGGTGGGTGCCCAAAGACAGGGTTGCATCCTTGAAGGATGCCCTCAATGGTGCAACCGGTGGCAGGATATTTGTAACCGAGCTGACGGTTGGCGAGCATGATCCTGTCCCGGTAGAGTATGACAACCCCCCGTTTGCACGTCCGTCTCAGCTGCTCATGGATACGTACTCGCGACCAAAGTATACCGAACTTGATCCAACAATCATGGTCTCTATTGTATTTCCCATCTTCTTCGGTCTTATTCTGGGAGATGTGGGATATGGGGCCATGTTGCTGGTCCTGTGCCTTGGTCTGCGAAAATTCATAAAAGGTGAAGAAGGGCAGCAGCTGATTGCAGTGCTTAGAAATGCGAGCATCTCAAGCATCTTTTTTGGGGTGCTTTACAGCGAGTTTTTAGGTTTCCCGCTGCCGTGGACGTATATTTTACCATCGCGTCACCTCAATATCGGGGGCGGCGGGGGGCATGGTCCCAATATTCCGGGCCTGATGATGATGGCTATCTGGATTGGGATCGTGCACATTACCTTGGGAAGGGTTCTGGGGATTGTCAATCATGCACAACATGACCACGGGGCTCACCGGACTAAAGCCGTCCTCGCAAATGCCGGATGGATCCTGATGATTTGGGGCATTCTTTTGCTGATCTGGTCGATGATCCCGATGCCATATATGCCGGATCTCACCGGTCTGCCACCCGTTGTGATGGGGCTGAATGTCTCCGCGTTGATAGGAATTGCTGTCCTTGTTGTGGGACTTATCTTTATTGCACGGGAATCAGCGCTTGAAATCGTTGAGCTCCCCACCATTTTCAGTCATTCACTTTCGTATTCACGTCTGGTCGCGGTTGGTCTCTCTTCAGTGGCCATCGCGATGGTGGTGAACTATATTGCAATCGGAATGCTTATTGAGCCCCAGCTCGAGAATATCTCGCTGATCGGTGTTCTGTTTATTATCATGGGGGTTTTGGTCTTCCTCATTGGTCATGTGATGAATACCTTGCTGGGTATCATTGGGGGAAGCCTGCATTCCGTCAGGTTGCACTATGTCGAATTCTTCACCAAGTTCTACAAGGGTGGAGGCATAAAATACAGCCCGTTTGGGTTTAAAAGAAGATTTACGGAGGATTAAAGTATGGTAGATGTTGTATCAAATGTAACAGCCGTTGGAATGAGTGTTGAAGCTATAACTGCATCGCAGATTGGCATGAAGGCAATCGCAGCAGCGATTGCAATTACTGGTACTGCCTTTGCAGCCGCATGGGCCGAGATGGCGATAGGGTCTGCAGCTGTCGGTGCAACTGCTGAAAACAAGGACATATTCGGGCTTGTCCTGCTGCTCACCGTCATTCCGGAAACCATCGTCATTTTCGGGCTCGTTGTGGCATTGCTCCTCATATTCTGAACACGGGGCAGACAATGGGACTGGAAGCCGTTGTTGAAGAGATCAGGGTAAAGGGTAGAACAGATGCGGACAGGATCCGTGCAGAGTCAAAGCAGGAAACAGACAACATCATTGCAGCGGCCGGTAGGCGTGTCGAGGAAATCAAGCTCGCTGCAGAGGCAGAATCGGCAAAGCAGACCCGGCATATCATTGACCAGGAAGTATCTGCGGCCAACCTGCTTGTCAAACGCGAGCTGTTAAACACGCAGAAGGCACTTCTGGATAAGGTCTATGAATCCACCCGCACGGAAATCACCCGTCTCCCTGAAAGCTTCCATCGGGAAGCCATAAAAAATCTCCTTACCGAGGTAAAAAAGGAGATCTCCCAAGGAAAGATTCAATGCAATGCCCGTGATGTTGCGATAGTAAAATCGTTGATTGCCGGGCAAGCAGAATTTTCCGGGTTCACGGTTGCTGACCCCGTTGAAATTGACGGGGGTATCATTGTTGAAGGTAAGGAAGGAGAGCTGCAGATTGACTACAGTTACCGCACGTTCCTAGACAAAGTGTGGGAATCAAGGTTGAAGGATGCATCAGATATCCTGTTTGGCTAAGGAGGTGTGCATATGTTCGTGATGCCGCGTAACCCGGCACCCTACATCTATGTATGTACCAGGATGCGGGTGAGAAAAGCGAAACTCATACCCCGTGAGGAGTACATGCGGATGCTCAATATGAGTCTCCCGGAGATTACCCGTATTATTCAGGAAACTGAATACAAACAGGAGATCGATGAGCTGGGAACTATTTTTTCGGGGATTGATCTTATCGAATTTGCCCTGAGCTGGAACCTTGCGAAGGAATATCAGAAGATCCAGGAGATTACTCCGGGGAACCTAAAACAGTTCACCCAGGCGTATCTCCGCCGCTGGGATATCCAGAATATTCTCATTATCCTGCGTGGCAGGATCCAGGGGGAAAATGTGGGGAAGATCAAGGAGATCCTGGTCCCTGCAGGCAGTCTTGACCGTGTCATCCTTGACCGTCTTTTGGCAGAAGACAGTCCCGAAAGGATTATCGAAGCACTCAAGGGCCATCGGATGTATCCGGTTCTCGCACGAGAGTATCCTGCATATAAGGAAAGCGGATCATTCTCCCATATGGAAAATGAGCTCTACAAAAAATTCTTCTCAGAGATTATCACAGAGGCAGAAAGCGGAATTAAAGGAGGAAATCTCTTTCTGGAATTTATCAGATTCGATATCGACATCAAGAATGTAAAGACTCTTTTCCGGCTGCGTGCGGACACCTTTGAGGAAGATGCACGGGAGATGTTTATTACCGGAGGTGTCCTTTCATCAGCGGATTTTGCGAACCTGAATCTCATAAAGGACCAGACCGAATTCATTGACCAGCTCAAGGTAAAGATCCGACAAAAACCTCTGCTTACTCTCCTTGATGAGTTAAAAAATGATAAGACCGGGCGTGATATCGAAATCAAGTTGACACGTGTCCAGCTTGACCAGATGGAGCGTTTATCCAAACGTCATCCTTTCTCCATTCATCCAATCCTCGTCTATCTGGAGAAGAAGAAGTATGAGGTGTTCAACCTCAGGGCGCTCACCAGAGGAAAGGAGTCAAAACTCCCGGAAGAGAAAATATCGGAATACCTGGTGGTGTAAATGGAAATTGCAGTCATCGGCAACAGTGAGTTCATTCTCGGTTTTCGTCTTGCGGGCATTCGTAAAACATATGCAGCCGAGAATGACGAAAAACGCAATGAATATATCACCAGCGTGCTGCAGGATGGACAGGTCGGTATTCTCGTCCTCAACAGCAGCGATATGGAAAAAATTCCCCGCAGGCTTCGCGCCACCCTGGAAAATTCCGTCAGGCCGACCGTGATCGCCATTGGTGCTGAGGAAGGGGGATTGACCATGAGAGAGAGAATCAAGAGATCGGTGGGTGTTGATCTGTGGAAGTAAAAACAAAAAAATCAAAAGACACAAAACAGGGGTTTCTCAAAAGAATCGCCGGCCCTGTCGTTACGGCAGTCAATCTTGATGCCCACATGTATGATGTGGTGAAAGTCGGCAAAGAAGCGCTGATGGGAGAAGTTATCAAGATCCAGGGCGACAACGTCATTATTCAGGTCTATGAGGACACATCCGGTATCAAGCCCGGCGAAATAGTGGAAAACACCGGACTTTCGCTGTCAGTGGAGCTTGGTCCGGGCCTTCTGACCAGTATCTACGATGGGATCCAGCGCCCGCTTGCTGTTCTTGTGGACAAGATGGGTAACTTCATTGAACGTGGTGTTTCTGCACCCGGGCTCTCCCATGAGAAGAAATGGACCTTCAAACCGCTCGTAAAATCGGGTGACAAGGTTGAACCCGGTGCGATTCTTGGCGAAGTTCAGGAAACCAACATCGTCCATAAGGTCATGTTGCCCCCGAATGCAAAAACGGGGATTGTCAAAGTAATTAAAAGCGGGGATTTCACCGTAGATGAGATCATCTGCGTTCTTGAAGATGGTCGGGAGTACCCGATGATCCAGCGCTGGCCGGTTCGTGTACCACGACCGGTAAAAGAGAAGATGAACCCGACAATCCCGCTGATCACCGGTCAAAGGATTCTGGACGGTCTTTTCCCCATTGCAAAGGGAGGCACTGCCGCAATTCCCGGGCCATTCGGGAGCGGCAAGACGGTAACCCAGCAGCAGCTTGCAAAGTGGAGTGACGCGGAGATCGTTGTCTATATCGGTTGCGGAGAACGCGGCAATGAGATGACAGAGGTTCTGACCGAGTTTCCGCACCTGGAAGACCCTAAAACAGGCAAACCGCTCATGGAGCGGACGGTGCTCATAGCAAACACCTCGAACATGCCGGTTGCCGCTCGTGAAGCATCGGTATACACGGGTATCACCATTGCAGAGTACTACCGCGACATGGGCTATGATGTCTCACTTATGGCAGATTCCACCTCCCGCTGGGCAGAAGCGATGCGTGAGATCTCATCCCGTCTCGAAGAGATGCCGGGTGAAGAAGGATATCCGGCATATCTTGCAGCACGTCTTTCTGAATTCTACGAACGTGCCGGACTGGTTAAAACCCTGAATGGTGCCCGTGGTTCCGTTTCTGTAATCGGTGCGGTATCTCCACCAGGTGGGGACTTTTCAGAGCCCGTCACCCAGAATACCCTGCGTATAGTAAAAGTATTCTGGGCGCTTGATGCAAAGCTCTCACAACGCCGGCATTTCCCTGCAATCAACTGGCTGAATTCATATTCACTCTATCTTGAAAGCCTCAATGATTATTATGACCGCGAAGTATCCCCGGAATGGAATAAGATCCGGTCATGGGCTATGGAAGTGCTCCAGAAAGAATCTGAGCTCCAGGAAATTGTGCAGCTCGTTGGATCTGATGCCCTACCCGAATCAGAGCAGGTGACTATTGAGGTTGCCCGTATGATTCGTGAGATATTCCTCCAGCAGAATGCATATGACAAAGTCGACACATTCTGCGATATGAAGAAGCAGTATGATATGATGAAAGCCATCAAGCTTTTCTCGGATCTTGCCTACGCTGCGCAACTTGCCGGTGTCAGCCCAACCCAGATTAACACGATCAAATCCAAAAACGAGCTGAACCAGATCAAGTTTATCAAGGACTACATTCCCGAACTTGCCAAGATCGAGAAGGAAATGGATGCTGAAATCAATTCACTGAGGTCGGCAGCATGAAGGAATACAGGACGATCAATAAAATCGCCGGTCCGCTTGTTTTTGTCGAAAAGACAGAACCGATTGGCTATGGAGAACTCGTTAACCTTGTCCTTGCCGACGGTACAATGAAGCGAGGCCAGGTACTCGATACCAGTGACGAGCTGGTCGTTGTTCAGATTTTCGAGACGACCGCCGGTATCGGGAAGGATACCGGGGTTCGTTTCACCGGTGAAGCGATCAAGATGCCCGTGGGGCGGGAGATGCTGGGCAGGATCCTGTCCGGCGGCGGTAAGCCGATTGACGGGGGCCCGGAAATTGTACCGGAAAAACGTCTTGACATCACCGGTGCTGCCATTAACCCGTATGCCCGTGCCAACCCATCTGATTTCATCCAGACGGGTGTCTCAACGATCGATGGTACCAACACGCTTGTCCGTGGTCAGAAACTCCCGATCTTTTCGGGTGCAGGACTCCCTCACAACAAACTGGCGCTCCAGATTGCACGGCAGGCAAAGGTGCCGGGCTCGACAGAAGGCTTTGCCGTCGTGTTCGCTGCGATGGGTATCACCAAAGAAGAAGCGAACTATTTCATGCAGGACTTCGAGCGCACGGGGGCTCTCGAGCGCGCAGTGGTTTTCCTGAACCTTGCAGATGACCCGGCTGTCGAACGTATCATTACCCCGAGACTTGCCCTGACAACTGCTGAATATCTCGCGTTTGAGCTTGGTATGCATGTGCTTGTCATCCTTACGGATATGACAAACTATTGTGAGGCGCTGCGTCAGATCGGTGCTGCCCGTGAAGAGGTGCCAGGACGCCGTGGTTATCCGGGATACATGTACACGGATCTCGCCTGCCTCTACGAGCGTGCGGGGATTATCAAAGGGCAGAAGGGTTCGGTTACCCAGATTCCGATCCTGACCATGCCCGGTGATGATATTACCCACCCGATCCCGGACCTGACCGGGTATATCACCGAAGGGCAGATCGTGGTTAACCGTGATCTGCACCGTAAGGGTATTTATCCCCCCGTTAACGTCTTACCCTCTCTCTCCCGGCTGATGAATCTTGGTATCGGCAAAGGCCACACGCGTGAGGACCACAAGAAGGTTTCCGACCAGATGTATGCCGGTTATGCGGAGGGCAATGACCTTCGCGGGCTTGTGGCAATCGTCGGTAAGGACGCGCTCTCCGAACGTGACCGCCTGCTCCTTGAGTTTGCTGATATCTTCGAGAATCGTTTCGTCCGCCAGGGTTATGATGAAGACCGGACAATCGAAGATACATTAAACCTTGGCTGGGAACTCCTCTCGACACTGCCGGTTGAACAGCTGGTCCGTATCGACCGCGAGCTTATCCAGAAATACCACCCGAAATTCCGCACTGGTGCAAAGAAGGAGTAACTGTTCATGGCGCTGCGCGATATCAAGCCGACCCGGTCGGAACTGATCAACCTCAAACGGAAGATCCAGCTTTCCGAACGAGGCTACAAAATCCTCAAAATGAAGCGCGATGGACTGATCCTTGAATTTTTCAAGGTGCTTGCCACTGCGAAGGATAGCAGGGGTGATCTTTTGGATAAGTATCAGCTCGCTGTCGAGATGATGGCAGTTGCTAATACCGTAGAAGGTGCGATTGGTGTGAAATCAGCGGCATTTTCGGTAAAAGAGGTTCCGGAAATTACCTTGAAAAGCAAAAATATTATGGGAGTAATCGTGCCCCAGATTGAAGCCTCCAAGGTTAGGAAAAGCCTCGTGAACAGGGGTTATGGCGTTCTTGGAACCTCAACGGTTATTGATGAGACAGCCTCGGCATTCGAAGAGCTGGTGGAATCAATCATAGAAAGCGCCGAAATTGAAACCACGATGAAACGCCTGCTTGACGAGATTGAAAAGACAAAAAGAAGGGTGAATGCCCTCGAGTTCAAGGTAATCCCTGAACTCACCGAAGCCCGGGACTTCATCAAGATGCGCCTTGATGAAATGGAGCGTGAAGAGCTTTTCCGGATGAAAAGAATCAAAGCGAGGAGCACATCATAAATTTAAAAAGGTGGTCTGGATGCAGATTGGAACCATCAGGGAGTTGGGGTGCAACGGAAAAACCGTCCTCCTCCGGCTCGATCTCAACTCCCCCATTGACCCCACCACCAACCATATTCTTGATGACAAACGTTTCCGGGAGCACCTCCCTACAATCCGCGCCCTTTCTGACAGCCGCGTTGTGATTGTCACTCACCAGAGCAGACCCGGGAAAAAAGATTTCACTACGCTTGAAGCCCATGCAGAGAAGCTCGGGCACCTTCTTGGAAAGCCGGTCACGTACACTGACAGCATCTTCGGGCGTCATGCACGGGAAGCCGTGCATGCCATGAAAGTCGGGGATGTGCTGATGCTGGAAAATGTACGGTTCAATGCAGAAGAGAACCTGACCTTAAAACCAGAAGAAGCAAAAAAGACACATCTGGTAAAAAAGTTGTCCTCAATGGCGGACGTTTTTGTAAACGACGCATTTGGTACCGCACATCGCTCACAACCAACCATCGTGGGATTACCGCTTGTCATGCGATCAGCGGGGGGGCTTCTTATGGAAAAAGAAGTGTCAACACTCTCCAAGGTGTTTTCCGGTGCACCCCGCCCGGTCTGCATGGTTCTTGGCGGCACTAAAGTGGATGACTCTATTGATGTCGCACGGCATGTGCTTGCCAATGGTATCGCCGATCAGGTTATGGTGATTGGGGTTGTTGCGAATGTCTTTTTGATTGCTGCCGGCTACAATATCGGGAAGCCCTCCACCCAGCTGATTACCCAACTCAAATACCTGCCGGAGATTGAAAAGGCAAAGGAGATCCTTTCCCTTTACCGGGATTGTGTGGTTATGCCGGAATCCGTTGCCGTAAGGCAGGATAACCATCGTGTCGAATATCCCATTGACAGGATTCCGGAAGACACCCCCGTGCTCGATCTTGGCATGGACGCTATTGCCTCGCTTGTCCAGACCTTAAAAATGTCAGGAACCGTGGTCTTCAACGGCCCTGCCGGTGTCTTTGAAGATGTTGATTTTGCTACAGGGACATACGAACTGCTCCGGGCGGCATCGAAAGTAGAGTTCTCTGTCGTAGGTGGCGGGCACACTGCTGCCGTCATAGAAAAACTTGGCATTGAAAAGGACTTCACCCACATCTCTACGGGTGGTGGGGCATGTATTGAGTTTCTGACCGGGAAAAAGCTCCCTGCTGTTTATGCGCTTGAACAATCAAAAAAGATATTTGGATAATATTCTTTTGGCATGTGGGAGGGTAATCCACCTGTTTCCACGTGGGAAGACCCATGCAGGTTCACATATTCGCTGTCGGTAAGATCAAGGAAAAGTATCTGCAGCTGGGTATTTCTGAATACGAAAAACGCCTGCGTCCGTATGTGAAACTGCAGACAATCGAAATTTCTGAGGAGAAACGACCGGCATCCACTTCACCAGCGGTTGAGTCGGCCGCAAAGGAGAAGGAAGGAGAGCGGATCCTTGCCGCTATCCCGGAAGGTTCGTTTGTCATTGCCCTTGATGTGCAAGGGCAGAGCTGGTCAAGCGAGGAACTCGCAAGAGCATTCAGGAGATGGGAGATTTCCGGGCAGAACAATCTGGCATTTGTGATTGGTGGGGACCTTGGTCTTTCTCCGGCAGTTCTGGGCGAAAGTGACCTGCGTCTCTCCCTCTCCCCAATGACCTTCACGCACCCCATGGCCCGGCTCTTTCTCATGGAGCAGGTTTACCGAGCGTTTCGTATCCTTCGGGGCGAGCCATACCACAAGTGATATGCAGGTACGCCCGGCAATCCCTTTAGGTCTTTTATGATATTCCTGTCTCTGGTTTGCACCTGCTTCAGTCTCACCGCACGGAACAGGGGATTATAAAAAAATAATGAGCACACCGCAAAACTGGTCGATGAGAAACCATCGAAAAAATGTATCTTTTTTTAATTCAATTGCCTTTTTATCCCGGACTATCGATTCCTCTGCATGATTGTGTATACCTCGAGGTGAATCCGTGCGCCCGGCAGAGAAAAAATCCAAAAGGTTTACGCGTTTTCAAAAACAGACTATACCAGATGGGTAATAAGGACATCCCATTTTCAAAAATTATCAAATCCCTTGGTCTCGTGTTCGGTGATATTGGCACGAGTCCGATTTATACTATCGGAGCAATCCTTCTTTTTATCCTGCCAATCCCATCTAATATCCTTGGACTCCTCTCACTGATTGTCTGGACGCTGTTTATCATCATCACCGTCCAGTACGTCTGGCTCGCGATGTCAATCAGTAGCAAGGGTGAAGGGGGAACCATCGTCCTTCAACGGATCCTGGACTCGCTGATCAAACCCGGTAAAGTGACCGCATTTGTCTCCGTCCTCACCATCATCGGTATCGCACTCTTTATTGGCGACAGCGTCATCACACCGGCTATCAGCATTCTTTCTGCTGTCGAAGGTTTCCGGCTGATCCCGGGATATGAAGAAACCAGCGGGGTTATCCTCCTCCTCATTGCTGCATTGATCGCAATCGCGTTATTTGCCATCCAGAGAAAAGGAACTGACAGGGTTGCATGGGCCTTTGGTCCGATCATGCTCCTCTGGTTTCTCGCGCTCGCGGTTTCGGGCATCATGTCGATATTCGCTGCACCCCAGGTTCTCCTGGCGCTCAATCCCTATTATGCTCTTGTGTTTCTCGTTGAGAACGGGATTGTGTCATTGTTTGTCCTGTCTGCAGTAATCCTCTGCGTCACCGGGGGCGAAGCGCTGTATGCCGATATGGGACACCTTGGCAGGGAGCCTATTGTGAAGGGATGGTATTTTGTCTTTCCTGCACTCGTGCTCAGCTATCTCGGGCAGGGTGCATTTGTACTTAATACCAATGAGACGCACAACGTCCTGTTCGCGATGATAAATCATATCAGCCCGCTTGTCTACATTCCATTTCTTCTCCTGAGCCTGTGTGCTACCGTCATCGCGTCTCAGGCAATGATCTCCGGCATGTTCTCGATCGTATACCAGGGCATGACAACCCGCATTCTCCCCAAGATGAAGATTGAGTATACCTCTCCCGTACTCCAGTCACAAATCTATATCGATGCCATCAACTGGCTTCTGCTTGTCGCAGTTCTTGTCGTGATGTTTGAATTCAAAACTTCGGAGAACCTTGCAGCGGCGTACGGGCTCGCGGTTTCCGGGACCATGACAATCTCTGCCATTATGATGGCGATGATCTTCCTCTGGAAAAAGGAAACAGGAAAACTGCTTCTCTGCGGCTTGCTGATTGTGATTGATGGGCTCTTTTTCATATCCACGTTCCTCAAGATCCCTCACGGTGCATTCTGGTCATTCTTAATAGCAGCGATCCCCCTGATCGTTATCGTCACGTTCATCCTTGGACAGGACAAACTCCATGCGATGTTGAAACCCGTAGCGTTGGAAGATTTTCTCCCAAAATACCGCGAGTCCTATGCCTCCTTAAATAAAATAACGGGAACTGCACTCTACTTTATCGGGGATGTTATGAACATTTCGCCATACCTGACCCAGGTCTTCTTCCAGAATGAGATCATGTATGATAACAATGTCCTTGTATCAATCTCCATAACCGATGCACCTTTTGGCGTTGAATCGGAATTCGATTGCAACCTTGCTCCAGGCCTCCACGTATTTTCAATCAGAACCGGGTATATGGAAGTCATTGATATTATAGCGTTATTAAGGAGCAGGGGAATTGATGAAAAGACAATCTTTTATGGGGTAGAAAATATCGTCAGCGACAAATTCATCTGGAAACTGTACGGGATCATCAAGAAGATTTCCCCGCCATTTGTCCAGTTCTACACACTTCCTTCGGAGAAAATCCACGGGGTTGTCACACGGGTTGTGATGTGACAGGACGGGTGACGTCTTCTTTTTAATTAATCTGATAGCCACCTGCCGAAAAATTCAACCCGGTTTTGTAATCCGGTGTTCTTCCAGTTCTCCGGCATGATAAACCATGACATTGACTGGCTCGCCATGTAAAAACTTCCGCATCTGATAATCATACATTTCCTGTACATGCCCGAGATCATGCACAGTAAAATATTCATGGATGGTTTCGAGGAATGATATCTGTTGTGTGAGGACCGCGTTTTCATATTCTTTGATTTCGTATGCGAGTGCAAGGCACTCGTTGTCGGGTACATCCTGATGATATCGCCCGTGTTCGTTCATCTTTGCGAAAAGGTGCCATGTCACCAGCCCTGCCTCATCAGCGTAACGGCGAAGCATGTGTGGGTAGATGCGGCAGCCGGAAAACCTTCGGTCGTAGATCCGACACCTCTGGTTCTCAAGAAACCAGCAGGACCCCGGTATATCATTTTTCATCCGGAGTGCATATCCCGAAACATATAACATACCGTTCTGGTCGCAGAATTCAGGATCCGGTGCGGGTTTGAACGCAGCGGGATCGATTTTTTTCACTTCAACTACCTCATGATCCAGCAGAAAGATGTGCCCGTTGACGAACCGGGTACAGCATGTCCCGCAGCGGTTGCACTGGAATCCGGTTGCCTTGATCTCACCCGCCAGACATTCCATGGGGTACGCAAAGAGACGGTTTCGTTCCTGCATCAGTGCGATAATACGATAGGGAACCGGGATACAGAAAGCAGCGACCATCAGGATTCGCTCCGGGATATCTTCCCCGGGATTTCGAACTCGATACTGGTAATGGTAAAATCTGTACAGGCATATTCCCCGTCCCGAAGGATCAGTTCCGATGAGATCTGCAGGGGTATTTTATATCCCTGCACATCAGTATAATCAAAGAACTTTTTAATAAAATGGCCTGGGACCGGCCTGCCTGTCTCCGGGTGATTCCTGTGGCACGCCTCGATGCTCTGGATCTGTCCAGTACCGTCAAAATGGACAAGGGCTTCAGCGCAGAGATTGTTGTCTTTGATGAATGCCCGTGCAGTTGAATCATTCACGGTCTTCCATTCCAGCGACACGCCAGGTAAGAGGGCAGTCGGGAAGAGGGGTGCACTGGCCAGATACCGGAAGAGCGAGGGGAGTTTGATCTTATCACCGTGCGAATTGTCAAGCGGGAAGACCGAGAGAAGGTTGAGATTCATTCCCGCTTCGCGATGTACATAATAGTCGAACGCTTCGATCCAGATACCGGGGGTGTACGCGATTTTTGCATGCCACACAAAACCCGGTGTTGCAAGAGAGAAAAAAGCCTCTCCCTTGAGATTCAGCCATCGTTCTGAATTCCCGTATCTGAACCTTCCCGTATGCCGGATATGGACGGACCCAACCGGATCGGTATTCTTACCGAGCGCCCATGACAAATAGCGTGATACTGGTTTGGGATTGGATGGAATACTCTTAGTCGCAGGTAACGATGCATTAAAAATTGTTAAGAGAAGGTAACGGGCTTTTTCCTCGATCATGATGGCGAAGAGATTGCTCCCGATTATGACGATAAGGAGAAAAACTGCGATAAAAATAAGTATTCCGGCAAGCACTTCTACCAGCATCAGCTGCCGCCAGTATTCCGCATCCAGATATCAACCTGACGAAACGGGATTTCAACGCCCTCCTTGCGGAACCGTTCATTGATACGGGAATTGACGTAATCCTGGACATCCCATAGGTTGTCATAGTTGTTTGTCCAGAGAATGAGCTGCCCGTTCAGGCTCGATTCCCCGAACTCAAGAAAATACACTGACGGGGCCGGATCCGATAATACCCACGAAGTCTTCTCAATTGCTTCATGGGCAATTTCAAGGAGCGTTTTTTTTACCTGGGGTATATCGGTTCCGTAGGCTACGGCGAACGGAATCCTCACCTTCATTTTGATATCCGGTTGCGCAAAATTGATGACAATGTTTGATGTGATTTTGGAGTTCGGGATTGTCACGATCTGGTTATCGAGTGTTTTTAACCTTGTACTTCTCGGCCCGATGCTGACAATGTCGCCAAAAAAATCCTCAAACTTGACACGATCGCCGATCTTGAACGGCTTGTCCAAGGTAATAATTGCACCACCGAAAAAATTCGAGAGGATATCCTGGGCGGCAAGGGCAAGAGCAATTCCTGCAATTCCAGCTCCTGCAAGGAGCGGGGTAATATCAATATCGAAATTTGACAGAATTAGGAGAAAAGCGACAAACCATATCAGGTACTTGGCGATAATCTCGAGCAGCGGTAGCATACGGTCATCGAAATCTGATTCCGTTTTCGCTGCTACAACCGAACCATAGGTCCGTAACAGGTTGTATGAGAATGATGAGACGATCCATGCTCCGATCAGGATAAAAAATGCATTCACGTACTGATCAACGGCAAATCCGGCGACAGTTTCAGGAAGGACCCCAAAAAAGGTCAATGCGATGTATATTGAGCCGGCAAGGATCATGATTACCAGCGGTTTTCCAAGTGCCGCCAGCAGGATGTCATCAAGTTGTGATTCGGTTCCGGATACCTTTTTCTTCAGCCAATGGACAATGATATGGGCAATTCCCGCAGCAATAAGGCCGAAGATAATGGTGATGGTCGCATACACTATTCCAGGATCCATTATATCCCCCTCTTTGTCCCGATCTCAGTGAAACTAAGCCAATTCACATCGCTCACCTGTCTACAATTTCTTATACCAGACATTCATGCTCTCCAGTGATCCGCAGATGTTGGTGTTGTTGGGAAGCATCCCCCCGTACTGGTAACCGGCACGGGCAAAGGTCATGTTGATCGGGTAAGAATTTGCACGGGCGATCGTATACGCGAGCTGGATCTCTTCTTTTTTCATTTCCGCTTCCATGGCATGGAGGAGGTTACCGGCAAGTCCCTTTCCCTGAAACCGGGGATCGGTTGCAAAGTCCGTCATCTCCGCGTTCCGTGCATCAGCATTGATCTCGCAGGATGCAACTGCGGCTATCTTTTTGGACTGGTGGATGCAGAAATACCGTATACCCTCTTTCATGGTTGTGATGATAAAATCCGGATCAAATATGGGGAACGGGTACGTCTTGAATACAGAACGGAAGAGCTCTGCGATCTCTTTTGCATCGCCGGTATGGGCGTGCACGATTGAAAATCCCGCGGGCAGCTGGGGAATGTACCCCTTCTGTGCGTACCCGAACGCCGCGGACAACACATCTGCAATTGCCAGGGAATCGGCTACCTTGTCTCGTTCCGGGTCAAAGTATTTCGCCATGAAAACGGCAGTATCGGTTCCACGGTAAAAAAACGGAACCGTCGCTTCAGTTACATAACCGGCATCAGCAAAGACCGCTTCCGATGATTCGGGCACTTTTACAAAGATTTTGGAATATTTTTCTTTCCTTGCAAGGTCATCGAGTGGCCGGATAATATCCGGTATGTCTTCACGGGATACCCTCATGACATAGATCCGTTTGTTGAAATGGCCATGCTGGACGACACTATTACCTATTGTCAGGATTGTATCAGACACCCTCTTCATCTCTCCTTTCAATCCGGTCGGTATTTTCCGGGATGAGTGTGGTTGTTGTATCATAGTCGGCGAGCAGTTTTGCCACACCGACGACTTTTGATTCATCAGCCCGATCAATGTTCAGCTGGAGCTTGCAACCGTCACAATCACCATCGCAGAATATTCGGTCATAGTGAGCCGGTTCCTGATAGGTACAGATCATCCCTTCGTAATTGCGCAGAACGACCTTGTGTACCGACCATGTCAGCAGGTAGTTGGGGAATACGGGGATCTTTCCTCCGCCGCCGGGTGCATCGATAACATAGCGGGGCACGGCAAAACCGCTGGTATGGCCTACAAGGTTCTCCATAATCTCGATTCCTTTGGAGACCGGGGTACGGAAATGGCTGATGCCTTCTGACAGGTCGCACTGGTACAGGTAATACGGGCGGATACGGTTTTTCACGAGCTGCTGGACGAGCTCTTTCATGATCCGGGGGCAGTCATTGATACCGGCAAGGAGGACGGACTGGTTACCAAGCGGGATGCCGGCATCGGCAAGCTTTGCGACTGCTGTCTGTGCGGACTCGGTCATCTCCTTGGGGTGGTTGAACTGCATGTTCACCCAGAGCGGGTGGTGCTTTTTCAGCATGGCGACAAGTTCATCAGTGATCCTGAACGGGAGCGTGACCGGCACACGGGTCCCGATCCGTATTACTTCCACGTGCGGGATGGCACGGAGCTCAGTGAGGATCCAGTCAAGATACTCATCGCTGAGCATGAACGGGTCGCCGCCTGAGAGGAGCACGTCGCGGATCTGCGGCGTGTTTCGGATATATTCAATGCCCGCGAGGATCTCTTCCCGGTCAGGGATCGAATCAACATCGCCGACTTTGCGTTTCCGGGTGCAGTGCCGGCAGTACATCGCACAGGTGTTACTGACAAGGAACAGCACCCGGTCAGGATACCGGTGCGTGATGCAGGAACACGGGCTGTCTTTATCCTCTGCGAGCGGATCGGAGAGCTCGTAATGTTCAACGATCAGCTCCTTGGGTGACGGGAATGCCTGCTTGAAAATCGGATCATTCTGGTAATCATTCACATCAATAAGCGAGATGTAATAGGGGGTGATGTTGAGAGGAAATTTTTCGATCGTTTTCTGGAGCTCTTCCCGCTCCTCCCTATTGAAACGGATGCCGAGGACCTGTTCAACTGTGGCAAGATCCCGGATTGCATGCCGGAGCTGCCACCGCCAGTCCTTCCAGAACTCGGGAGTCTTCTCAGCATCAATGGTATTCCTGATGATCGACAGGTTATCCTGTTTTTCCCCACCCTCATGGTGTCCTCTCAGGACAGATACAATTTCCTTTACCGTATTTTTTACCTGTCCCCCGAGGTCCTTCATGGAGAGCAGGGAACCGACAGTTCCTTCGTTTTCTTTTGGCTTTTTCAGGCCACTGGATATTCCGGTCATGATACTCCACCGCACCTTATAACAGCCAGTGCATCTTCGGCTTCTTCACGGGCAGGAGATCGCCGATGTGTGCAACATGGTGCCGATAATCATCATACCAGCGCGCCGGTTTCCGGAAACAGAACCGGCAGATGCCGCCGCAGAGATCCGAAAAGAAAAGCAGGCCGGTCCGGGCATATTTATGCTGGAGGCCGTGAAGTTTTGTATAATCTTTCCCGCAGGAGGGATCCATGCATCCCCCGCCTTTCAGTTCGTGAGGATCTGGGATCACGATCCGGCGAAACGGATCGTGCCGGTCTTTCCAGTCGATCAGGGACAGGAAATACTCATTTGCGCGGAACGGAAATGTCTGCGTGACAATCTCCATCTCCTCTCGTTCTTTTGGGGTAAGGCCGACTAAGTTGTCGAGCATGTCAACTGAATTTAGATACTTCACGTTCATTTGTGCACCTCATTCGGGTTTATCCTGCCCGTTACATAGGACAGGTGGGTGCTGCTCAAGGTATATGAATAATACAAGGGGCTAGTATGCTGTGGTCGCAGCACCCAGTTACCTTTCATTAGGGCTTAAAATTTAAACCCTTTCCCATTATCCAGTATAATACTGAAACTGATATCCTGTACAGGGTTGCATCTTCACAACCGTACTGCAGATGCCAAAAAGAAGAACACAAAGATTCTCAATACTTCCCGGAATACGTGTTATATCTTAAAAAACGGCATGTCCCCCCATAATGCCAGGACAGGGTTTTTTCGTTCCGGTTATATCTCCGACAGGCCTGTAAGCTGTTACCTGAAAAGGCATAACATGGTTGAATCTGAATACTTTGCCGATCAAACGTCATACGGAATCATGGGATAGGTATGGCAGGTATAACCGGAGATCATTGTCTATGACAGGCAATACGAGACCCTCGGATATGGCAGCAGAATCGCCCGTACACGCTCAGGGATCCATGACAGGGCTGACGAGGGTAGAGGTCATGGACCTCCGGCAACGGTACGGCTTCAATGATATCCCTGAAGAAAAGAAACACCCGCTGCTCAAATTCCTTTCCTACTTCTGGGGCCCGATCCCGTGGATGATCGAGATAGCTGCAATTCTCTCGGCAGTTATTACGCACTGGGACGACTTTGCCATTATCCTCTTCCTGCTCTTGATCAACGCGGTTGTCGGGTTTTTCCAGGAACGAAAGGCTGAGAACGCCATTGAACTCTTAAGAAAGCAACTCGCACCTGATGCCCGTGTGCTCCGGGACAGCACATGGCAGGAGATCCCGGCCCACGAACTCGTGCCCGGGGATATCGTCCATATCCGGCTTGGGGATATTGTGCCGGCAGATGCCTTACTGGGCAATGGGAAATACCTCCTTCTCGATGAATCGGCACTGACCGGCGAATCCCTCCCGGTCGAGAAGAAGCCGGGCGATACGGTATACTCCGGATCCATCGTCCGCCAGGGCGAGATGGACGCGAAGGTCACAACAATCGGGATAAACACATTTTTTGGCAAGACAGCCCGGCTGGTTCAGGTAAAATCTCCGCGAAGTCATTTTCAGGCTGCTGTCGAGCGGATAGGCAACTATCTCATCATCCTTGCTATCGTGCTGGTCAGCATCGTTTTTATCGTTGCAATGCTGAGGTCTGAATCCTTTCTGGTAACACTTCAGTTTGCCGTTATCCTTGTCGTAGCGGCGATTCCCGCAGCGCTTCCCGCGGTTATGACGGTGACACTTGCTGTCGGTGCCACAGCCCTTGCAAAAAAGGAGGTGATTGTCAGCCGGCTCACTGCCATAGAAGAGATGGCCGGGATGGATATCCTCTGTTCCGATAAGACCGGGACCATTACGCAGAATTCCATCAGTATCGGTGAGATCAGGACCTTTCCGGGGATTTCCGAACAGGACGTTATAATCGCGGCGGCACTGGCATCCAGTAAAGAGAACAATGATCCCATCGACATGGCGGTTTTTTCACGGTATGATAGTCTCACACCCCACCCCGATACCTCCGCATTTGAAACCCTGGATTTTGTTCCTTTCGATCCGGTCACCAAGTTCTCAAAGGCTTCGGTTCAGGAACGATCGGGTAGATCGTTTGAAGTTGCCAAGGGGGCGCCCCAGGCAATCGCCTCTCTTGCCGGGACTGACGGGGCTCTCGCTTCAACGCTGAACGGGTGGATAACAGGGTTTGCGAAGAAAGGATTCCGTGCTCTCGGGGTAGCGCGGGCCGACCGTTCCGGAACATGGCAGTACCTTGGCCTGATAGGGCTTTTCGATCCGCCCCGCGGGGATTCTGCTGCCACGATAACTAATGCAAAAAAACTTGGCGTGAATGTGAAAATGGTAACGGGGGATCACATTGCTATTGCACAAGAGATCTCCGCGCAGGTGGGTCTTGGCCAGAACATCCTTTCCCGGACTGTATTGATTGCCGGTGATGGAGAGGTGGTACGGAAACAGCTTGAGTCTGCCGATGGGTTTGCCCAGGTTCTTCCTGAAGACAAGTTCCGAATCGTGAAAACCCTGCAGGGAGGCGACCATATCATCGGCATGACCGGGGATGGCGTGAATGATGCGCCGGCACTCCGTGAGGCAGATGCCGGCATTGCTGTCGCCGGTGCGACAGATGCAGCAAAGTCTGCTGCGGATATTGTCTTAACAAAACCCGGGCTCTCGGTCATAATTGATGCGATTGAGAGGAGCCGGGAAATATTCCGGCGAATGGAAAATTATGCAGTTTACCGGATTGCCGAGACCGTCAGGGTCCTGATCTTCCTGACTCTCTGTATCGTATTATTGAATTTTTACCCGGTTACTGCACTTATGATCGTTGTGCTGGCGATCCTGAACGACCTCCCCATCATGATGATCGCATTTGATAACGCACCGGTCGCACAAAAGCCCGTACGCTGGCAGATGAACCGCATCATGATCATCGCAAGTATCCTCGGGATTTTGGGGGTTGTCTCAAGCTTTATCCTCCTCTGGCTGGTAAAGGAATATTTCCACCTTGAAGCCGGCGTTATACAGACGCTCATCTTCCTCAAGCTTGCTGTCGCCGGTCACATGACGATTTACCTTGCCCGTACCGGCCAGCAACATTTCTGGGAGCGCCCGTTTCCCTCGTTTGCTCTTTTTGGCACAGCAGAAATTACGCAGGTAGCCGCAACCCTCATCGTAATCTATGGTGTCTTCATGACGCCAATCGGCTGGTCACTTGCGCTTATTGTCTGGGGCTACGCACTCGTGTCATTCCTGATTAATGACCAGATCAAGGTATGGTTATTCAGGAAGATCCGCCCCTATTCATGATCTGTTTTTTGCTGATGCGTACTGTCTGACTGTTGCAATGGATTACCCGTTCAATTCCTGAGGTGCGGGAAGGAACGCCGCCGGACTGGTACCTGGCTCTTCCGTGGAATCCGAAAAAACGCGATTTTATATAATATCACAAACCGCATGGTATATCGGGGCACTCCTGTGGCTCACGCGTACTTATCGGGATGACAAATACCGGCAATTCCCGGTTTATCTGGTGACTGGTCTTCTGCCGGGGGATTGGTAATCATGGCAATGGGAAAAAAAACCGAACCGGATCTCGAAGATGATCCGCTGTGGTACAAAGATGCCATCATTTATGAAGTACATGTCCGGGCGTTCTACGACAGTGATGGGAATGGTATTGGTGATTTTAAAGGCTTAACCCAGAAACTGGATTATATCAAGGATCTCGGTGCCACGGCCATATGGCTCCTTCCGTTCTACCCGTCCCCGCTCAAGGATGACGGGTACGATATTACAAATTATTACGGTATTCATCCAATATACGGGACGCTTAAGGATTTTAAGGACTTCCTTGCCGCAGCACACCAGCGTGGCATACGGGTGATCATCGAGCTGGCGCTCAACCATACTTCCGACCAGCACCCATGGTTCCAGAAGTCACGGCGGGCAAAACCTGGCAGCAGGTGGCGTGATTTTTATGTCTGGAGCGATACGCCGGAACGGTACCAGGATGCGAGAATCATCTTCAAGGATTTCGAATCCTCCAACTGGGCGTGGGACCCGGTGGCAAAAGCGTATTACTGGCACAGGTTCTACTCGCACCAGCCGGATTTGAACTATTACAGCCCGTTTGTCCGGAAATCCATCCTTGACGCGGTCGATTTCTGGTTCGGTTTGGGAGTTGACGGGTTGCGGCTGGATGCAGTCCCGTATCTTTACGAGCGGGAAGGTACGAGCTGTGAAAACCTTTCTGAAACCCATGCATTTTTAAAGGAACTCCGGGCACACGTAGACAGCCGGTTTAAGAACCGGCTACTTATCGCTGAGGCAAACCAGTGGCCGGAAGATGCGGCTGCCTATTTCGGGGACGGTGACGAGGCGCACATGGCATATCACTTCCCACTCATGCCCCGGTTATTTATGGCGTTGCGGATGGAGAACAGCTATCCCATTATCGATATCCTCAATTCAACCCCGCAGATCCCGGAATCCTGCCAGTGGGGATTGTTTCTCCGGAACCACGATGAGCTCACCCTTGAGATGGTCACCGATGAGGAACGTGACTATATGTACCGGGTCTATGCCAAAGATCCCCAACAGCGGATCAACCTTGGTATCCGGAGGCGGCTTGCACCCCTTATGCGGGATGACCGGCGCGAGATGGAACTCATGAACGTGATCCTGTTCTCGCTTCCCGGAACGGTAATACTGTATTACGGGGATGAGATAGGGATGGGGGATAACTTTTATCTCGGTGACAGGAACAGCGTGAGGACCCCGATGCAGTGGAGTGCTGACAAAAACGCCGGTTTTTCCAGGGCCAACCCCCAGCAGCTCTACCTGCCGATCATCATCGATCCGGAATATCACTATGAAGCCGTGAACGTTGAAGTCCAGCAGATCAACCCCTCCTCGTTCCTCTGGTGGATCAAGCGCCTGATACGGGTGGCCCGCAAATACCGGTCATTCAGTCGCGGGGATATCCGCTTTCTTAATACGAATAATTTCAAAGTCCTTGCATGTATCCGGCACTACCAGGACGAGAATATCCTTGCGGTGTTCAACCTGTCCAAGACATCCCAGTATGTCAGTCTTGATCTCTCGCCATACCTGGGATGCGTGCCACGGGAAGTGTTCAGCCATAACAAATTCCCGAAAATTACTGAAAGTCCGTATATCCTTACGCTCGGACCTCACGATTATTTCTGGTTCCTGTTGTCCCAAAGCGAAACCGGCACTGATGCGGGCTTGTTCAGGGACATCCCCGGGCTGGTCCTGCCAGTGTCCTGCCGGGATTTTATCGAGTGCAAAAAGCGGGGACAGATTGAAGAGATCTTTGTTGATTACCTGAACAAATGGCCCGGGTTCGGGTTAATCTCCCCGTCCATACGGAGAGCAGTGATTCTTGAACAGATCCCCATGACAAAGGATCCTGCCGGAAACATGCACCTGATCCTCGTGGAGATTACCTATACGGACGGGTTATCCGAGGTATTCTTCCTCCCGGTTATGTTCAGTACCGGTAAAAATGCTAATCTGTTCCTCACCGAAGTTCCGCAGGTTGTCATCATGCACCTGACTCTCGGGGAGGAGAAAGGGATTCTCCATGAGAGCATGTATGATACTGCATTCCGGGACATGCTGCTCCAGCTTGTATCCGGCAGAACCCGTTTACGGGGAAAAACCGGCACTCTTGTTTCACATATGGAAAAAAAGTCAGCTGGCAGGGTCATCGGCAATGACGGAAAAAAACCCTCGCAACTGTTCACCGCCACCCAGCAGTTCACGCTCATCGCTTATATGGACAGCCAGGTCCTGAAAATCTATAACCGCATCGATGAGGTCATCAACCCGGAGAAGGAGATCCTGCAGTTCCTGAATCAGAACACGTCGTTTTCGCATTGCCCCGCAATTATCGGATCCCTGGAATACCAGCGGCCGGGCACTGCACCGGTCACTCTTGGGCTGCTTGAGGAGAATGCATTTTGTCAGACGACCGCCCGGATGTTTGCAGAAGACGCCCTTGAAAAATTTTTCGAGCGCGTATTATCGAAAAAAGGCAGCCCGGCAAAGATTGCCTCTTATTCAGGGTCAGTATCCGGTGGATCACCGGCGATTCCCCGGGAAATCCTTGAACTGATTGACCTCTTCTTCATCGATATGATTCGCCTCCTTGGAAAGCGGACTGCAGAACTCCACATCGCCCTGTCCTCCTCTTGGGAAAATCCCGATTTTGCCCCCGAACAGTTCTCACGGCTGTACCAGCGATCAGTATTCCAGTCATTCCAGAGCCTTACACGGCAGACAATGTGGCTCCTCGAAATGAATTCGGCAGTAATCAATCCGGAATACCTGGATGAGATGAAGGAAGTATTAGCCATAGAACCGGAAATAATCACCTGCCTGCAGCGACTGACCCAGAGAAAAATACTTACCCTCAAGATGCGAATTCATGGCGATTACCATCTCGGGCAGGTACTGTATACCGGGAAAGATTTCATCATCGCCAATTTCGAAGGAGACTCAACCCGGATGTCAAACGAGCGGAGACTGAAATACTGCCCGTTCAGGGATGTGGCTGGTATGATATGGTCCCTGCATTATGCAGCCTGGTCAATTCTGCTCAAGAACGCAACGCTCGGGCCGGACGAGATTGAGCTCCTTGAACCCTGGGTGCAGTTCTGGTGCCGGTACGTGTCAAAAACATTTCTCGCAGGATATCTGGAAGTTGCCGGCACGGCAGAGTTTGTCCCCCAGAATCAGGAGGATTATGAAATCCTCATCAACACGTATCTCCTTGAGAGGGCTGTGTCTAAAATGGGGTATATCCTGAGCCAGCGCCCAAAACGGGTCAATATCGCATTCCGGGTTCTGAAATCCATTGTACACGAAATCCGGTAGCGGTTGAGGGGGATATTTTAAGCGTGGCCAACCGGCATTTTTTCTTGCTGGTGAGATGATCTCATGAAAACCCGGGGGAGCTGGATATTTCTTCCACCCTACCGGCTGTTAGTTGGTAAGGAACTCCAGGTTTTGAGCAGGTCCCTGATTTCATGGACAGACCTGACGCTGTAGAGTGCACATGAAGGGTTTGTGCCCACTTTGACGGTATAGGCATTCGGGGGGGCTGCGGCAAAAACATCCTCATCCGTGCGATCATCACCGGCCGCGAAGATGAAATCATAGGTTTCATTCTTCAGCCAGTGCTGAACTGCTGAACCCTTGTTGACATCCGCACTTTTTACCTCGATTACCTTTGACCCTTCGAGTAGTGCCAGACGGAGGCTTTTTGTGCGGACCATCAGATCCTCCCGCAGCTCTCCGGATCGGATCCACGCAAGATAGGGGTCGGCGTTCCGGTAGTGCCATGCAAGGGAATACTCTTTCTCCTCGACGAATGTCCGCGGGGTCCGGTCGACATACCGTTCAAGTATAGGACGGATCTCTTCTTTCCAGTCTTCTGATACCGTCCTGAGCATTTCCCAGTCTTTCCCTCGCTCCCGGATCCAGATTCCATGTTCTGCAATCAGCCCGATATCAAGTTCACCAAACCAGTGATCCAGAACGGAGCGGTCCCGCCCACTGACGATAATAACACTGGTCCCGGCATCCTGGATTAACCGGCTGAGTATCTGCAGGATCCCGGCATCCGGCTGGGCCTGCTGGGGGGTTTTGGCAATCGGAACCAGTGTCCCGTCATAGTCAAGGAACAGCACCCGCCGATATGCATTCCGGTAATCGGTCTCCATGCGCCGGATCGCCGCCGTGTCCATGAACCGGGCAGCAAGCATCTGCTGGTGGGCTTGGGTGCTCTCGAGCACATCAAGGAAATCGTTCGTCCACCGGGTAAGATCATACCGCCTGAGCCGCTCCTGCATGGTCTTGACGCGGGTCCGCCTCTCGGGTTCCGGCAGCGTCAGTCCCTGATAAATCGCTTCGGAAAACTCTGCAATGTTGTTCGGGTTGACAAGAATTGCTTCACCCAGTTCCTTTGCCGCACCGGCAAACTCGCTCAGGATCAGCATGCCGTCACCACTGCTCTTGGTTGCAAGGTATTCCTTAGCCATCAGGTTCATTCCGTCCCGGACCGGTGAAACCAGCGCAATGTCTGCAATGCTGTAGAGCGCAAGGAGACGGATGAAAGGCAGGGACTTGAAGAGATAGCGCACAGGTGTCCAGCCAATAGTCGCGTGTTTCCCGTTTATTCTCCCGACAAGCTGGTCCACTTCATGCCGGAGTTCGGCATACTGGTTGATTTTTATCCGTGAAGGGACGGCAACAAGGATGAGCGTTACCTGTTCTTTTAATTCAGGATGGGTTTCGAGCAGGTGGTCAAATGCTTTCAGACGGAGCGGTACCCCTTTGGAATAATCGAGACGGTCAATGGAAAGCAGAATTTTGTCTGATGTGACATAATGCCGTATCCTGAGGATCTCTTTTTTGAGATCGGGATTATTCTCGTGAACCGAAAACCGCTCATAGTCGATTCCCATGGGGAAGGTATCGACCCTGATCTGTCGTTCCCCGGCTTTGATCCAGGTCATTTCCTGTTCATAACCAAGGATTCTCCGGACACAGTTGAAGAAGTAGGTGGCGTATTCGATGGTATGGAACCCGATAAGATCAGCACCAAGGAGCCCCTCGAGGATCTCTCTTCTCCAGGGCATGAGCCGGAAGAGTTCATACTGGGGGAAGGGGATATGGAGAAAATAACCGATGGTTGCATCCGGGATTTTTTCCCGGAGCATGCCAGGAACCAGCATCAGCTGGTAATCATGGATCCATAGCTGGTCTCCATCTTCTGCTACAGCACAGACTGCGTCACAGAACTTTTTGTTCACCTTGACATACCCTTTCCAGAATGCCGGGTTATATTCAGCATAATGGGAGAAGTAATGGAACAGCGGCCAGATTGCCTTGTTGCAGAACCCGTTGTAATATTTTTCAAATTCGGAATCAGACAGAAAAACCGGTTCACACTGTATATCTTTGAGGATACGAATTATTTTTTCCCGGTCCGGTTGCGATAAATTCCTGCCGGAAATGCCCGGCCAACCCAGCCACATCGCATTGAGCTTCGCATAAATTGATCCAAGGCCGGTTGCAAGACCGCCGACACTCTGCGTTACATGCAGGTCGCTACCCCGTTTCTGGATTGTTACCGGTAATCTGTTGGAGACTATCAGCAGGCGATTCATAGTTCATTACCAAAAGATGAGGTTCTTTTCGTCCCCGCAGGGAGCGTGGGAATGGTGCGGAAAACTAGTGACCATATACGTGAATGGAAAGTAATTATTGCGCCATTCTTTGAAGTTTCCTTGTATGGTGTGATATAAAATGTTTGTCCCGTTTCCGAATTATGACATGAGAACTGTCCGTGGGCGGGGTTCAAACGGAGGGTAAGAATAACCTGCCCCATGCAAAAGAAGATACCAGATCTCCGGACCTGCTGAAAGCGTCTTTCACAGAGCGGAAAACTACGCGACCCCGTTTGACCGTATTACTGAATTAATTCACTTCTCGAGCTGAAAAATTTGAACAGTTCCATCACGACAAGGATCATACAGGCGATGCCAAGAAGGACTCCCCACTGCTGCAATGAGACCGGACCTATCCCGAGGAGATCCTGCATGACCGGAATATACATCGAGAGGATGTGAATACCCTGCGCAGCGATTATCCCGATGATGAGGAGCGGGTTGGCGCGGAGCGGGATCCTGAACGCCGACCGGTACTCCGAGCGGCAGTTGAGCACGTGCACGTTTTCAAGAAGGACCATAAGGAGGATGACCATGTTCCGGGCAGATGTCTCTTCCCAGCCTGAAGAGAGCAGCCAGTACCAGGTGCCAAATGCGATAAGCCCGATTGCACCGGCAGATATGATCGTCTCTTTCACCATAAGGCTGTTGAATATTCCCTCTTCAGGCCGGCGGGGTTTTCGTTTCATCGCCCCGGCCTCGCCTGCCTCAAATGCCAGCGTCACATCCTGGATCCCGTTGGTGACGAGGTTCAGCCAGAGAAGCTGTACGGCAAGGAGCGGGAGCGGGAGGCCAAATACCAGTGAGAGCGTAAACAGGAGCACTTCGGCAAAACCGGTGGAGATTAAAAGGTAGGTCACTTTCCGTATATTGTCATAAGCAAACCTGCCCTCTTCGATCCCGGCAACGATGGAAGTGAAGTTGTCATCGGTGATAATGATAGATGCGGTATCCTTTGCGACATCTGATCCGGATCCCATAGCCACGCCGATATTTGCCCGGCGGAGTGCCGGTGCATCATTCACGCCATCCCCGGTAACTGCCACATAATGCCCATTCCTCTGCAGAGCATCAACAACGAAAAATTTCTGTTCCGGTGTCACCCGGGCAAAGACGCGGATACCGGCTACGGTTTCCGGCAGATTTTCGGAATCGAACGCTGCCTTTGCAGCCAGTTCGGTCCCGGTCATCAATTGTGATTCCTCGGTGGCAATCGAGAGCGTCCTGGCAATGGACATTGCTGTTTCCGGCAGGTCACCTGTAACCATGACAACGTCTACGCCAGCTTCCTGACACTGACGTATCGCGTCGGTCACATCAGGCCGAACCGGATCGATGAAACCCACAAGTCCAAGGAAAGTAAGGTCAGGAAGTTCCGGGCCGTCTGCAGGTGGCATTTCCTGCAGGCCCGGGGCACTACCTTCTGCGATGGCAAGAATCCGGTAGCCGGCGTGTGCAAGTTCGTAAACCTGGCCTTCCACGAGATTCCGGTCAACGGGAACTTCCCCGTCATCCGTGAGCATCGTCTGGCAAAATTTCAGGATCACCTCAACGCCCCCTTTTACTGCCACACGGGGGCCATTGTCCGTTTGGAAGAATGTTGCCGTATACTGCCTCCAGGAATCAAACGGCACCCGGCGTTCCTCGATGCTGCAGCAGCGGAGTTCATCCGGCCGGAGACCCAGTTTATAGGCAAGGGCAAGGACCGCGACATCCATCATATCGCCGGAATGGATCCATGCGTCTTTTTCGAGAAACAGGGAACCTTCGCTTGCAAGAACCGCAGCTTTTGTGAGGCGTATGAGCCGGGATCTCTCCATATCATCCGGGAGGGTTTTTGTCCGCGTCAGTACCTGCCCCTCACCGTCCGATCCGGTTGAATGATAGAATTTTCCGGAGGGAAGCGCAATTATCCGTGCTGTCTGCTGGTTAAGGGTCAGGGTGCCCGTTTTGTCCGTAGCTATTACGGTACAGCTCCCCAGCCCTTCAACAGCAGCAAGGTGCCGCACGATAACATTCCGGTGTGCCATCCGTGAGGCTGCAATCGAAAGGGCAACCGTAATGGAGACCGGGAGACCCTCGGGAATTGCAGAGATCGCAAGTGCAACCGCGAAGAAGAACACGTCTATAAGCGCAACTCCCCTGCTCAGGATGATGATCGCCATCACGGTGCTTGCAAGAAGCACAGCGATGCCGATTCGCATGGAAAATCGCTCCATCCGGATAATCAGGGGAGGTTTTGTTGCTGCAGTCATACTGACAGAACGGGCGATCTTCCCGACTTCTGTTCCGGATCCGGTAGCGGTGACCACCCCGACCGCGATCCCGGTCATGACGGTGGTACCGGCAAAGGCCATGTTCTTTCGTTCTGCAAGCGGCGTTGTCAGCTCAAGGATTCCCACCCTTTTCTCAACAGATAAAGATTCCCCGGTGAGGAGAGATTCATCGATGGTAAGGCCTGCGGCATGCAGGATGCGGATATCTGCGGGAACATGGGCTCCTGCATCGAGATGGACGATGTCTCCCGGTACAATCTCATCAGAAAGGATAGTCCTCTCCCTTCCGCCCCGTTCAAGGCGGGCGGAGCCATGAAGGATCGACTGGAGGGCGATGGCTCCCTTTTCGGCACGGTATTCCTGGTATGCTCCGATCACGGCATTGATGAGAAGAACAAGAACAATAAACGCCGCATCCTTGAAATCACCGATCCCGGCAGAGATAAGTGCCGCAATGAGAAGAACGAAAATGAGCGGGCTTTTGAACTGCACTAAAAAGATCCATAATGGGCCGGGTGATGATTTTGCGGGGAGTGTATTTTTGCCATAGTGTTCTAACCGGAGAGCTGCCTCCGTATCGGACAATCCTGCTTCAGAGCTAGAAAAATTTTTCAGGACCTCATCTATAGGGAGTGTATGCCATGGTCTTGGTAATATCCCGGGTATGGCTGATCCGGCCATTGTGTCTCACAGCGTCCTTCTCGATAGTTTTCCGGTGTTTATTCACCTTGATCTAGCTTTCAAGGAATCAGGTATTTGAAGATATTGCCGGAACGAGTATAAATCTGAGTTCTTCGATCCCTCTCCAAAGATTTTATGCATCCGCATTTTTTGCAGATGGTCTCTTTTGGAGTGTTAATATATCGGGAATACTCCGGATATTGCCCCCTCGCAGAAGCGGATTTACTGTAAGATTGCAGGACACCGGCTACCTTCACGTATCCTGTAACTATTCTCATATCCGGGGATCACTCATGGGAATTTCATCACTTCTCTTTGAAGAATTATTCCACGAACGTAACTCTGCGGTCGCATCCTGCATATCCTGCCAGAGCCAGACCATCCTGTCAATGAACCAGAGTTTCCCGAGATACACAATCACCATGCCAAAAAAGGTGGGCCACGGTTCGAACACGAGAACACCCCAGATGATAAAAAGCATCCCGATACCGGAGACGGCTGAGAGAATATTCGGCACCTTCCGGTGGTACACCGGCACGGGTACAACATCGCGGTTTAACCAGATCCGTTCACCAAGTACTGCTTTTGACGTCCAGTGATCGAATGATTGCGGAGCCTTAAAGATGCGGGGATTTTCCCATGTCCACAGGAGAGCAAGTGCAACCGGAACAACTGCCCACCACCCGAGCCAGAGCCGGCTCCAGAACGCGAGAATGAGGAGGGGAAGAACGGTGAAACGTAAGATCACGCTCCACGGGTTGGCGTGGCACAGCCATGTCGCATCATCCAATGCAAAGATACGGGCAATCTTCCGCTCGAGAGTCATTACCAAACTATTGCAGGGTTATTTCCATTTATCTTCATCGCATAATTGCAGGCCGGGTTTTCCGAAATACAGGTCCCATGATCTTACACCCATGAAAAACTCAGATGTCCGGGACATTTAGGTCATTGTCGTACACGGGGGTATTGCCGGATGGGAGCGAATAAAAGATCTGCTCTCCCCGGGTTCTGCAATATTGGGCATCAGGCAACAACAGCAAGGTTGCCGGTGATGCAGGGAAGCGGGGGTTATTCCTTGACTGAAGTTTTCTCATTATTCATGTGATCATAGGTCGCAGGAACCGGTTATGGCTTATTTCCCTTCATCAATGCAGGTTCCATTGACATAATACATGCAATACTCACCTTTGTAGAACCAGTTCCTGTATGCTATCGGCATGATTACCATTGTCAGCAGGCTCATGAGCACAAACTCAACATAGACGCAGTGCCCGATAATTCCTGCTTCAAGCCCGATGAGAACTACGATCATCGCTACCTCGCTGCGAGGTGCCATACCGGACCCGACAATAAGTGCGTCCTTCCGGCACAGCCCCATCATGCGGGCAGGGAGTCAGCAGTGAAATGTTATTATGCGTTATTGCTTCATGCCCCGGGATCTTCTTAGCACAAGAACCGGTTTTTTGGAATTCCGTGCCACACGTGCTGTTGTGCTGCCCAGAAGATTTTGTAGAAAACCCCTTTTTCCTGTTGATTTCAGGATGATGACGGATATGTCCTGCTCTTCAGAGAATGAGATGATCTCTTCAGCAGCGCTTCCGACAGAGACATGTACCTGCGCCGGAATGGAAATCCGGGCAAAGGCATCCCGCATTCTCTCAAGCGCTGCCTGTGCCGCATCAAGAGCAGATCTTACTTCTTCCGGGGAATCCCCGGTTGTCACTGTATGGAAGAGGGTTACGTTACGGATCCATGGCAACTCATCACAACAGATCGATGCAATCTCCGGATCTGAAAAATCCGTACATACCAGGACATGGGAAAAAAGGTCCGGGCAGGGGAGATCCTGTCCTACCGGGAGCATATCATCTGCCTGCTTGTTATCGACAAGAAGCAGATCCGTCTTCCCGTACCGGAGAACATCAGAAGCGACACTGCCAAGAAGAAGGGTACCGATAATCCCCCTCCCACGCTTTCCCATAAAGGTGAGCGTCACCTCTTCCTGTGAGGCAATCCGGTTGATGGCCTCGAAGATCTCGCCTCCCTGGATTTCATCGATGATTGTCCTGACTGTCACGCCGGGCATTTCAACATCTCTTTTGATCTCTTCGAGGCACAACCTCGTATACTCACTTTCGGGATCATCAGGGTCCGCAGCATCCGAAAGATATCTGTTATAGACAACATGAAGGATCTTCAACCGCCGTAGTCCCGGAATGTGTCTGAGACAACGAAGTGCATACCGGGATTTGATCGACAGATCAACGGGAACGAGCACCTTTTCAAACATGATACACCGCCGGCTCCACCCTGCGCGTGAGAGGACAACAGGAGTTATGAAAGGTGTTACTCCTGCGGAAAAGACCGGGGATAGAGAGCTTAGCTGATGAATCCGGCAGATAACGAATACCGGTCATTATTTTCCTCCATTGATGGATGTGACTCTGTCAACGTAGGTGCAGGCCTCCCCCTTATAGAACCAGTTCCGGTACACAATCGGGGTAATTACGGTGGTCAGCAGGCTCATCATCACAATCGCAACATAGACCCCCTGGCCGATGATCCCTTGTTCAAGTCCGATGAGTGCGACGATCATCGCAACCTCGCCCCGGGGCGACATGCCGAACCCGACGATGAGAGAGTCCTTTGTACACAAACCACCAAGCTTTGCCGGAATTGCGCAACCGATCACCTTGGTAAGGATGGCGACAAGGGTCAGAACGAGCAGGAAGAGCAAAATCTCCGGGGTAACCGCGCGTAAATCAGCGATGATGCCTAATGAGACGAAGAAGATCGAAGCGAAGATGATCTGGAGATACTCCGCCCCCTCCTTTAAGCTCCTGCTCTGGTGCAGTTTGACATCCTTGAACGAAACACCAGCGATGAAAGCTCCGACAATCGCCGAGAGCCCAACCGCCTCGGCGCACATGGCATAGAGAAAAGCGAGCATCATCGCAAAGATGAAGATAAACTCCGGATATTTTTGCACGAACGGTGTCGTATCCAGCTTTGCGAGGTATTTGCTGATAACAAGGATCCCAAAAGCTGCCGCGATCACGATGAATGCGATCGCCTTTACCGTTACAATCGCGATCCCGAGGTACGAGAATGAACCGCCGACAATGTCAGCACTGATCGCAAGCGCGAGCAGGGCGAGCACATCGTCGATGACCGCAGCGCCGATGATTGCCTTTGCCGCCTCAGTCTGGAGCTTGCCAAGCTCCTTTAAGACATTTGCCGTGATTGCGATGCTCGTTGCCGTGCAGGCAGTCCCGACAAAGATTGCGCTTGCCGAATCGAACCCGAATAGCACGGCAAGATACCAGCCGCCGATCCACGGAATGATGACGCCGATAAGGGCGATAATAAAGTTACGCGGCTGGACAATATCTTTCATATTGAACTCGAACCCAATCACAAACAACAGGATGACTGCCCCGAGGTGGGCAATGCTCCGGACAAAATCCGTATAGGTGATAAGCCCCAGCACGCTGGGCCCAACTACGAGGCCAACGAGGATCAGCCCGATGACGGCAGATTGGTTGATCCGTGATGCGACAAGATAGCCGGCGAGCGCTACGAATAAAAGCAGGCTCATTTGAAATTCCGGCAGGGCGAAGATAGTTTCCATCGGCATTAACTTGGAAAGATGAGTAAATACCCTTTGCGTTTCCTGCACTTCGGTTGCATGGAAGGGAAACGTTTAATGAGGTTTCAGCCATCGCCTCGCGCCATGGAACCTCAAATTCAGTGCCGCATTTTGATCAGGCAAAACCCCGCGATATCCATCAATTGTCATTGTGAGCCTGGAACGATTTTTCCTGATATGTGAGAATTACCTGCCCGGGACGGGAACTGCCGGGAAAAAGGACGGTCATTTCTGCACCGGGTCTTCGTTATCTTCTGAACGTTTTTCATCCTTTCCTGTTTCGATGCTCCTCAGCATCGGGAACCTGAGCATGTACCGCAGCCCACCGACGGTAGAAAGGTTGCGCATCTCACGACTGACCTGTGCTATCAGCTCCTGGACGACAAGCCGTTCCTCCACCTCCCCGGCCTCTTTGACATACGCGAGACGGTGGATTGAGTAGATCCCAATCAGAAACGCAAAAACAAAGAAAAAGTCCCAGTACTGGAAGTCCAGCGTCTGGATGGCAAAGGCTGTTTCCGCGCTTCTCCAGTTAAGGGTGAGCGAGAGTTCGGTCGCCTTGAACGAATCGACAAACATCCCTCCAATGACCGGTGCAATGCCGGCTGCGAGGGAGTTTGTGATGTTGATCGTAGCAAGATAAGCGGTTGCGCCGCCGTGAGGTGCAAGCTTGAGCCCGATGTTTGCCGATGCGAGCGTGACCCCCGCCGTAGACACTCCCATCAGGATGTGCAGGGTGATCAGGAGCGGGATGGTCAGCAGGTGCCGGGTGGGCATTGTCGTAAACGTCCAGCCAAGGATGCAGATCATAAAGAGCGGGCCCGAGACCCGCAGGACGGACTTGTTGCTGAACCGGTCTGCAATCCGGCCCCACATGCCATAGGAGAGCACACTTGCGATCTGGCTGAGGACGGCA
Organism: Methanoregula sp.; assembly: GCA_035527915.1. Classification (GTDB taxonomy): domain Archaea; phylum Halobacteriota; class Methanomicrobia; order Methanomicrobiales; family Methanospirillaceae; genus Methanoregula. The sequence continues at coordinate 23,227 of DATKZP010000073.1, read as the reverse complement.
AGGACAATGACAACCGTAATATCGTAGTCGAGCATGACAAGCAGGTAGACAGTAAAAAACGGAGCCGCGAGGTTGACGGCAAAGTTCCATGCCCCTAAAAAGGCGATCAGCCGGGAGAAGTTTTCATCGCGGAATGCAGACCTGATCTGGTCAAGTGGCGGGACTTTTGCGGTTACCGTCATCTGGGGTTCAGGAATCCTTGACATATACCAGATCCCCATCAGCCCGGCCACAAAACCGCCAAGGAAGATGACCGAGTAGGCAGTGTCCGGGGGATAGGCTGGATTCCTCTGGATGAAATCGATAAGGGCGCTGGCAGCAAGGGACAATACGATCCCAAGGGCAAGAGACAGTGACATGCGGCGGGAGAAGAAGCTGCCCAGGATCTCCTGAGGCACAAAGTCACGCATCCAGGAATTCCAGCTGCAGTGGGAGATGGCAGAGATGCTCCCATACAGGACAAGCGATATGATCAGGACGGGCACGGCGGCAGCCGGGCCAAAGAGGAACGGGATGAGGGCAATGACAATCCAGAAAAGCCGTGCGACAATCGAAGCGCCAACGCAGACCAGTCGCCGGTTGCGGACATTTTCAACAACCGAGATGGCTGGCATCTGGATCAGCTCGGCAAGTGGGGGGATTGCCGCAAGCAGCCCGATTACTGTATTGGATGCGCCAAGCTGGAGGCCGAATGCAACAAGGAAGATCCCGCTTGTTAACGTGACCATGGCCTGCGTGGCGAGCCCGTCCTTTATGATAAACGAGAGCCCTTTTGTTACGTCGTCCTCACTTAATGTCTCTTTTGGGTTCAGCATGGCTAACACACGGGAACCTGGTATTTTGAACGGGAGTTTCCCGGCCTTGTACAGGCCGTTTTTTGTCCTGAATGTTTGTTATAGTAAGGCAGTTCGAAATAGATTTCGTTCCTGTTGCGGGGATCTGCGACCGGTTTTGCCGTTTTTCCACGGGTATATCTATCTGTTTATCAGGAATCAGATCAGAAACACTGTTAGATTCACATGCCATCATACCCTTTGGTCCGGTCCTGCCCTGTGCTTATCATGGTCTCCTTTCTTGCCGTGCTCCTGATCGCGGCGGGATGCACGAGTTCTCCTGCGACACCCTCTGAATCCTCATCATTCGACAGCAACCTCTCCGAAATTACGAGTGCTCCCCGGTATACGCATGCCAGCTGGGGGATTATCGTTGCTGATCCGGCAACCGGCAAAACAATCTACGAGAGCAATGCCGACCAGATGTATGTGCCAGGATCTACGACAAAACTCTTCTCATCAGCAGCAGCCCTTGAGGCTCTTGGCCCGGATTACCGGTTCAGAACCCCGGTCTACGTGATGGGATCGGTCGATGGCAGCGGGAAACTCGACGGGAATCTGGTTCTTGTCGCAAGCGGCGATCCGAATATGGGCGGGCGCACGCTCCCCGATGATACGATTGCGTATACCAACATCGATCACGGTGACGCAAATGCACTGGGCGGGGCGGTCCTCGCGCCAACCAATCCCTTGGCCGGCCTTGACAATCTTGCTTCCCAGGTGAAAGGAGCCGGTATCATGGAAGTATCCGATGTAGCCATTGATGACCGGCTGTTCACGACAACCGATCTCGGGAAAACGTTTGTAATCTCCCCGATCATCATCAACGATGACCAGATCGATGTCATCATAACCCCTGCAGATCCCGGTGCGGTACCGTCGCTTGCGATGCAACCGCAGACTGCTGCGTACCATCTTGTCAATAAGGCCTTGACCGGTAATGCAGGATCTCCACTTGCAGTTTCTATAACGGAAAACCCACAAGGAACGCTTGTCGTGCAAGGTACAATAGCTGCCGATGCAGGACCGGTCAACCAGACCTTTACGGTAAAAACACCGGCCGCATTTGCCCGCACGCTCTTCATCGAGGCATTAATCCGGCAGGGGATCCGCGTGACCGCTGTACCAACCGGGGATAATCCCTCGGCAATACTCCCGGCACCGGCAGCCTATACCGATGCCCGGAAGGTTGCAGAACTCATCTCCCCCCCCTTCTTTGAGGACGTGAAACTGACGCTCAAGGTCTCCCAGAACCTCCATGCCGATACCTATGTCTCCCTGATTGCCGTCGCATCCAACAAAACTGACTTCTACGACGGCATGCTGGAAGAGGGAAAGATCCTCAGTTCCCTCGGTCTCGACACACGCGGCGTTTCCCTTGGAGATGGTGAAGGCGGTGCGAACGAAGACCGCATCTCCCCCCGGTCCGCTGCAGAGCTCCTGACCCTGATGACCACACGCCCGTATGTAGAGAAATATATGAATGCACTCCCCATCCTCGGGGTTGACGGGTCTCTTGCCACGTCCTGCAGCCCTGACTGCCCGGCACGCGGCAGGGTGCATGCAAAGACCGGGACTACCGGTACATACGACCCCCTAAATGACCGCGGCATCCTGCTTGCCAAATCCCTTGCCGGGTATGTCGATACCTCACACGGGAAGCGGCTGGTCTTTGCCATCTACGTGAACAATGTGCCTTTTGAAACTATCGATGACATGATGGCTATAGGAAACGACCTCGGCAGAATCGCCGAAGCAATCTACACGTATTATTGAGTTGGTATGGGAATCCCCCCGATCGCGGACCAACCCTGCGGGGGTTATAGCCCCCGGGGTGAAATAACCCCCTTCTTTCTGCCCCGTTTCTCGCTATCCCCGGGTGGAACTCACAGTGCATGACGCAGTCCCACATCAGTCGCCCGGATGGAGGTGATCTCCTCCAGAAGTACCGGGGTGAGGATACACTCCTTCGTCCCGGGTTATGGCCGATTCATCTGCCCGGTATTCATACCCTGTTCTGGTTTTATCCCACCTTCACGGCCTTGTCATTCACGCCTTCCAGCGTATACATCATCAACCCGTCGACTTTCCCTCTGTCGTCCCGCGTGAATATGAACGCGTCTTTCGACTCCGGCGTTACGAAGAATGTATCATTGCCCTCATAGAAGAGCTCAACCGTCTCATGCGGCACGGCGGATATGTAAAACAGGCGGGTACCATCAGGAAATACGGTAAAGGTCCATGTCCTCTCCCACTCAGGCGCGTAGGTCCCGGCATATTCCCCGAGTGCTTCAGCGGTCAGCGGTACTGCCCTGCGCTCGATCTTCTGCGGCAGGGAATACGGCTCGTCAAAAACGATCGCCGAGAGGTCTTTTGGGAGGGTTGCCATGGGAGTCCTGTCATGGTTTGACAAAAACATGATGCTCACGTCCTCATCCGGATAATAGAGCGTGTACGAGATGAACCCGAAGTTGCGCCCGCCATGGCCGATGACAGTGCGGTTCCCAAACGTGGCCTGTACAATCCCGTATCCGTTTTTGGCCATTGCATCGGTAGACTGAGAAGAAAGGATCGCACCCGGGGTATGGAATGCCCGCTCCCATAAGAAGAGGTCTTCCGTCGTTGAGTGGAGCGACCCGGCTCCCCAGGAGTTGTAGATATTCTGGAGATCGTAGTGGATGTGTTTCCCGTCCATCGTGGTATACCCGGATGCACGGTTGGCAAAAACGTCACGGGCATTGTCCTGCCCGGTGCTGGTCAAACCCAGCGGCAGGAAGATGTTCTCCCGCAGGTACTCATCGAAGGGCATACCCGATGCCTGCTCGATGATGTAGCTTAACGTGATGTAGCCGTTGTTGGAATAGGTATACCCTTTACCGGGTTCGAAGGTGAGAGGAAGGTTAGCAAACCGTTTCACGAGTTCGGGAAGTGCGATATCGGCAGGGTCGGTGAGCAGGAACCCGCCCTCAGACGGGATGCCTGATGTATGGTTCAGGAGGTGGTAGATCCGTATGTCCTTCCACCGCGGGGCACCGGGTATATACAACGAGACCGGGTCGGTGATGGTCAGTTTCCCCTGCTCCTGCAGTTTCATGATGCCGGCCGCGGTGAACTGTTTGGTGTTCGAGCCGATGGGAAATACGGTCTGCGGCATGTTGGGTACAGAGAACTCGTAGTTCGCCATGCCGTATCCTTTCGAGAGGAGCACGGTCCCGCCCCGTGCCACCAGCACGGCCCCGCTGAACTGACCAGCAGCGGCAAGCGCCGTCATGTATTCGTCAAGTCTCTCCGATACCGCTGCATCGGCCGAAGAAAGCGGTACCGGTGTGCCGGCAGCGACGGCCTGTGAACTGCTTTCCGCCGGCGGGGGCGACGTAACGCAGCCGGCAGCACAGATAAGGAATACCAGAAGAAGTCCTGCAATTTTCCATTTCATAACAACTACCTCTTTTCCTGTATGGGTCTCCTGAGAGGCCTGCAGTCCCTGCGAAGTCCGGGATTATTTGTCAGGTTATGCTATGAAGTGTGATTTTGATTCGAACTAGTTATGATTTCCTAAATTGTCCTGTTTGCTGTCGGCATTCTCTTTTAACGACTGGATGTGAGGATCTACGTCCGCATCTCTCTGGGTATATGGGGTTCTCTTCTGCATACCTTGAGTGTATCCCCGCGACTCCTGTAGGGGGGTCGCAGGTACGGGCACCTCCACATATTGATCAGGCAAACACATCATCGAACGTGAACCGCTCGTACTGCGCGAAAGACGCATCGAGGCTCTTTTTCTGCAGGTCTTCCCGTGCAAGGGCAAACTCCCGCAGGTCGGGATACGCGATGAAGCTGTACTCCGTCTGGCCCTGGTACTCTTTTGACGTGGAAGCCGCCCGCATCAGGCCGATCATCTCCGGGGTGCCAATGCTGCCCCTGTCCGCGATGTACTGGTTGGCCCTGTCCGCCATAGCCCGGTACCGGTAATCCGTCGGATATACAGCGTCATGGTATGTTTTTAGGGCCGAGACCGCCTCTGGGTTCACACCCTCGTACGCATAGAACGTGTTGACGGTGAAGATCATCTCCGGGTTGTCCGGCCATGTCGCACCCGGCAGCCGGATAGCATCGCCCCAGACATCGCTCTCCAGCGTCACCGAGGGGGGATACCCGCTCCGTGTTTGTACGGGCTGGGAGATTGCGGTACTGAATCCTGAAGACAGCGTGCCGCCAGCCTGGTGCCAGAGATCGAGTGCCTCGTCCGTGGAGGACGCCTGCAGGATCACCGGCCTGTACATGAGCGGGTAATCGGTATGGTCAGTCGCGCTATAGTCAGGGAGAGTTCCTGCTGCATGGGGCGCAAGGTAGATCCCGTCCTCGTTCATCGGATTGAAAGTCCCGATGAAGCCCGGCCAGTCAACAGATACAACACGTTTTTCCCCGCTGCCCTTCTCCGGCTCGATTGCGATAATGAGGAGGCTGTTTACGGTAACCTTGCGCAGGTCGTTCTCGCCGTCCATATTCTTGCCGTGGATAATGCCACCGTTCAGTTCCGGGTTCTTTGTAATGTTGCCCCAGACGACCGCGCTCGAGCAGGATATCCGTTGATTCTCCTCCCGGTTCCCCTGCGGCGGGATGCCGCGGTAGATCTCCTCGAAGTAGTAGCTATTGATAGCGTAGATATCATCTGCTGTTATCGTGCGGTTGAGCCACCGGACCTGCATGTCGGTTCCGGAATCCCGCATGCCTGCGAGGAATTCCTCAACCTCGCTGTCGTACTGCCGGTACTCGGAGAAATTGCTCCTTAGATAGGGGATATACTTTTGCTCGTACCATTCAGTCGAACCGGCGAAGTTTTCAAGGACTACAAAGTCGAGGAAGTCCATGACCTGCGGGCCGGTAAGGTACCCGAAGGCATACGCCCGTTCTTCGGGATTGCCGTACAGGTGCAGCACCGTGAAGTTCCTGACCTGTCTGATCGTTCCCCCGCCCTCTCCCCGGGTTACCGACCGCTCCCCGGCCGGGTACGCATGGGATTGGATGAGACGGATATCGATTCCCCGTGCATCGGTGGTTGCATCCACCGGTACCGGCCCGAGGTGGTCAGGCGTCTGGTACCAGCCGGTTGGTTCTGCATAGTTAAGATGTTCGATCCCGCCATTCCCGTTTTTGTCCTGCCACGCGTATACGGTATAGTTCCCGTTTTTAAGGCCGGTGATATGGTAGAGGCCCGGCCCCGTCAGTTTTGCATAACCGGCAACTTCCGATGCAGTATAAACCGGTACTGTTGTTTCGATGAACCGGTACCTGCCTGCGTTTTCCTGTGCAATGGCGATGACGTAGATTGGCCCCTGCCCGCACTTGCTGTCGCAGGTCACCGTGCCGGAAAGGGATGCGATCCCGTTCGCAGGCAGGACTGTACCAGATATAGCGATAAGGACAATGGCAGCAAGGGTGATAAGCACAATGGCGAACGTGATAATGGAGCAGGGCAGCCACCTGCAAGCTTTCGACTGCGGCTCTTTTTGCATACGGATCATAACCTCCGGCAGGCACTGATATTGCCGGTACTGTTTTATGAATGGCCGTCACGGATTGCCAATATGGCAGAGCAGGTAGTGCCTGCACCTTATTAGTAAAGAATGTGTGGTGGTCTGTGACAGGTAAAGATTTTCGTTTTGCACCCATGATTAACGGGAATGTCCTGTGAGATCAGGTACCTCACAGTCTCCCATATTCTCCCAGTGTAATGCCCGCTTCACGACTTTTCTTCGATCCACTCCAGCAGGACCTAGAGGGCAAGCCCGGTGTTCCCTACTTGGCAGTGGTTCTCACTGTGCTCTTCGCGTGTGAAGATCCGGGCCGTAACCGACCGGGCGTTTTTCAGGGCGTTCACCTGCTTGTAATGCATCTTAAGCAGGATGAAATGGTCCTCAGCGCCGGTCAGGATCAGGACGTCCTGCTTTACGAGTTCCGAGTGCAGGTTGTGTTCGTTGAACCGGAGCAGCACGTCCATAGCCGCTACCGGCGAGCGGGTCCTCGTGATGTACATCAGGTTGTTAATACCCACCGCTCCTGATAGCTGGTTTTCATCTTCAGCCCGGCAAGGTAATCCATCAGGCCCCGGAAACTGAGCAGGACTTCGGCCAGCACCCGTAATTAAGGAGTGCGATCCGTTTTGCAGGCCAAAAAACCATATCCCAACCTTAATGAAATGTCACTACCGTCACTTATCTATCATAATATCCGGGTGTATCCATGAAACAAATTACTCTGATTGCCATCCTCCTCATGCTTGCTGCCATTCTTGCAGCAGGCTGTACCTCCCCGCAGATGACCTATCCCGCCTCGCAAGGTGACACTCTCTACACTCAGGCGGAAAGCGAGTTTTTAAACAACAACCTACATGCCGCTGAAAAGCTGTATGTAGAAGCATATAATCAGTACAAGGCCGAGGGCAACGCGGCTGGCGAAAAGAAAGCTTTTAACAAGGCATCTGTTGCCGGTAGGATAACATATGAATTCATCTTTAACGAGTCGGAGATCGTTTCCGCAATTGATGAGGCGTTCCCGGATGTACCTGCTGAACGGAAAGCCGGCTGGCTCCCCTGTGACCAGAGCCAGTGCATTGAGAGTGACGGCACCGTTTGGTACTACACTGACACCATCCACAATATCAGGTTCCACAACCCGGACCTGATGCGCCAGTGGACTGCTGCCCTGGGTGAAACGCCCTTATATGACCAGTTGAAATACCTCACATTCGCACCCGCGGATGAAGGAGCAGGGAATTATGTTAATCCGGTCACGTGGGAAGGTACAGAAGTGCTCATTATCCCGATCGACCTGCTCCCGAAGACCGGCACCCTCCGCCTCTGGTTCCCGCTTCCCGTAGAGACGGAATCGCAGCGGGATGTCACCATAATCTCGGTGGCACCGGCAGAGTACATCAAAGAACAGTCCGGCATGGGTGCTGACCTCGGGCTCGCGTATTTCGAGATTCCGCTTGAGGGCGTGACCGGCGATTTCCTCAATCTCACCACACAGTTCCGCTATACCCAGTACGAACAGCGGTTCACAATCGATCCCGCAAAGGTCGGGAGATACAACACGAGCGATCCCGAATATAAAAAATATACCCGCTCCAGCAGAAACATCGCTCTTACACCGGAGATGAAGGCGAAAGCACAGGAAATCGTGGGGAACGAGACCAACCCGTACCTGCAGGCAGAGAAGATCTACTGGCACGTCATTGAAATGCCCTACAGCCACATCTCGCACTCGAGGCTTGATGCGGCTGGCATACCGGAATCGGTCTATGTCCTTAACACCGGGTTTGGCGACTGCGGGACGCAGAGCATATACTTTGCCGCCCTCTGCCGCTCGCTCGGCATCCCGGCGCGGGCCATCGGCGGCTTCCAGATGATCTCCGGCAATGCGGGCGCTCATTTCTGGGCCGAGTATTATATCCCGGGCTATGGCTGGATTCCCAATGACGTGACAGTGGCCGAGATGGCCGAATACTCGTTCGATGCAACGGATGACGAGCGGCACCAGTTCAAAGCATACTATGCCAGCAGTCTCGACCCGTACCGGTATATTATCCAGAAGGATGTCGATCTCCCGCTCGTTCCGGACCCGGGCGACGTAGTGTTTTACCGTACAGTTGTCCAGTATCCGAAAGTGGTCTGCGATACCTGTAACTTTGATCCTGAGTTTGTCCTGCTTGAAGACTGGAAAGTGACCGTGAAAAAAGTGTGAGATATAAGGGAGGGACTTATTCTGTCCCCTGTTTTTCCTGCGAAGGTTCTTCACCCTCTTCCTCTTTCTCGCCCGCTTTTAATGTCTTCATCTGGGGGAAGAGGATCACTTCTTTTATCGAAATATTATTTGTCAGCAGCATCAAGAGCCGGTCGATGCCAATACCCACACCACCGGTTGGTGGCATACCATATCCGAGAGCGTTGATGAAATCATAATCGATCATCTGGGCTTCCAGATCACCATGGCGCCGCTTTTCGTCCTGCTCTTCGAATCGTGCTTTCTGGTCGACAGCGTCGTTCAGCTCCGAAAAACCGTTACCCACTTCCATCCCGTGAATGAAGAGCTCGAATCTCTCGGTAAATCCCTCTTTGGTGCGGTGACGTTTTGCGAGCGGGGAAGTCTCAACCGGGTAATCGTAAATGAAGGTCGGCTGGATGAGTTTTTCCTCCACAAGCCCTTCAAAGAACTGGACAAGGAATTCCCGCTGGGTTTTTGATTTTTCCCAGTTATCCAGCTTATTCTGCGCTGCGAGTTCGCGGAGCTGTTCAACGGTGTGGCTATAGATGTCGATTCCGGCATACTCCTTTACCGCATCCGCCATGGAGAGTTTCTTCCAGGGCTTTTCAAAATTCAGAGTAGTGTTCCCGAATGGAATCTCAAATTTTCCATGGACTTCAAAGACAATGGAGGAGACAATATCTTCAGTCAGTCTCATCATATCCCCGAAATCCTGGTACGCCCCGTAAATTTCCACCATAGAAAATTCCGGGTTATGATCGGTATCGACTGCTTCGTTGCGGAAATTCCGCGCAACCTCATAGACCTTCTCAAATCCCCCGACAATCAGCCGTTTCAGGTACAGCTCGGGTGCAATCCGGAGGAACAGTTTCTGGTCATGGAAGTGATGGTATGAAGTGAACGGGCGGGCATTTGCCCCGCCATATATTGGCTGGAGGATAGGGGTTTCGAATTCCAGGAACCCGTGATCATCAAGATACCTTCGGATAAGGGAGATAACCCGGCTCCGGATCCGGAATATCTGCCGGCTCTCCTCGTTAACGATCAGGTCAACATATCTCTGGCGATAGCGCTTTTCAACATCAGTCAGGCCGTGGAATTTCTCCGGGAGCGAACATACTGCTTTGCAGAGAAGGGTGAACGTGTCTACCCAGATGGTGATCTCACCTAGTTTCGTCCGGAATACATGACCAGTAACGCCGATGATATCCCCCCGCTCAATGAACTGGTTGAACAGTTCAAACTGCTCGTCCCCAATATCGTTTTTCCGGATATAGAGCTGGATCTTTCCGGTTTCGTCACCAAGATCCGCAAACAGGGTTTTGCCGTGGTTCCTTACAATATATATTCTCCCCGCCGTGGATACCTGTTCAGCGCTCCTTTCATGGGTGATATCCGCGTACCGGGTTTTGAGATCGCGTACCGTATGCTTGCGATCGAATGAAGATGGGAAAATGGGGATTCCTTTATCCCTGAGTGCACGTACTTTATCAAGCCGTGTCTGGTCAAATGCGAGATTGTCAGGAGAAGTGGTCATTGGCAGGCACCCGTTAATAATGAGAGGATATACCTTTAATATTCGATTTCGATCGTAATAATACCATCAGCATTTGCGCCGGAAGAACGTTCCCTGTGGTTGATCCTTTTTTTAAAACCAGTAAAAAAACTATTCCCTGCTGCAGGAACCAACCGTAAGGCTCGTTAATTTCCTTTACGCTTCTTCAGCATATCGGATGTATATTTCAAAAGCCCATAGATGCCATCTGTCGATGGATGGACTTCGATAAACTCCTCAAAATCATGAACGGAAAAATGGCGTCTCATGAGAAATGCCATATAACCGGCAATGAGTCCTCCGCCAGGTCCTGCAGCGCAGATTCCCCTGAGTGCCCCGCTATCCGGGTCAACCATAACCTTGGCTAGCCCGGTATCTCCGGATGGGACAGACCAGAATGTTCCTGGTCCTGCAGGTCCGGGAATCGCAAGTGAAGCGGCCCCCTCCGTTTCAGGTGTGCAAAATGCAAGTTCATGGGCAAGATTAATCGACTGCGGGATATACCGCATATCCATAGTGCGGGGTTTTCCAAGGATAGTATCTGCTGCAACAATTCCCTGGTAACGGGCAACGGGTGTCAGATACGGGGGACCAACGACATCCCCGCAGGCATAGACCCCCGGGACACTTGTCTGCATATGGCGATCGACAATAACCTCACCAAACGTCCCTTTTTTTACTCCCTGCAGCATTTCGGAGCGTGGAAGAAGCCCTGCGGCGATCAGGACTGCATCAGCCTCAACAGCATCATCCTTATCGGCGGCTTTTACATGAACCGCGTTGATACCTGATCCCCCGGTTAACGACTGGACGGTGGTATCCTCCCGGATCTCCACCCCGCTAAGTTCCTTAATTGCGAGAGCACGGAGATGTTTATCGGTATTTTTCAGAAAAGAACTCCTGCTGATGAGGGTCACCTCGCTGCCGAACATGCAGAAAATATAGGCAAACTCAGCAGACATCACTCCCCCTCCAATGATCGCCAGTTTTTTGGGGAGTTTTTTCATCTGGAAGATGGTATGGGGAGTATACACGCCCTTGAGATCGATCCCCCTGAGATCAGGAATATTTGGTCGTGACCCGGTGGCGGCAATGACTGCCTCCGCATCTGCCTGTTCATCTCCAACAAAAACTTTCTTTCCTTCGAGTTTGCCGGTTTTACCATAAATAATGTTTACGCCGGCAGATCGGGTTTCGGTGTCAAGAACAGAAGCGATCTTTTCCTGGATCGCATGCATTCCTGAAAAAATTTTTGAAAAATTGATATCAGGAACAGTATCAATAATCCCCAGGTTTTGAAATGTGCGAGCCGAATGAATCATGCGGGCGGCATCATTCAGTGCACAGACCGGCATACATCCAAAATGGAGGCATTGGCCCCCAATCCCTCCACGTTCTATGAGATTGACCTCTTTTCCCGCGGAAGCGAGCCGGATCGATGCAATTCTCCCTGCCGGGCCACCCCCAAGAACAACAATCATAGGTTTTCCTTTACCACAAACTGAGAAATTCTTATCCTTTTAACGAGAGGAGCACAGGATCTTCAAAATACTTGTTTCCTGTGCAACACCTCTCCTTAGAATATTTCTACCCCTTCATCCATCGGTTCTGAAAGCAGTTCACCGGTAAAAGCGTTTATCTCGACAATCTTCTTGCCCCGGATCTGCCAGACCGGAATATAGACCTGCCGGGTATCAACAATGATATTTTTCTTTTCAGGTTTGAGGATCTTCTCTTCATAGAAGATTGCGTCTCCTTTCTCCTGCTTGATACGTACTTTCTGGGTAAGCCGGTCGATCAGCTCGTTGACAATCCGGTCCGTTGCCTCCTCTTTTTGGAAATGGGGATCAGAGACTTCAGCACCTCCGGGTATCTCCTTCTCTTCAACCTGCTTTCCATCAAGTTCGATCCTTATTCCATTGATTGCATTAATTGCACCCCATCCGTCAGCATCAAACGGAATGCGACGGTCCTTGTAGACCTGTTCCCCGGTGCTTGTATAATGGAAAAGGAAATAAGGTATGAACCGGAGTTTTGCGGTTCCCTGCACTCCCCCGATTCGAACTGCTGCCTGTTCAGTGATTTTTATCGGGTAATGCGGGAGAGTGATGCCAGAAGGCTCTTCCTTCTGTTTTGTGTCCTTTTCAGAAGATGCAGATGCAACAGTTGCTTTTTTACCTCTTAACTGGTCGAGATCCAGTGCGAGTTCGCGGTCAAGAATATCGGCGAGCACTGCTTCACCCGTAAACCGCACAAATTCTTCAACACCCCATTGGATGCAGTTCTCGGTTACAATATCCTTATCAATAGAAAAGAGAAGTTTCTTGCAGGACATCTCATGATCGTCAATCATAAGGCTGTAATTGGTTTTGTCAAACTGCCCGATAATGTCACTGTTGTTTGAACAGAGCACCAGAAGGCAGGTGTTGTCGCGTACCGCAGAAAGGTCGAGGGGATCATCCACCTCTTCGACCTCAAAACGGGCTGCCTCAAGAATGAGTCGCATTGCATTCTTGGCTTTTTCCCGCATATCGTGTTCCATCATAAATAAATTGCCATGGGCTTATAGAACAATTTTTCTATTGCGATGTCTGAAATTACTATAATGACCATTCCGCTCAAATTTGTCAACGATAGCATTGAAGATTTTGCAATGCAGGTGACTTTTGATCCGGTTTCTGGGGACGGCAACGTCGTCTATAACTTATCAGTCATAAAAAACGAAGACCTCGATTTTGCAATCTCCATACTTAAAGATGCATATAAAACCGGTGTCACCGTGAGCGGACGGGTCAAATTCCTTCCTTCCGGTGAAAAAATGCCCGGGTATGTTGTGCCGAAAGGATGCACGGGTATCTGTACCTTGTGCAGCATAACGTTTGATGGTCTCCTGATCCGGCGTGGCATTCCCATCAACCCCATTGGCGGGGGGATTGTCGAGATAGAAAAACGCACGCCCCTGCGGTTTACCCACATCATCCTGTACGAACACACGACCATCGATCCCCTCCAGGTGCTCATCTCCCAGAAGACGACCTCCATTACCAGCGTGATGCGCACGGGAAGCGGGGCTATTCTTGCAAATATCAGGGAGTTCCACATGGAGGCAGAATCACAGGTTGGTACAGTACTGGATGAACTCTCCAGCAGTAGTTTCTCCGGCATTCTTGAAGTGGGGATGCCGAATCTTCCTCTCCTTGGTGTACCAGTGAGTCCCCAGTACGTTGCGATTGCAGCTGTTGGCGGTACAAATCCCATGGCTGCAATACGCGAGGGTGGTCGCTGGGTGCAGACCCAGGCAATGAAGGGACTGATGGAAATTTCGCAGATGGAAGAAATCCGGGATTTTTAAAAAAGGAATCAATTTCTTTTTTTATCCGGTTTTTTTGGCCCAGTCAAAGATCAGGGCATAATAACGCACAAAGAAACGGACGAATCCTTCGGATTCTGAAAACAGTGCTACCGCATCCTCTTCACCCACTCCCACGATCACCATTACGCAACGACCATCAATGATACAGACACCACCTGCCATCATCTCCTTTGCCTTATCGAGTTCTTTTGGGATTTCGGGATGCTGTAAGACATACACGTTCATTTTTTCCGGTATAATTCCCGTCCAGGCAGGTGTGATGATTTCAACACCCAGATGATCTGCCATAGTGGTGAGTTTCTGTTTCACATCCGGAGATAAAATCTGGGGGTGAGCGATAATTCTGATCCCGTTCTTTGCGCTGGAAATGAGATCGGTGAGTTTTTTTTTGATAGTGTCAATGCCATAAATATTCCATATCAGCTCCTCACTCTCACGTCCCGGGCTCAACCGTTCCCGGTATATCAGCGATAAGGTATCACGTGCATATTTTGCATCCATTTCGATATGGTCCATCAGTTTTGTAATGGCGTCTTCGGGAGAATAGGCAGCAAACCGTTTGGGTGCAGACTGGGATACAGACACGAGTTCTTTATCCAGAAGTTGATCTATTACCGTGTATACCGATGCGCGTGGAACACCGGAAATCTCATGAATTTCGCTTGCCGTAGCACTGGCAACTTTAATGAGAGCAGTGTATACATGTGCCTCATATTTTGTCAGACCGAGTGATTTGAGACATTCAGTAATGCGAACGGGATATTCTGATGGCAATTTCATTGAAACATCACTTTATATCCTGCAATATTAAATGTTGTTATAACAATAACAACAAGTGATCGATAATGAAATATTACAGATTGATAATCGTTTTTCTTGTGCTGTGGTTGTGCTGCAGCATGCCGGTCATGGGTGTGACCACGTATCTGGGTGGAAGCCCCCAAATGTCGGCAGCAATATCCGGTGTCAACGAGTTTACCCCGGGGCAGGACGCTACCATAAACGTGATCGTACAAAATAGTGGTGTTGACCGTCTGAAATTCGTAATGACCGGGACCATCGCCAGAGATGATCTTCCCACAACAGCAAAGATGGTTATGGTTGGACTTTCTGCCGGGAACGCTCCGGTAATTGTAAAAAACGATCTGCAGAGTGTCGGGGAGATTAAAAGTCAGGCTATGGTTACGGTAGCAATCGCAACCAGGATCCTGTCCAATGCCACTGAAGGGGAATACCAGATCCCTCTTACGATCCGGTACACCTACCTTGCATCATCAGACCAGGATGCAAGTGATATTCTCCAGTCTGATTACCAACAAATAACCGAGACCTTCCCCATTACAATAAAAATCAAGCCTCAGGTAAAGATCGAAGTTCTTGAAGCCGTGCCGGAAAACCTGAATGTTGGGAGCGAGGGATACCTCAACCTGAAGATAAAAAATGCCGGATCTGAAGATGGCAGAAAGGCTACCGTGAAGATAATCCGCAACGGGGCAAGTCCGATAATTCCTATTGACAGCAGCGTTTTTATCGGGGATTTCCTGCACAACGGAACGGTTACCTGCAGATATAAGGTAGCGATCTCCAGTGATGCGGAAAAACAGACCTACCCGGTTGACATTGTCGTTGTGTATGAGAACCGTGACGGGGATGTGGTTACTTCGGCTTCTGACACGCTGGGAATTCCTGTTGGCGGAAAAATCAGTTTCACTATTACATCGGAAACGGTGCAGGTTGTGCAGGGATCACAAAGCGTGATTCAGGTAGAATACCAGAACATTGGCACTTCCATAGCATACAATGCCCAGGCACGGCTTTCAGTAGTTGAACCGTTTAAAAGCACTGATGATACTGCATACCTTGGTGATCTGAAACCGGGAAAAACAGCAACCGCACGTTACCAGATGAGTGCAGATGATGCAGCGGTGGTAAAGGATTATACCCTTGGTACCGAGGTAAGGTACCGTGATGCACTGGACAACAGTCAGGTCTCCGACACAATTATCGTACCGGTCCAGGTTCAACCAAAACCGGCATCGAACGGATTTATGCAGGTCCTTCCCGCACTAGGGATTATCACCCTGATTTGCATTAGCGCCGGGTATTATGTACTTGTAATGCGAAAGAAGAAGTAATGCTGGGATGGGAAGGGGAACTTCCTCAACCTGCGGTTCTGACGATTGAGGAGATGCGTTCAGTCCTTGCCGACCCCTCGTGTGAGAGCAGCGGATCCGTCTATTATATGTACCGGGATCTGGCAAAGTCGGATGCGGACTGGATCTGGCTGCACCACCACAACCTGCGGTATGATCTTACGGTCATCCCTTCCCAAACACTCTGTGGCGAGTGGGTGAAGACCAGGGGGCATTATCACCCAAAAAACCCGGCAGGGATCGGCTATCCGGAGATCTATGAAGTCATTGAAGGCGAGGTACACTACCTCCTCCAGTCACGGACACTTGATGATGCAGTGATGATCTCTGCGAGTGCCGGTGATCTTGTAATCATCCCGCCCGATTACGGGCATATTGCTATCAACCCTTCCCGGGATACAACGCTGGTCATGGGAAATATTGTTTCAACGGCGTTCCAAAGTGAGTACGGTGAGTATGAAAAATATCATGGTGCTGTGTATTATGTGATGAGTTCCGGCACAATGCGAAAAAATCCCTTTTATCCCGTTTTGCCGCCCATACGGTATCTCGGGTCAAGCTGCGGGAGGGGGACACACCGGATCTGCAAAGCACCGCTTTACGATCTGGTCGGCAACGAGGATGCACTTTCCTTCCTTAATTACCCGGAAAAATTTCTCACGGTTTTTTCTGTACTGCTAAAAGGTTAAGTGCCGGCAGTCTTTTGTGCTCGCTTTTTCTCACGAGCCCAAGCACCTTCTCTTCCATCGGCGTTGCAGCCTTCCAGCCCTTCAGCTCAAGTGCCCGGAGTGATGCATCGATTTTTTCATAGGAAAGACCGATCTCTTCTTCATCGCTTTGCCCTTCCCATAAACCGGCTGAAGGTGTCTTGTTTATGATCGACCCGGGTATTCTTAGTTCCTGAGCGATACTGTATATCTCAGTTTTATACAGGTGCAACAGCGGCTGGATGTCCGCTGCATTATCACCAGACTTTGTGCAGTAACCGAGCATATATTCGCTCCGGTTGGAGGTACCGCACACAATTGTATGATCACGGTTGGCGTGATAATATAAAACAGCCATGCGGATCCGCGCCATCAGGTTGCCGAGCAGGTACCGGGATTCCTTAAATTCCGGCATTGTTTTAAACCCTTCAAGCATGGGTTCTATGCTTACTACCCGGTGCTCCATATCCATCAGGTTGCAGAGTGCTGCAGCATCTTTGATATCAGCCGGATTGCTCACTTTTGAGGGAAGAGAGAGTCCAAGTACTTTATCCCCTCCAATTGCCCGGCAACAGAATGTCGCTGCAACCGCGGAGTCCACGCCCCCGCTCAGTCCAACGACAATTCCTTTACACCCACTGGTCCAGTATGCGTATCGGATCATCTGCTCAACCTGACCCATCCAGCACCCGAGTTCTGTTGACATGCACATCACACCGTTTATAGTAGACGGATGAACTTTTTCAATTGTTCGGTATTCCCTACGGCGATAACAGCTTCCCCCTCCGCAAGAATCACATCAGTATCAGGAGCAACAACGGAACGGTCCGGGCCCTCTATACCGATGATCCTCACACCTGTTTTTCTGCCAAACCAGGAAACCGTATTAGGATACGTCTTCATAACATGTTTCATAACAACTTTGTCGCCGTTGGGAAGGTCAAGGAGGATAGTCACGGTATCAGCAAGGATGATCCTTGCAATAGTCTCTCCCCCGATTGTGGGGAGCAGTGCGACATAATCTGCACCTGCACGGTAGAGTTTGTCCACCGATGCCGGGTCATTGGCGCGTGCGTGAATGCGGATACCCGGGTTGAGGTTACGTACCATAAGCGTAGTGAAAATATTTACATCGTCATTGTTCAATGCGACAAAACAGAACTGTGCATCTTCAATATGCGCCTGTTTGAGTATTTGTTCATCTTCGGCATTGCCGATAACCTGGTTGACGTCATGCCGTTTTGAGTCAACCACGATGCAGGAGATGCCGGATGACTGGAGTTCCTGGTATATCGCTAAACCCACATCACCAAACCCTGCAATAACTGCAAGCGCCTTCCTGTGTCCGTCCGCACAAAACTCATCGCGGATTGCTGAAACAATTGCATCCGCCGCTCCAAAGAGGAATAGCGAAGTGGTGTGGTCTATAATATCATCATCCTGTGGATGGGAAATGAAATTACCCGTTTTCCAGAGAAATAGTACAATGATGCCGTAACGCTCGAAAAGCTGAAGCTCCTTAAGGGTCTTACCTTTGGCCTTACATCCTGGGATCACGGGAATATTGATCAACCGGAGTTCATTGGTTGCCTGGTACTGGGGATTCACACTAATCCGCTCAAGCCCGGGAATCTCTGGAATGGTATCCCCGCTCATATTGAGTACAGCATGGCGCGCGAGAATCCTCCCGGTCGTATGTTTCGGCGAGAGTACGTACTCTGCACCCGCGTATCGTAAGTAACGGTCAAAGGATAGTTTGTCGACTATGGAGATGATCTTGCCCCGTGCCAGTTCACGAATACTCAGGACAATATTTGCAGTAAGTCGTTCATCTTTACAGATGACAATATAGCTTGCTTTTGCGAGGTGCGCCCCAGACCAGGTGTTCGGATTGGTATAATCCCCCCAGATGACGTACGCCCGTTTGCGGTAATTCTTGGCGATTTCGAGTGCCACTGCCTTATCCTGCTCGATTATTACGATATCATAGTCGGAAATAGTCAGGCTGTCAATAACAGATCGGGTGAGCTCGTTATATCCCATAACGACGGTATGCCCATACAGACGGTGCGGGGTTTTTCGTGGAGGTGTGGGAGCAAGCAGGGTGGTGAGGAACGGGGCAAGGAGCAGCGGGATAACAACGAAGATCATGATAACACCGGACAGCATGATCTGGATTGCCAGCAATCGTGTGAGATCATCTGAGAATGGCAGTAACCATCCATACCCGACAGTTGTCATGGATTCGACAACAAAGAGTAGTGACTCGGTCCATGAGATGGGTTTGTTCTCCAGCACCGGGTAATACAAATGAAATATGTACGTATAGACCCCGATCAGTAACGCAAACGCGAAGAAATAAATAGAAATTTGTATGCCGGGAGAATTCCGGATTGCCCTCCATGCTCGTCCACGTTTAAGTACCACCGGATGTCACCTCGCCAATTATCCGGCAGTTTGGGCATTCCCCGTTTGTGGGTTCCCCGCATTGCGCACATGAAGGAATCAAATCCGCGATGGAACCACATACCCCGGTCAGATTTTTTCTCAGGTTGGCAAGTGCATATTTTGTTGCAGGGTGACGGGTGGTGTAATCGTTAAGCATCGTCTGCACCTCCCCTTCGAACGGATCGTTTTTGTAAGGACAGCATGACTGGGTACACCCTTTGAGGTGAAGATCTGCATAGAGTGCCACTTCTTTTTGAGGAATAGAGATAAACGGGCGGATCCAGGGAATTTTTCCCCTGCCGGTTCGTTCAAAACCAACAAGCCGCTCAGGAGCTCCCTGCAGTATATTCTTCAGTACCGATACTGCCCCATCATCCAGAGTTTCGCCCAAGGCAAGTTTCGTTACTCCGTGTTCGCCAGCAATCCTGTTCAGCAGGGAATTTTTGATCACGCGACAATACGTGCAGGAAAGACCAGTACCTTTTTGGTGTGCGAACTCATCTGCGGTAATACCAAAGACCTCCAAAAAAGACACGGGGATACATTCTATACCCAGCGCATTGGCAATCCGCATCGCACATCCCGGGTCACGAAACCCGGCGATTCCCTCATCGATGGTGATGGCAGAGATACGGATGTCGCGGCGGTTCGAGGTAAGTTTCTTAAAAAAATACAGGAGTGCACTGCTGTTTTTCCCTCCTGAGAGAGCGACAGCGATATGATCACCGGGGATCATCCAGCGGTGCCTGCGGATTTCATATTTTGCTTTTACCTCAACATCAGCTTCAACGTGTTGTTTGCAGAGGTGCTGCCCGGAGTACTCCTGAAAAAGTATTGCCTCTCTCCTGCACTTGTTGCACTGCATTTGCCAAATCCATTCTAATCTGGACGATAAAAGATGTTTAAGGTTGTGTTGAGTGGTCAGGTATGTCAGGTAAGATGCGATTTTATAGTCTGGCACATAACCACTCTAACGATTATGGTCATCGCCGCGGAACGCATCCGCACGCTGAATAAATATGAAAAATCCATCCTCAACTCGCTTGAACGTGGGATGAAACGGTACGAGTGGGTGCCGCTGGAACAGATCAAAATAGCCACCAGGCTCTCAGAATCTGAAGTCAACTACCGTCTCGCCCGTCTGATCGAATGGGGTATGGTACGGTTCAATCCCGTGCCCTACGATGGGTATGCCCTTGTTTTTGGCGGTTACGATACGCTGGCGCTCTCTACCCTCACCCGGAACGGAACGATATCCGCACTCGGCCCACGTATTGGCGAGGGAAAGGAGTCCGTTGTATATGAAGCACTCGGGCTTGGTCCGGTAGCTATCAAGTTTCACCGGGTTGGGCAACGGTCATTCACATCAGCCCGTCTCAACCGGGATTACATGCCGGACGAAGGGCACTGTCCCTGGCTGATTGCATCCCGGAGATCAGCAGAGCGGGAATACCAGGCCCTCACTGCCCTTCATCCGAAAGTCAGCGTCCCGCTGCCCATCGGACAGAACCGTCATACCGTTGTGATGGCATTGATAAACGGTCCGAATCTCAATCATTGCCGTCTTGAAGAGCCGGAAGAAGTACTTGATGAGATACTCACATACGTCGGCATTACCTATCGTGAGGGAATTATCCACGCTGATCTCTCGGAATATAATATCCTCATGGAGGAGGGAAGGTGCGTTATCATTGACTGGCCACAGTGGATAGGAACCGGTCACGTAAATGCACAGTCTATCCTGGAGCGTGACATCGATAATATTCTCACATTTTTTAAACGGAAATACAACCTGGAGTATGATCGCGGGGATGCAATGCGATGCGTGATCGCTTAAGGGTCTTTGGTATTGACATCATCAAAGGATCCGTAAGGTCAAGATCCCGCCGTCCGATGTATGCCCTTGTCCGGATGGAGGGACAGGTCATTGAAAGCGAGTCGGAGGTCTCGATGTTCCGGCTCTTTCGGATGCTCAATGAAGAACAACCGGATATTCTTGCAGTCGACAGTCTCCAGGAGATCGCCGCTGACCAGCATGATCTCTTTTTCTTTTTACAGGCGTTACCTCCCCGGACACGGCTTGTCCAGGTGACGGGTGGGGAACGTAAGGAGACGCTCGGCAAGGTTGCTGCCCGGTATAACATCCGTTTCAACCGGTTTGATCCGTTTGCCGAAGCCCGCACATCAGCGCAGGTTGCCTCCCTTGGGGCAGGAGCAGAGGTCATCGCGTTTGAGAACGAGAGCGAGATTGTTGCAAGCCGGCACCGGTCCTTAGGAAAAGGCGGATGGAGCCAGAACCGCTACGTGCGAAAAATTCACGGGGCGGTGCAGTTGAAGGGGCGGGAGATTGAGATGGCTCTTGTTGCAGCCGGGATAAGGTATGAAAAGAAGGAGACCCGGGCGTTTGGTGGGTGCAGCAGGGTGGCGTTTCGGGTTTTTGCGAAAAGGGACCAGGTCCCGGTCTCAACCTATCGTGGTGCCGATGTTCAGGTGCGGATTAGTGGCAAACGCCTTGAGCGGATCCGTTTCCGTCCGCTCTCCGGAAAACCCCGGTACCTGATTGTCGGTATCGATCCCGGTACAACAACTGCAGTAGCGGCGCTCGATCTCGATGGCAACCTGATGCATCTTGCGAGCTCCCGCCAGATGAACATGGGAGACGTGGTTGAATCACTCTACCGCGTGGGAAAACCCCTCATTATCGCATCCGATGTGCAGGAAATGCCCTATTCTGTGGAGAAGGTCCGGCGGTCGTTTTCTGCTGTTGCGTATACCCCAAAACAGGATGTGAGCGTTGAGACAAAGGTGGATCTGACGGCATCGTTTTCGTATGAAAATGATCATGAACGGGATGCACTTTCTGCAGCGCTCGATGCCTATCGCCAGTACCGTCATAAGTTCCAGAACTTACTGAAGCGGGTTCCTCCAGGTCATGACCTTGACGAAGTCCGGGCACGGGTTATCAGGGGCCAGTCTCTTGATCAGGTAATTGGTGACATGGATGCCGTATTACCGGTGCAGGTGATCGATGCACCTCCGGTCCCGGTAGAAGTGAAGCATGATGAGAAGGTAAGAGTTCTTGACGGGATGGTGAAGCGCCTGCGCACGTTTGTTGCTGAGTTGCAGGAAGAAGTTAAGGAAAAGAACTTTGAAATCCAGAGGCTCCAGGCACGCGTTCGGAAGATCCACACGTCACAGGATGCAAAACTTGCAAAGGATACCGAAGTGATGAAAAAAGATGTGATCATCCAGAGCTTAAAAAAACGGTTGCGCAAGGAGGAACGGCACAACCGGAATCTTTTAAAGCGCCTGGTACGCATCAAACAGTTTGCCGAGATTTCGATGGATGGCGAGGTGCTACCGGTCAAGGTTATGGATGCACTGACAAAAGAAGGGCTTCGCCGGCTCACGGAGGATGTTGGGATAGAAGAAGGAGATATTATCTTTGTGACCCGGCTTGATGGCTGGGGAAGAAGTGTGGTTAAGGATCTTGCGGGAATTCGGGTAAAAGCGGTTGTTACTGGTACTGCAGTGCTTGCAGAAAGTGATCCCCATATGCTTCCGGTATTCCGGGAATTGGAAGTCCCCCTTCTTTCTGATAAGGACGCCGGTGTCCAGGTGAGGGGAAAGCAAGGGCTTTCGGCGAAGGAAAGCCTAAAGAACGCACTTGCACACTGGCAGGAAGAGCAGGCGCAGCATGAAAGGGAAAAGAAATCTGAATTGATCGAGCACATCTTCAAAGAGTATAAGAGCGAACGGGGTAAGGAGGTGCGCAAGAGTGGATGACCGGGAACTCTTAAATGTCGTGATGGGAATTGTCGGAAAAGAGAAATGCCTAGATGATTGTGCCGAAGTACCCTGTGGTGATCGGATTATGGTGGTTACAACGGATATGCTCCACCGTACGACTGATTTTGTCGAGGGTATGAGCGACTGGCAGATAGGTTGGATGAGTGCAGCGGTTACACTCTCCGATATTGCGAGCATGGGTGCAGAGCCAAAATATCTCCTCGTTGCTGTTGGTCTTGATGCATGGCAGAATCTGGCAGGAATCATGCAGGGTGCACAGGATTGTTGTATAACGTTCGGTGCTGCGATCGTTGGTGGTGATATAGACCGGCATGGAGAGCTCACCATCGTGACAACCGGTCTCGGGCTTGTCGACAAGTCTCATATTGTGCGTCGAACCGGCGTTCAACCGGGTGACCTTGTTTGTATCACCGGGATACCCGGACAGGCGCAGGCACGCCTTGACGGGTATATCCAGTACGAAAAGGCACTCTTTGAACCACAACCGCGGGTGAAGGAAGGGCAGCATCTTGGCAGGGCAGGCGTTAGTGCGATGATGGATGACAGTGACGGTATCGCCCTCTCGCTGTATGATCTGGTTA
>DATKZP010000072.1:0-8164 GCA_035527915.1 Methanoregula sp. | reverse complement strand
GTAGGCTATCCCAATTTTTCTGTATGGGTAACCGGTGAGAAACTACGGGTCGGGCTGACCGTCACCGATAAGTACCTGTCCCTGGGGCTTTTTAAGAAGGATACAGATATCTACGACAGTTCTTCTGACATTTTCAGCAATGAACCACGTGCTGTAGAATGGGGTGAAAACCTTTTCGGGTACTATAAGGAACGGTCAACAAAGCTTGATATTGCTACATTATTCGAAGGATAATAAGCAGACAGGGTTTCTGGTTTTTTAATCTGAATTTTTTTCACCGAGAAAAGTAAAAAAATTTCAGGCATCAATTTTTTTATTTTTTTTAATCGAATCAAAGAAAAATCAATCAGATTTCACAAAAAGTCCGAATGCGCCGACCGGGACTCGAACCCGGGTTTAGGCGTTGGCAACGCCTAGTGATAACCACTACACTATCGGCGCAGATGTGCTCTAAAGTGTGAGCATTCAAACAATTTAAGTATATCGAACCCCCTTGACACCGGCAGGTATTCGTCCTTTCGTTTTTCTGCATTCCTTTTTATGGTTTCCCTGGATAACAGGGTAGTCAATTTCCCGGGTCTGACCCGAACGAAGGTGTAGTGAGAACAGGGAAATAATCACGACAATTCCAACATCTTAAAGTAACGCAATCACTCTATTTAGTACCAGATGATCCCCCTCTTTGTGGATTGTTCGGGCAAGCGGGTCGTCATTTGCGGGGGAGGAGAGGTCGCATCACGAAAAGTTGCGTATTTTTCCGGTGAGGCCGATGTACTGGTCGTGAGCCGTTCATTCTCGCAAAAGATCACCGCCCTTCCGGTCAAACGCAGGGTTCTTGACGTGAGCACGGTATCGGATGATCTGATTGAAGGGATAATTGACGGAGCATTTCTGGTAATCGGGGCATTTTCCGATCCTGCCCAGAACAACCGGATAAAAAACCTCTGCACAGCAAGAGGGATCCTGTTCAATAATGCGGATGGTGAAGCGGGGGATGTGATCATTCCCTCGGTGACCATGGGTGAAAACTATACGCTTGCAATCAGCACAAAGGGAAACAGCCCGGCCGTATCACGGTTTATACGAGAACAACTTGAGCAGCGCTACCCTGCCCTTGATGAGATGATAGCATTGCAGCGTGACCTCCGGGCGCAGCTGAAACAGTATCAGCCCTCCCCGGCCCGCCGAAACGCCATTCTCCACGAAGTGCTAAACGATTCGGCACTCTGGGAGACCTTAAAAAAAGATCCTGCCCGGGCACGCCAGCAGGTAACGGAGAGATTCCTGCATGAATGAATCCTCCGCTGCCCTCCTTGCGATAGCCGGCGTAAGCCATCACACGGCAAATGTCATGGCCCTTGAAGCGTTCCGGTTTCCTGATGAGCCCGGATTTCTCCGGAAAGCCGGCCAGCGGTTCAAAGGGGTTCTCCTGCTCCAGACCTGCAACCGTGTCGAACTGATCGTTGAAGGTGATACAGGGGAGCTCAGGGATTTCCTGATCGAACAGGGAAGACGGGATTTCTTTTTGCATGACGGCACAGGAGCACTTCGTCACCTCTTCAGCCTCGCCTCCGGCATCGATTCCATGATTGTCGGTGAAGACCAGATCATCGGGCAGTTGAAAAAGACACTGGCTGATGCACAGGAGTCCGGCACTGCCAGCCCCTTTCTGGAATTCTGCATCAACAAGGCAGTGCACGTCGGGATCGAAGTGCGCAGACGCACTCTGATCAACCGAGGTGCTGTATCCATAGGTTCTGCCGCCGTGCTACTCGCTGAATCCGAAATCGGGAGTCTTGAGGGCAAGCATATCCTTGTGGTGGGTAGTGGCGAGATGGGGCTGCTGGTCACCCAGGCCCTTGCCGTAAAACAGCTGACTGCCATGTATGTGGCAAACCGGACATACGGACGGGCAGTTATTCTTGCAAACAAGATCGGGGGCAAGGCAGTACGCCTGTCAGAACTCTACCACTACATCACCCTCTCGGATGTTGTGATCTCCTGTACGTCTGCACCCCACCCGATTGTACATAAAAACGAGCTGGCACAGGCAATGAAAGACCGCTGCTGGCCGGTTGAGGGACACCCCCGTCCGCTTATCCTTATAGATATCGCCCAGCCACGGGATGTCGAGAACGGGGCAGAGACCATTGACGGGGTCCACCTTTTTTCCATCGACAACCTGCGCACCATCAACGAGCAGACCATGAGCACCCGAAAAGCAGAAGCAGAGAAGGCCTGTGAGTATGTTGATGCGGAACTTGAAATCTTCCTTCGTCACCTGAACCGGAAATCTGCTGATGACATGCTCGCAGCACTGCACATGTGGGCGGATGCAGTGCGCATCCGTGAGCGGGATCGGGCGATTGCCCGGATGGGCAGTCCGGACGCGAAAGTGGCAGATATTGTTGATGACCTGAGCCGGGTTCTTGCAAAAAAACTTCTCACCGATGCAACCTTCTCCATCCGTGAGAGTGCCGAGGAAGGAGACCTTGTCACGGCAACGGCGCTTGTTAAAGCGATCACGCAGGGTGACCGGATCACCAACTCCAGATAAACTCCCCGATGTGAGGGGAATAATCAACTTCCGCGTTTCTTCCAATGATTACCCGGTTTATCAAGTGTTCTTGCGGTCCGGCATATAAAAGAAAAAAATTGAAAAAATTTTCAATGAGGCACAAGGACATGTTGCCGTCAGGGTATTTTTTGTTCCTGCTCAGAACCCCTTATGCAATAATATGCCCTGGTGAGTCCCAGGATTGGCTTGACCGGACAGCCCGGACATACACATCCTTTTTTATCAAAGGTGCAGGTCGGACTTTTTCCTGTTATACAGAACAGCAGGGCGTTATCCGCCCGCATGCACTCATTATACGTCGGGCACGGTTCGCAAATGCATTTTGCCCGGTTATCCGCAATGATTGTGTCCTTATTGTTAATCATGGCATCACGCTCCTCGCGTCAGTATCCGGCACCGGTTCAGGGCAGGGTATGCGGGGCCGGAAATCCTGAATAATAATTAATTATCACGGGCTCCCGGATAATGAAATCATGCCTGGGTTACCGGTTGGAAGAACACGGGTGGAGATCGTTATAAACACTGGTTCAAGCGCACTCATACCCACGGTGAAACGCAGGCACCCGACCGCACATGAGACCGGCTGCAGATAATATAATCATAAATATGATGGATTTAAGAGAATGTAATCAACCAGATAGCAGGAGATAGAAGTACACATATGTTTCCCCAGAGACGAATGAGGCGGTCGCGGTCAAAAAATATCCAGCCGCTCCTGCGTGAGATCACCATTTCGAAAACTGATCTCATCGCCCCGCTTTTTGTAGATGAGACGATCACGGTTCCTCTGCCCATCGCATCGATGCCTGGCCAGTTCCGTTATCCGATAAGTGGTATTGCAGCGGTGGCAGCAGAGTTGTGGAAACGGGGAATACGGGTAATACTGATCTTTGGTATCCCAAAAGCCAAAGATCCCTGCGGGTGCTCTGCTTATGATCCGGAAGGTGTTGTGCAACAGGCAGTCCGCAGGGTAAAAGCGGAAGTCCGGGAGATGGTCGTCATCACTGATGTATGCGCCTGCGAGTATACCGACCATGGTCACTGTGGGATTATCGGCGAAACACGGGGCGGCCCGGACCTGCTCAATGATCCTTCGCTTGAGCTGATGAATAAAATCGCAATAAGCCATGCAGAGAACGGGGCTGATATCGTTGCCCCCTCGTGCATGCTCGATGGTATGGTCAGTTCGATACGAGCTGCCCTTGACGCTGCCGGATTTGAAGAAGTACTGATCATGTCCTACTCCACCAAGTTTGCCTCTGCCCTCTACGGGCCGTTCCGTGAAGCAGCGGATTCAGGTTTTGCATTCGGTGACCGCACCTCGTACCAGATCCATCCCGGTAACAGCCGTGAGGCACTATTGGAATCGCAGATGGATGCTGATGAAGGAGCCGACATCCTGATGGTGAAACCGGCAGGGTTCTATCTCGATATTCTTTCAGACATCGCAACACTTGGCCTGCCAGTCGCCGCGTACCAGGTAAGCGGGGAATATTCAATGATCAAATGTGCAGCGGAACGCGGGTGGATCCGGGAAAAGGAGATTGTATTAGAAAGCCTGACGTCCATTAAACGTGCCGGGGCTGAACTGATCATCACCTATTTTGCAGGCGATGTCGCCAGGTGGCTGGATGAAGAGTAGTGAGTTATTCGAGACCGCAAAAACCCTGATGCCGGGCGGTGTCAGCAGCCCGGTGCGGGCGATCAAGCCATACCCGTTTTACACCGCACACGCGAGCGGTTCGCATCTTACAACCGTAGATGGCTCCGTGTTTATTGACTGCTGCATGGCATACGGCCCACTTATTCTCGGGCATGCACACCCCCATATCAGACAAGCGATCGAAGCGCAGCTGGAGAACGGCTGGCTCTATGGCACCCCTTCACCACTGGAACCTGTATTTGCAAAAATGATCACGGGCGATCATACAGGAATGGACATGGTGCGGTTCGTCTCAAGCGGCTCTGAGGCAACGATGGCTGCGATCCGTCTTGCACGCGGTTTTACCGGCAAAAAAGATATCGTGAAGATCGAGGGAGGGTTCCATGGTGCCCATGATGGCGTGCTGGTCAAAGCCGGTTCCGGCGCAACAACGATGGGTGTCCCGGATTCGGCCGGGGTGCTTGCCGATTTGGTTGCCCATACACGGCAGGTACCGTACAATGATAGCGAAGCACTGGAATCACTCCTTACGCTGCACACGGATGTAGCTGCGCTCATTATCGAGCCGGTTCCTGGCAATATCGGGCCGATCCTGCCCGAAGACAACTACTTACAGAGTATACGGGAGATCACCCGGGCACATGATGTGCTCCTGATCTTTGATGAGGTAATCACCGGGTACCGCCTTGGCATCGGCGGTGCACAGGTGATGTATGGTGTAAAGCCGGATCTCACCACGCTCGGAAAAATTATTGGTGGCGGACTGCCCATCGGCGCTTTCGGGGGACGGCGCGAAATTATGGAACTGGTTGCACCGCAGGGCCCGGTCTACCAGGCAGGCACGTTCTCAGGTAATCCCCTCTCAATCACAGCAGGAATAGCGACGTTGAAATGGTTGTACGATCATCAGACTCTCTACCACGATCTCGATGAAAAGACGCGCATTCTTGAAGAGTCACTGGACAGGGCGGATAACGGCTCGTTTGTCCGGCTCGGGTCGATGTTCAAATGGTTCTTCCGCAGTGATCCCCCGAAAAACTACCAGGAGGTCAAAGAATGTGACACCGGATCGTTCGGACGGTTCTGGAAAAGGATGCTGGATGACGGCATCTTCCTCCCCCCCTCCCAGGTTGAAACCAACTTCCTTTCAACAGCGCACAGCGATAAGGATCTCACCACCATTACACGGGCGTACAGACAATGTCTGTCAGAATAGGAACACGGGGCAGCAAGCTGGCGCTCGCACAAACATCAACAGTCAGTAAAAAGTTATCCGCCATGGGTATCAAGTCCGGGCAGGTGATCATTTCCACCCAGGGAGATACCACAACGGGAGTACCACTCCACGAGATTGGAGGACAGGGAGTTTTTGTGCGGGCGCTTGATGACGCGATCCTGGCCGGGGATATTGATTGTGCAGTACACAGCATGAAAGACATTCCCGCGTTCCGCCCCTCAGGACTCGTTATTGCCGCCATACTCAAACGCGATTCAGCAGCTGATTATCTCGCCCACAAAAGCTCGCTAAATGCAGTAAACGTGATCGGAACCTCCAGCACACGCCGGCGTGCCCAGATGCTCCGCCATGATCCTGGTATCACCATAAAGGATATCCGGGGCAATGTCGATACCCGGATCCGCAAGATGGATGCCGGGGAATATGATGCTATCCTTTTGGCAGAAGCCGGGCTGACACGGCTTGGCATCCGTATCAAAGGTGAGCAGCTCCCGCCTGAGAGATTTGTCCCGGCGCCCAACCAGGGCACAATCGCTGTTGTCAGCCGGGCAGACCCCTCGCTGATAGAGGAACTCGCCGCGCTCGACCACCCGCAGACCCGCACTGATGTAGCTATCGAACGGGCAGTGATGGAACAGCTGGGAGGGGGGTGTTTTACCCCTCTTGGCATCTACTGCCGGGCGGGACACCTGATCGCTGAAGTGCTCTCGCTTGACGGGAAGCGTACCGAACGGATCGAAACTGACGTGCAAAGTATTGAGCAGGCACGGGATCTTGGAAGACAGCTCCATGGAAAAGCAAAGGACCTGATTGATGATGCATACCAAAAACTGGGGATCATGAATGACCGGTAAAGTCTACCTTGTAGGATCCGGGCCTGGCGGGGAGGGACTTCTCACGAAGCGGGCGAGAGTGGTAATTGATGCCGCTGATGTCGTATTATATGACCAGCTGCCTGGCGAGGAGATCCTTGCTTCGCTTCCCGCCAGCGCCGAAAAGATTGACTGCGGGAAATACGGGGGGAAACACACGCTGGAGCAGGATGAGATTGAAGATTTGATCGTTGACCGGGCAAAGAGAGGAATGAACGTGATACGACTCAAAGGCGGCGATCCGTTCCTGTTCGGGCGGGGTGGCGAGGAATTGGAAGCTGTCCGCAGCGCCGGCATACCTGTCGAGATGGTACCGGGCGTGAGCAGTGCACTTGCTGTTCCGGCATCGGTCGGGATTCCCCTCACGCACCGGAACTATGCGTCACAGGTCACAATACTGACCGGCAACGAAGACCCGACCAAACCCGAGCCGGCACTTGACTGGGAGCTGCTTGCCAGGAGCCGGGGCACAATTGTGATCCTGATGGGTGTGGCAAACCTTGGTAAGATAGCAGATGCACTTATCAGGAACGGCAAGGCAGGTAGTACGATGGTAGCCATTATTGAACGGGGCTTCCGCAAAGACCGTCGGGTGACCACGGGGTCGCTTGCAACTATTGCCGATGCAGCCGGAAAAAAGGGGGTAAAACCTCCTGCGGTAATCGTTATAGGTGATGTGGTGAAGATGTATAATCCGGATAATCCGGACCTGATACCTGTTAAGTAATGATGGATATGCTGGAAATTGTCAACAAATTCGAAAAAATTGTCTATGCGGTGCTCATGGTCCTGCTTATGGTTGTGCTTGCCGTATCGCTTATTGAACTTATCTGGTATATTTATAAATCACTGACCAATGATCCCATCTTTTTGATGGAATCCCACGAACTCATCGTCGTGCTCGGGGCCTTCCTGCTGGTGTTAATCGGTGTTGAACTTTTAGATACTATCAAGGCATACTTCAAGGAAAATTCGATCCACGTGGAGATCGTTGTACTTCTCGCAATAATTGCGATCGCAAGGAAAGTTATCCTTCTCGATCCCACAGGAATGAATGGGATTGAATTTGGTTTTGAGTTGATGGGAATCGGTGTTATTATAGTCGGTCTTTCCGGGGGATATTACCTTATCAAAAAGGCAGGCATCACGATTGGTTCAGGAAATCCTGAGGAAAAATGACAATACCGGGACAATCATATTTTCACGCACATCCATTTTTTATGCAATTTTTGTCATGAAAACAGACATTATGCCTGTGGGCCACACGTATACAAAATGAAAATGCCGAAAGGCATTTTCATAGTAAATTTTAAGATCTCTTTCCAGATTACCACATTAAAGGAGATTACTGTGGAATTGTAAAATTCGGTTCATCGCGGATTTTTTTTAAGACAGATATATTGAGAAGATAACAAACATGGCGGCTGATTGCCCCAATGCCCCGAATACGATGAACGTTGCCGCCCCAAAACAGGGCGCTCCCGCGGCGATTCGATTGCCATTTTATAAGCGCGATTCTAAAAAAAACTATCTTGCCCAGCGAGGACCAAAACATGGCGGCCGAGCGACCCCAACAGGGAGGGAATATCATAAACGCTTTTATATAACATATCTAACTCACATGGAACAGCGAAGACCAAAAAAAATTTATTACTTTGGTGCGAGGCTTTTTTCTTCATGCAATATTTTTTCACAATATTTTGAGAGCAACTGAAAGGAAAAAATTCTGGTCTTTCCAGGTCACCCGCTCTCCCACTTTTTCCTGATACTCCGACCCGCCAGAAAACCGGTTGAGAACGCTGCCTGGAGATTGT
>DATKZP010000071.1:0-22008 GCA_035527915.1 Methanoregula sp. | reverse complement strand
ATGCCAATACCCTTATATGAACAGAAGCTCATCCGAACAGTATGAATATCCTGATCGCAGTTGCCCCGGAAAACTTCCGGGACGAGGAACTGGCAGTGCCGGTCACCGAGTTCCGGAGAGCAGGAATTACTTTTGACATCGCATCCACGCGTCACGGGCCCTGCACGGGTATGCTGGGAGCAAAGACGACAGCAACATTTTCGTTTGGAGAAGTTAATCCCCAGCACTATGGATGTCTGGTAATAATCGGGGGCGTCGGCTCGCAGACGTATCTCTGGAATGATGACCAGCTCATTCATCTGGCAAAATATTTCCATGATTCACAAAAGATTGTCGCTGCCATTTGTCTTGCACCCGTCGTACTCGCCCATGCCGGGGTCCTGAAAGGGAAAAAAGCAACCGTTTTTTATAGTCCTGCCTCCGTTCGGGAGATGAAAGACGGCGGTGCCGTTCTGGTCGATAAACCGGTTGTTGTTGACGGACGGATCATCACGGCAAACGGCCCGGCAGCTGCCCTGGAGTTTGCAGGGGCAATCCTCCGAATCATCACTGAATCCGGGCAGTGAGCAGGAATAAGAATTTATTCTTTTTCTGACGGGATCATAAGCGATAAGGGTACGTGTCACACCCTGTCTTTTGATATTTCACAATGATATCCGGTAGGATTTTATTTGGGATGTTTCCGGTGAATATACCAGGCCCACCTGCAAAAGGGCAGGTTCTGAAGATCATTGCCTTTCAACTCTGGTAACGGGCACGATCAATAATCCTCGCAATTCCAGCGTTACCCAAACCTGCGTTACCTAAAAAAAACTGCAAACAGCCAAAAAAAGTATTTTTTGACTCTGTTGAAATCATTTTTCCCGTCATTTGAGTAATTCTCTGCGGCAGCTATGAAAGTTACCCTATCTGGTTTAAGAGGGGGTAACTATGTATTTTAATCACAACACGTTTTTTTTTAAGTTTTTCAATCAAAGATGGCACCCGTTCATTTGCTATCTTGGGGATTCCTGATCTTGTGTGACGATGATATCGACAACGTTACCTTCTCGTGCATCACCCGGAAAATGATAACGGGGCGATTGAATATGGCTAGCGCTTCCCGGGTGATGAGTACCGCAATGTTCCTTCAATCACTGTCGACTGTTGTCTTCATCACTTAACACGTCATGCAGGATCTGTTATGTGTGTCTCAAAATAGTTGGGATTTGGTTTTAAGTCGGGAGGAGAGTCACTACGACGATTTACTCCGTTATAAAATAATTAATTCATTATATATAAATTGATATACGATGCGGAGTATTTTTCCAGTCGAAGCAAATGTTTTTGCGTATGGGATTCCGATATAAAATAATCGGCCAAAATAACGAATGGCTAGCTAATCGGGTTAATTGCATAATAGCAAAGAGAGGAACGATTTTTAATGAAAAAAATACTGATTGTTGGGTTTCTGGTATCCCTTTGTTTAATTACCATGCCTGCTATGGCTGCAACAATTCATTTTACTGGCGACTATACTTCAATGCCAGGGATAATTTATGCAGCTTCCCCTTATGATACGATCCTTGTTACATTCGGGACCGGATCTTCCACCACTCTGCTCAACGTTACCAAGTTCTATGATGCCAATGCCAATGGCATAAATGATGGCGAATCCGTCATAGCCGGGTGGAAGGTCAACATTGCGGGTGTTGACTACATGACTCCTGTATCCGGATTGGCCATGTCGCCTGGGAGTTACACGGTGAGTGAATATGATGCTGCGCAGACCAGCTGGAGGAATACAACCCCGAACAGTGTTGCAGTAACGCTGGATGGACAAGGTGCCGGGGTTGAATTTGGTAACCTGTGCCTGGGACCGGGAGGGGGACTTGCTCCCGGGTTCTGGACCAATAAGAACGGTGCCAAGCTCGTTGGGTCAGACGACCTTGCCATGCTGCGAGGCCTCAACTTTAAAGACGCAAAGGGGAATGACTTCAACCCGACGTCGCACGCCAATCTCAAATCCTGGCTGCTTAAAGCAGAGACAACCAACATGGCCTACATGCTCTCCGCACAGTTGACGGCGATGGAGCTCAATGTGTACAACGGTTTCGTCGATGGTGATGCGCTCATCTATGCTCCTGGCACAACGAGCGCTAACACCCCCGGGTTCGCAACCGTAGATGCAGTCATGGCAGAGGCAAATACCGATCTGGGACTTCACCCTCTGACAACATCAGGGAACCAATTCCGGGCATACCAGGAAGCACTGAAGAATGCCCTGGACAACGCAAACAATAATCAAAACTTTGTCCAGTCATACGAAGATTGCGCCTGCTCCCTTGACTCGGATGGCGACGGCGCTTTAGACTGTTTTGACGACTGCTCCGCGGATCCGGGGAAGATTGCGCCGGGTGTCTGTGGTTGTGCTGTTCCAGATACTGATTCCTATAGTGACGGTACTCCGGACTGTATCGACGACTGTCCCGATGATCCAGCAAAGACAGCTCCCGGAACCTGCGGCTGTGGAGTTGCAGATACCGATTCCGATAACGACGGTATACCGGATTGCCACGACATTTGTTTATTTGATTCCCTGAAGACAGATCCCGGAGTCTGTGGATGCTCTTTTGTGGAGACCGATTCCGATAACGACGGTACACCGGACTGCATTGACCTCTGTTCCAGTGATGCGGCCAAGATAGAACCGGGAACCTGTGGATGTGGTATCGCTGATACCGACACCGATTTGGACGGAACTCCGGACTGTACTGATCTCTGTCCCGATGACCACGGTAAAATTGCGGCAGGCACCTGTGGATGTGGGGTGGCGGATATCGATTCGGATACCGATAGCACTCCGGACTGCAACGATGGCTGTCCGAACGATCTAAACAAGGTAGCGCCGGGTATCTGTGGTTGTGCTGTTCCAGATATTGATTCCGATAATGATGGAACTCCGGACTGCAATGACCAGTGTTCAGCAGATCCCCTCAAGATAGAACCCGGAACCTGTGGATGCGGTATTGCGGATACCGATTCGGATAGTGACGGGTGTTCCGATTGCGAGGATGCCTGTCCCAGCGATCCAGCCAAGATAGAACCCGGAACCTGTGGATGCGGTATTGCGGATACCGATTCGGATAGTGACGGTACACCGGATTGCAACGACGACTGTCCCAATGATCCGGCAAAGATAGATGCAGGGATCTGTGGATGCGGTATTGCGGATACCGATTCCGATAATGACGGTACACCGGATTGCAATGACATCTGTCCCAGCGATCCAGCCAAGACAGCTCCCGGAGCCTGTGGTTGCGGAATAGCGGATACCGATTCAGATAGTGACGGGTGTTCCGATTGCGAGGATGCCTGTCCCAATGATCCGGCAAAGATAGATGCAGGGATCTGTGGTTGCGGAGTTGCTGATACCGATACAGATAGTGACGGTACACCGGACTGTATCGACAGCTGTCCCGAGGATCCAGCCAAGACAGCTCCCGGAGCCTGTGGTTGCGGAATAGCGGATACCGATTCGGATAGTGACGGGTGTTCCGATTGCGAGGATGCCTGTCCCAATGATCCGGCAAAGATAGATGCAGGGATCTGTGGTTGCGGAGTTGCTGATACCGATACCGATGATGATGGGACTCCGGACTGTGACGACGACTGTCCCGATGATCCGGACAAGATCGTGCCTGGAGAATGTGGATGCGGGAACCCGGACATCGACAACGATAACGACGGAGTTGCGTCATGCATAGATATGTGCGACCACAATCCCGCCCTGATCAATATAACAAGTTGCGGGTGCGAAGTGGAAGTCGACACCGATGGCGACGGGACTTTCGATTGCTTGGAGGCCTGTCCTGATGATCCCAATAAGGTTCTCCCTGGCGAGTGCGGATGCGGAACGCCGGAGACCGATACCGACGACGACGGGGTACCGGACTGCATCGACGGTTGCCCAACAGTCTACGATTGGTACGAGCCCGGAGCCTGCGGGTGCGGCTTACCCGAAACCGATACCGATGGCGACGGGATGCCGGACTGCGTTGACAGCTGCCCGAGCGATCCTCTCAAGACTGCGCCGGGTTTCTGTGGCTGCGGGGTAAACGATACTATCGGTACCATAGATTCGGATAGTGACGGGGTTCCGGACTGCAAAGATCAGTGCCCTGGGCTCACAGACGCCGATTCGGATGGTGATGGGATGCCGGACTGCATCGACGGGTGTCCCATTGATCCTCTCAAGACCGCGCCCGGAGCCTGCGGGTGCAACGTACCCGAAACCGATACCGATGGCGACGGGACGGCGGACTGCATCGACGGCTGCCCGAGCAATCCAAATAGATCGGATTTCGATTACGTAAACTGCGTGACAGGCTCATCGGACGACTGTAACTATGTTTTATTATCCTGCGATGGCGAGAGCCCGCAATGCTTGCCTTACTGCGATAACTGGTTGGCGGATCCCTGCAATTGCCCTGTCACAGTCAGTATATTACTCCAATAACGACCCGTGCACTATCCCGGTCCCCGCATCTTTTTTCCTGCAATATGTTCTTACAGGAAAAAATCATGCTTTGTAGAAATAGTCCAGTCGTAAGGGAAGAAACATTCGACCAAAGAAGCAAAGGTACCGCTGCCCCTCGTGGGATCCCTTCACAGGAAGTTCGAAGATCAAGTACAATATTAATCAATTAGTTTATGTAGTTGTATAAAAAACTATATTTAAATATTCCGTGGCAAATGATGAAGTTACCCCCTCTCTCCTCCAAAGGGGGAGGCAGCATGCGGGGAGCCTCCCCTTAACCCCCTCTTTTTTAAAGAGTATTATTTCAACCTTATCTTGGGTATCGCAATAGGGGGGATGCCCGAGCGGCGGGGGCTAAAAGCACGATGTAAAAAAGAGCCCCCAAGAGTGATTGATTATTTTTAGGAGGGTTTCAACAAAGCCTATTTTTTTACATTGCATCTCTGCACGTCATATAACCTGCTTCACGAGAAGAACCACATACCCGCAACTGGCTACAACTATGACGGACAACATCCCATAATCCCTGCGCTGGAGGGTTGATTCACGCACATGGGTCCTTTTTCCCGTCCGGTATCCCCGCATATCAATGGTAAGTCCCAAAACATTGGACCGCAGGAGTGCGTTCGATACGAGAGGGACAACAATAGGGGCAACGCTCCGGATCTTGCCGATAAAGCCGGTACCCGGGTTATACCCCCGTGCAAGCTGTGCCTCATGAATGCGGGTGCCTTCAACCTGGAGTGTGGGTATGAACCGGAGTGCAATAATTAACATGAGGATGTAATCTATCGGCATCTTCATCTTCTCTAAGGTATGGACCAGGTCCCGTGGCTGGGTGGATATCAGGAATAACTGGAATGCAAAAATAAGCACCATAAACCGGAAGGTAAGAATCAGCCCAATCTCAAAGGCGCCCTGTGTCAGGGGAATGCTCCCGCCGATAAGAGGAATGCCCTGGGGTATGAGGTACCCAAGAATCGCCCCATTTGGCATGGTGATGAGGGTAATGATGATAAACACCACACTCATGAGAAGGATGAGTTTTGTCTGCTGCAGGACCTCCTTATGCAGCCGGCTGACATAGGCGATAACGATAATTGCAATAACAAGGATTGCAAGAAATACCAGGTTTGTTGCGATAATGCACATCAGACTGACAGCAATAATGAACACGATCTTGGAAATGGGGGTAAGGCGGTGAAAGAATCCGTCCTTGTGAACATATTGTAAAATTTCTGCCATGTCAGGCCCCCCCGATCAGCGTGTCTGAAATAATGGAACCTTTCTCCATCGTGATGATTCTGTCGGCGCAGTCCTGTGCAATGTCTTTGTTATGCGTAATGACAATAATCGTATGTCCCTCGTTCTGGAGAGTTTTTAAGATCTCCATGACAAGCCGGGCTTCATTGCCATCAAGACCGGTAGTCGGTTCATCCAGCACGATAATGGAAGGCGACATGGCAATGACACATGCAATAGCAAGCCGCTGTCGCTCTCCCCGTGAGAGCCAGCGGGGGTACAGGTCTTTTGCATGCAGGAGCCCGACTTCCTGCAGGGCTGCGTCAATTATTGTATCGCCATTTTGAATTTTGAGATTTTTTAACCCGAACCCGATCTCGTCTTTCACGGTATCGGCAAAAAACATGTGATCCGGGTTCTGGAAGACAAGGCCGACATCCCTGGCAAGGTCAGCAATCGTTGAATCTTTGGTGTTTTTTCCCTTGATTATCACATCACCGCTCGTGGGGAAAAGGAGCCGGTTGAAGTGCTTGACGAGTGTTGTTTTCCCGGATCCGTTCTCCCCCACAATTGCCACAAATTCCCCTGCACGGATATCGAGACTGATATCATTGAGGGCCAAAGTTTCCCCGTATGCATAAGAAAGGTTGCGTACAGCGACAACCGCTGATGAGGGAGTACCATGCTCAGTCCCGCTCTCCGGCCTGATGTCGCGTATGCCGGAAAAATCCGGTATCACAACCCGCCGGATCCGTTCGTTCCTGAGAACCTCATCCGGAGATCCCATTGCGCTGACATTACCCGCTTCAAGCACGACAAGGGTATCTACCATGTCCCGGAAGTGCAGGTATTTATGTTCAATGAGAAGTATCGTCTTTCCCTGTGCTTTTAATGCAGTCAGGATATCGACAATCCGCCGGGTTGCATGTTCATCAAGTTCTGAGGTGGGCTCGTCGAGTATGAGCACATCGTTACCAAGTGCCAGTGTTGCAGCTAACGCAACACGTTGTTTCTGGCCCCCGGAAAGATGGTGCGGGGAACGGTTCAGAAGATCGGTAAGATAGGTCGTTTCCGTGATTGAGGCGAGACGTTCTTCAATGACCTTTGCCTCAAGACCCCGGTACTCAAGTGCAGAGAGTATCTCTTCTTCAACCGTCGTGAAGATCATCTGCGCCTCGGCATCATCAAAAACGATACCGATGGTCTTTGCAAGCTCAGACAGTGAAGTATAGGTAGCCACGTCCTTGCCGTCAATGGTCACCCGGCCGTCTTTTTTACCCCCGTATTCGTGATGCAGTATACCAGATGCCGCCAGGCAAAGGGTGGTTTTACCACCGCCAGACGGCCCGGTCACCATCACGCACCTGCCTTTTTCTACCGGCAGGGAAAGATGGTGCAGGGCCGCCTGCACCGTGTGGGGATAGGTATAACTGAAGTTCTGGAGTTCAATCATTCCTGTCCTCTCACCAGCACCCTGCTTGAGGGTATGTAGAGGATCTGGACAATAACTGCATTAAATACTGCCGTTATAACGACGATAGGGACAAATACCGCAACAAATTCCAGCAGGTTCCCGTTATATTTGGTGAGAATTGTCGCGCCAACAAAGATGATGGCTATCGCGGCAAACGTAAACCCGCTGGCAAGCGTGGCAAGAAACGTGGTCACGGTTGGCGCTAATTTTGTCCTGTTCTTCATGGCAGCATAGAGCCCGAAACAGACCAGTGCACCAAACGGTTCGCTGATAAGGTTAGCCGGAGGGAACATGGAACTTGAGATCAGCATGGACAGCAACCCGGCAACAATACCGATACCCAGCGCTTCGTATACCTTTGGCTGGATGAGGATGATCGCAAGACAGTAGAACGCGATGATCATATTCGGCGTGAGCGGAGTATGGAGCATCGCAAGGAAGTAGCGCAAAATCGCACCAATGGCGAGCAGAATCCCGACAATTGCAATATCTTTTGACTTCATGTACATCACTTTTTTTTATTTTTTATGCTGGTAATCAGAAATTTCAAGGTCTAAGGGAACTACATTATGACATGGGTTGACCAACTTATACCTTGATGTATAATTTTGTTCATCAATGTATTAAAAATAACTTATTTGTGCTTTTTACCAGGGAATGGGTATGCACGACTGGTGACTAAAAACCTGCATTCATATTTCACCTGAATCCTTAATAATTCCTGCAATCCTCACAGGTACTGAGGAATCCATTTTATGAAACTCCTGGTCCTGTATTATTCGATGTCTGGTCATGTGCACCGCATGGCAGAAGCCGTCGCAGATGGAGCACGCGAAGTGCCGGGTACAGAAGTGATACTGCGCCGTGTCCCCGAGACCCTGCCAGAAGAAGTACTGGACAAAACGGGTGCCACAGAAGCTCAGAAAAAATTTGCCCACATCCCGGTCTGCACTCCGCAGGACCTTGCGACAGCCGATGCGGTGATCTTCGGCACACCGACACGGTTTGGCAATATGTGCAGCCAGATGCGGCAGTTCTTTGATGCCACCGGGGGCATCTGGAAAGCAGGAGCGCTTGTGGGAAAAGTCGGGAGCGTGTTTACCAGCTCCGCGACCCAGCACGGCGGTCAGGAATCAACGATCCTCAGTGTCCACATAACCCTTCTCCACCATGGCATGATCATTGCAGGTCTCCCGTACACCTTTGCCGGGCAGTCACGGCTTGATGAGATCACCGGCTGCTCCCCCCCTATGGTGCATCGACCATTGCGGGAAACGGGGGGCAGCGGTGGCCCAGTGAGAACGAGCTGGCAGGAGCCCGGTTCCAGGGCAGGTACGTCGCTGAGATCGCAGCAAAACTTGCACGGTAAACCTCTCTGCCTGCACAAAAGAACCAGCCACAGGGTACAATACAGAATTTTTACTTTTATTCCTGCAGAACAATATTCTTTTGATCACTTTCACACCGCTCAGACCTGAGCCTTATCCGCCCCTGCGTAGGAGTGATCCGGTGCTATGCTGATCGAACTCCGCAAGGGAATGACGCTCCACCCGGGCACCTTTAACGCAGTGATTGCACCCGGGAATGTGATGGTCTCTGCGCTCAACACAAACACGGATCTCCAGCGTTTCTTATTCCTGTACGTGAGCGGCAACTACTCGCGCCTCCTCTCTTCGATCAGCCGGTCATCAGGGAACTTTGAAGTCCGCAGGGCATTCACCGCTCACCAGATCTTCACGATACTCAAAGAAGCGAGCCACACGGTCGTGTTCGTGGAGCACGATCCGACACTCTTTGACGGGGCAGAGACTATGATACCGCAGATTGCGGGGATGCTCAAAGAAGTCGGTCGCGAATCGCTTGTGATCCTGTACTCACCCTCCATTGACCGCTCATTTTCCCTGTTGATGCGAAAAGCTGATCATATCATCGAGATCGCACCGGCTGACGACATAGACGGGACTACCCGGTATCGCAGCTCCCGCTTACGTCGCAATGGCGGGACCCTCCCCTATGCGCAGCGGACCCTGGAGGTGTCATGATGGGAAGAAGTTTTGAAAGCGTCCGGCAGGGAGTGAAAAGCATTGCTGACCGCTGGGCCCGGTCATCCCGGGCTCTTAAAAAGGAGGACCAGCAGTATGGTGAGAAACTGGTGGAACTGGCAAAAAAACATTCGAGCGAAGCGTTCATGGCCTGTGATGATCCGCTCGAAGCTGCGGTCTTCTCGGCGCTTGTCGAGACGATTAAGCGCCAGGACCAGATCGAAACTCACCTGAGGGAAGATGTGGATCGTTGACTCGGCGTACCGTGACGGGGGGGTTGATCTCTGGACAAAAGATGGCACGGTCTCAAAAGTCCATCACGATTACAACCCCCCTTTCTTCATCCACTTCCACGACCCGCCTGTTCACCATGAGATGATCGATACCCTTGAAGAGCGGTACGGTGCAGAAGAGTGTATCATCCGGACTATCTTTGGGGATCTTCCGGGCTACTCGGTATACGCAGGCCGTGATGTTGCCGAAGCCATCGAACTGCAGGCACAATTTGACGTGCAGCTCTTCAATGTGGATGTGCGCCGGGACCAGCGCTTCATGGCGGAGAATGGGATCTTCCCCTGCGGTGCAGAGACTGATTCGAGATACTCTCCGGAATTTTCACACGATCTGAACATTATTGAGATTAAGGTCCACGACAATCCTGCACTCTCCTCTGTGTGTTCAGATGTTGAGGTCATCTGCGAACACGCCGAGCGGCTCACCGGGCAGACAGATGACGTGCTTGCAGATCTCTTCATTCTCGTCAGGTCACTCAATCCTGATGTAATACTCATGCCGGATGCCGATACCTGGATGCCCAGGATCCACAAAGGAGCACAAAAACACGGTCTCGCTATGCCCTTCTCGCGAAACGGGAAGTACCGGCAGATGGATGCCCGATCCTACTGGAGTTACGGAAGGGTGGAGCATAAAGAATCAGCCCTCATTCCGGATGGGCGTATCCTGATTGACACGGAACAGTCGTTTGTGTACCAGGAAGGCGGGCTTGAGGGGGTGCTCATGGCGGCCCGACTTTCCGGGCTCCCGCCAAACCTTGCATCCCGTTTCACGCCAGGCACCCTCATCAGCAGTTATGAAGTCTATGAAGCAGTGAAGCAGGGAATCGCCGTCCCGTTCCGGAAGAGCGACCCGGAGATGATCCGGCATATCTCCCGGCTTCAGGCTGCGGACCGGGGCGGGATGATGTTCCAGCCGTTGCCGGGCATCTATGAAAACGTAGACGAGATTGATTTCACCTCCATGTATCCCTCGATTATCGTGCAGGCCAACCTGTCCCCCGAGACGATCGGGCATCCTCACCGTGCGGGTTTCCTTCCTGCTGCGCTGAAACCTCTTCTTGACCTGCGTATCACCACAAAACGACTGAAAAAAACAGATCCCCGGTTTGCCGGCATCGATTCAATCCTGAAGTGGATGCTTGTCACCTGCTTTGGGTATACCGGCTACAAGAACGCGAAGTTCGGGAGGATCGAAGTACATGAAGGGATCACGGGACGCTCCCGGGATATCCTGATCCGCACGAAAGATATTGCAGAAGAGATGGGTTTTACGGTGCTGCACGGGATCGTGGACTGCCTCTGGGTACAGGGGCCGGCTGTTGAGATGCTGAAACAAAACGTTGAGAATGAGATAGGAATTCTTACGGAGATCGAACACTTCAACTGGATCGTTTTCCTCCCGCAGGCAGACGGGTCTGGCGCCTATAACCGCTATTTTGGGAGGTTACGCAACGGGAGCGTGAAAGTCAGGGGTATTGCTGCACGGCGGCATGACACGCCGGAGTTCGTCCGTTCGATGCAGGGCAGAATGCTTGAGGTCATGGCGGGTGCCGAAAGCATCGCAGCGTTAAAAGACAAGAAAGAAGAGATCAGGAATATTTTCCGGGATACCGTAAGGCGTCTTCCTGCTTCAGACCCGAAGGCACTGGTGATCAACCGCCGGATCAGCCGGCTCACCTATGCACACCGCTGTCTTGAAGGTGCAGCAGTACAGGCATACCGTGACCGTGGCATTGAAATTGCACCGGGAATGAAGATCGGGTACATTGTCCGTGACGCACGGAGGTACGCGGTGGATACCGAATGGGATGCTGCGATTTTTGATCTCCCCTATTACCATACCCTGCTGGAAAAAGCATGGGAAGAGATTGCGTTTGCATTTCGCACATCGCTGTATGAAAAAACTCTTAAAAAATCACGCATTGCCTGATCCCTGTAAAGCTACTGTCTGCCAGTAACATTCATTGCCTATACAAACACTGTCACGTATACGGGATGATGGATGATGCTGTTTTCACCGGGAAGTAGTGAGATCGATAAAGAAGCGCTCGCCCTGCACGCGAAACACCACGGAAAACTGGAGATCCGCTCAAAGGTTCCGCTTAAGAACAGGCATGATCTTTCCCTGGCGTATACCCCGGGTGTAGCTGAAGTGTGCCGGGAAATTGCCAAGGATAAGAACCTTGCATACAAGTATACCATGAAGGCAAACACGATTGCAATTGTTACGGATGGCTCTGCCGTGCTTGGGCTTGGCAACATCGGGGGCTATGCGGCAATACCCGTTATGGAGGGAAAAGCGATCCTTTTTAAGGAGTTTGCTGATATCGATGCATTCCCCATATGTTTTGAAAATTATGAAACGGATTTTACCGACCAGATCAAAAATATAGCGCCGGTTTTCGGGGGAATCAATCTCGAGGATATTGCTGCCCCCAAATGTTTTGAGGTCGAAGATGCCCTGCAGGATATTGGTATTCCGGTGATGCATGACGATCAGCACGGGACCGCTGTTGTTGTTCTTGCGGCGATTCTCAATGCCTGTAAAGTTACCGGGAAAAAATATGAGGACTTAACTATTGTCATATGCGGAGCCGGTGCAGCCGGTTATGCTATCACCCGGTTACTCAAATGTATCGGGTATGATCCCCATGTCTGTACAAAAGTGCACGAGATCATTGTCTGTGATACACACGGGACCATTTTCCGTGGACGGGAAGGACTGTACAAAAACAAGTACAAATTCATCCTTGCAGAGGAAACAAATCAACAGGCGCTTGCAGGAACACTTGCAGATGCGATGACTGGTGCCGATGTCTTTATCGGCGTTTCGGCACCGCAGATCGTCACCGAAGAGATGGTCCGGTCGATGAACAAGGATGGAATTGTTTTTGCAATGGCAAACCCGGTGCCGGAGATATGGCCCGATGCAGCGAAGAATGCCGGTGCTGCCATAGTTGGGACCGGGCGAAGTGATTTTCCAAACCAGATCAATAACGTGCTTGCATTTCCGGGCATATTCAGGGGGGCGCTCGATGCGCGTGCAACACGGATAACTGATGAAATGAAGATTGCTGCAGCGCATGCGATTGCAGATTACATTAAAAAACCCCACAAAGAGCGTATCATGCCAAATATTCTCGATAAGGGCGTAACCTGGGCAGTTGCAAAAGCTGTCGCAGAAGCTGCTGAGAAGTGCGGATGCAGCAGAAAAATCTGAAAAATTCTGTTTTTTAAAGGGCTTGGTGCTCGAAGCGTTGTGCTGCTTCTCCGCCTTTCAGGCAGAAATCATTATACCTGAGCCCGAGTTCCTGCGTAACCGCACATTCCCTGCAGGTGCAACTTCTATCTTCTGAAATGCAGAGCATACTTTTTCCGGCGATACAGTAGAGCATCTCGTGAGTTTCCCGGGCACTGCTGGTGTAGGAAGGACATGCCGGGCAGATGCACGCCTCCCGCTTTTCATGAGTGATTAGCTTGCGTTCTTTTGCATTTTTCTCCCAGGACATGTTCAGCCATTGTTCAAAAGCATCCATACTGGTCACTTCCTCTTGGTAATCAGCTCATCCGTAGCCGGTGATGTCATAATTTATTGTCGTAGAATTTTTTGCACACTCTTTACCGTGGACAAGGACTTCATCGATCATCTTTTTGAGCAGCACCGGGTAGACAGCTCCTACCATCTCCTGCACAGGCTTGCCATCACAGAAGAATTTGAATGTGGGGGTACTCCGGACACCATAGCGTTCGGCAGTCCACTGGTTTGTCATGATGTTTATCCGCACAAAGACCACGGAATCCCTGTACTCAACTGCGTAATTCCTGAAATAGGGCTCCATCTGGTGACAGAATGCACATGAGGGACTGTAGAACATAACCGCTACGGGTTTTGCTTCTTTCTCTACAGTTTTTTCCCAGCCGCGGTCATCTGCTTCAACCAGTAGGTCTTCTGCCATGGGAATACCTTCTCAGCCAGACATTAGGAGATACGGATGATATAGT
Source organism: Methanoregula sp. (assembly GCA_035527915.1). Lineage (GTDB taxonomy): Archaea > Halobacteriota > Methanomicrobia > Methanomicrobiales > Methanospirillaceae > Methanoregula. The sequence goes on along the minus strand of DATKZP010000071.1, from coordinate 8,433 downwards.
TTGTCCTGCCTGCAGCATACAGCAGGTTGATAACCGTTAACTTGATGACCGTTCACTAAATGATTCAAAAAAAAGATGCCTAATTATCGTTTTTTATACACCAGTGCGCCATCGACCGGACAGATCTCCGTGAACCGCCCGCAGGGATAGCATCCCGTTTTGATGCCCCCCGGGTGATGACCAGGTTTTTTTTACCGCCCATCATGTCATTTTATTGCACAGGGAATGCATATCACGATCAATACATTCGGGAGTGACACGGGAATGCTGATGCGGATTGGCGGGAAGGATGATGCGGGCATTGACGGGCGCTGGATTGAGGTGAAAAATCCTGCCACCGGCGAACTGTTGGATCGCGTACCGGCCGGGACAAAAGAGGACGTGTCCTGTGCAGTCGATGCTGCTGAGGTGGCGTATGGTGCATGGGCAAAAAAGTCCATGCGTGAGCGCGGGGTGATCCTGTTCCATGCCGCCCGGAACGTGAGGGACCAGCACAAGGATCTCGCGCGGCTTCTTACCCTTGAGCAGGGCAAGCCACTTCATGAATCCATTGACGAGGTCCGCGGTTTTGCCAATATTTTAGAGTTTTATGCCGGGATCTCTGCACATTCTTCCGGTGAGGCAATCCGGCTGGGCCCTGCCGGTGACTGCATGGTGATCCGTGAACCCCTTGGGGTCTGCGGTGCAATCATCCCGTGGAATATGCCGGTGCTTATCATGGGCTGGAAGGTGGGGCCCGCACTCCTTGCCGGTAACACACTGGTGCTCAAACCTGCATCCACTACCCCCCTTACCACGCTGAAACTTGCCGGGATCCTTGACTCAGCAGGCCTTCTTCCCGGGGTGCTCAATATCGTGACCGGCAGCGGGGAATCCGTGGGTGCAGCCATTGTCCGGCACCCCCGGATCCGGAAAGTCTCGTTTACCGGTGATTGCATAACGGGCAGTAAGATACGGGAGATGGCATCAGGACTCTTAAAGGATCTCACTCTTGAACTTGGCGGCTCCGATCCGATGATAGTTATGCCTGATGCCGCAATTGATAAGGCGGTTGAGGGAGCAATCCGGGGCAGGTTTTACAACGCAGGGCAAACCTGCACCGCGGTAAAGCGGCTCTATGTCCATGAAAAAATTTCGTCACTGTTTATCCAGAAATTAAAAGGACGTATCGATGCCCTGACGGTTGGAAACGGGCTGGGATCGAAGATCGATATTGGTCCGATGAACAACGCAGGGCAGCGGGAGAAAATTTCGCAGATGGTTGAAGAAACCCGAAAGAACAAGGAGGGGACTATCCTTACTGGAGGATATGCTCTGAAAGGAACGGCCTATGAACAGGGATATTTCTATCGTCCGACACTGGTCAGCGATGTCGTGCCCGGTTCAAGGCTTGTAACGAATGAAATTTTTGGCCCGGTACTGCCAATCATGACCGTTCCTGACCTGGACACCGCCATCCGTGAGGCAAATAACACCCGGTACGAGCTGGGAGCTTCGGTCTGGACAAAAGATCTCGCTACAACCAAACGTGTTTTTGATGAAGTGAAAGCCGGGATCATCTGGGTGAACCGTCATCTCACGGTACCCCCCGAAATACCGTTTGGCGGCATGAACGAAAGCGGAACCGGGCGGGAGAACGGACAGCACGCACTCGACAGTTACTCCCGGACAAAGACCCTGTTTTTAGGCTGGTAAAAACTATTTTTTTGTTATTGTCCGGGCACAGGCAACCAGTGCGATCGCACAGGTAATCCCAAGGAGTGAGAGCGGCGACTTCTGCGTAGTGGAAGCAGGTGCAGGCAGGGTAGTTGGAGGAGGGGATACGGCAGGAAGCGTTGTTGCCGGTGCTGGTGTTTTTAGTGTTGTCGGGAGTTTCTCAACGATAGTGAACGTGGTGGATCCCGTCACTTCCAGGGTGATCCCGGAGACTTTTACCGTATATTCATCCGGCCTGAACGTGGATGCATCGATATCAAACGACCAGCGGTTATACCCGTCTGCTCCCGGCATAACTTTTAACGTGCCCGTCGAACCGGAAAATTCGCTTCCCTGTACTTTCTGTGTTGGTTTAAACGATGACGAGTAGATCTCGATCATGAGAGTATCGCCAACCGCAAGATTGGTCGAACCGGCGATGGTGAATTTGTCCCCGACAAAATGTTCACCGATAGGATTGATACGTGCAGTTGGCCTGCTCACAAAAAAAGAGACCGTGGTAAAACTGTCATCGATATTCTGGTTGTTGATCGCCTGCATGAGAGCAGATCCGGCATCAGGTCGCTGGAGACTTCCCGGTCCCGTGAGCTGGAAAATTACCATTCCTTCTCCCAGCTGGCGATTGATAACCCCGCCCGTACCCGGATCATAGACAATATCATGCTGCCCGTTCATCATGGGGTGTTGGATGATAACGAGATATTGGCCGGATGCAAGGTTCTGCGTGTCAGAAGACTTCAGCTCGTATGAATACGTGTTGTCCGCATTGACCTGCACAATATCAATTTTCACATAATTGTAACCGATTACCCAGACCTGAAGCCCGTTCTGCGGGTGACCTGTGGCAACTCCACGAATATCGACCGGATCGCCATTCGCAATAGCTGAAGAAGATCCGGTATCTCCCGGTGTAAGGGTGATAGCGGCAGATGAAGGTAGTATAAAAACAGCACAGAGCATAACAAAAAGTATGCCGCCCGCATACTTTGCAGTCCTTGAGTATCCCGTCATCTTGATCACTTCCTGCTATCATATGATTGTTAAAAGGCATTGAAATAGTAGATCGAAAGAAAAGAAGACGTGAAGAAGTGAGTGGGAGGAGTAAGCCTCCTTTTGTTTTAGCGGCATTCGGCTATGCGTCATACCCGGACAGGTACCGGGCGATCCAATGGTCCTGTTCTGACTTGCACCCGCAGGGGTTCGCCGTTTCACCGATTCCTGTTTGTTAACGCTCAGCGAGTTATCACACTGTTCGTGTGCACTTGATGGTAAACCATCTCGATCGCTTCATGACTGAAAACAGGCCGTGTCGTTTCTGTGCCATTGCCGTGACTCTCGCCACCCGTACTTGTGTACGGCTGCGTGCCCGGTGGGTGGGAGGACTTTCCTCAGCGACACTTAAGTCACCGTCGGCCGCTCTCTCCCTCTCCTGTAGTACTTTGAGTTTTCAGGAGATAAGCACAGCGGACATGACAAAGTCTGTTGACAGGTTTTGTGTGAATTGTCGATAGATTGTTAACCATGGTGCACAAAGACAGTCTCAATATCAGGGGAAGATACATGTGAACATGCTCAGTTCTGTTGAAGGTGAAATGGCGGTCCGTCTTGCACGCGGCGCCATCGACTATACGCTTGCAAAAAAGCCAAAACCCGTACTTGCACTCACCCCGGTTTTTAGTGAGAAGCGGGGGGTATTTGTCACGCTCACAAAAGCGGGGGAACTTCGCGGATGCATCGGGTTTCCGTATCCGGTCATGCCACTTGGGGATGCAATCGAGGACGCCGCTGTCGCCGCTGCAACCGGAGACCCCCGTTTTCTCCCGGTTCGGAAGGATGAACTTGCCTCAATCGTGCTTGAAGTTACGGTCCTGACCATGCCCGTCCCGCTTGAAGGCGAGCCGGATAAACGACCGGAAAAGGTTGAAGTGGGCAGGCATGGCCTCATCGTGCGGGGCAGCGGAAGGAGTGGACTCCTGCTTCCCCAGGTTGCTACTGAAAATGGCTGGGACAGCATTACATTTCTCGAACACACCTGCATGAAAGCCGGGCTCTCCGGGCAGAGCTGGACTCGCGCAACTGTTGAAGTGCTCACAATTGAAGGGCAGATCTTCACTGAACATCTATAAGGGCAGCCGTTTAACCACAATACCGCAAATATAAAGGGACCATACGAGGTGCACAGGGATAAAAATGGCAATTGCTTTTGAGAGTCTGTACAGCGACATCCAGGGACGCTGCGGCAAACTGACGGTCGGGAAAAAGACGATAAAAACCCCTGCACTTCTTCCCGTTATCAACCCCCACCTCCAGCTCGTCACCCCAAAAGAGATGCAGTCGATGGGAATCGAGGCCCTGATCACGAACGCCTACATCTTTTCCCAGAGCCAGCAGTACCGGGAACAGGCTGTTACCGAAGGACTGCATAAGGTGCTGGATTTCGATGGCGTGATCATGACCGATTCCGGATCCTTCCAGCTCTCGGTCTATGGGCAGGTCTCCATCACCAATACTGAAACGCTTGCCTTCCAGCGGGATATCGGCAGCGACATCTGGGTGCCGCTGGACATCCCGACTTCGCCTGCTTCTGACCGGGAAACAGCCGGGCGCGAACTCGCAATAACCCTGCAGCGCCTTGCCGAAGCAAAAGAAGTTTTTGGCAGGGATGCACCGCTCGCCGGTCCGGTGCAGGGCGGCATATTCCCGGATCTCCGTGAACAAGCCGCCCGCGACGTAACCGACCTCGGTTTCTCCTTTTGTCCGGTTGGTGCGGTTGTCCCCCTCATGGAATCTTACCGGTACCGGGACCTCGTGAGTGTAGTCATGGCGGCAAAACGTAGCCTTTCACCTGCAGCATGCGTTCACCTGTTCGGTGCCGGTCACCCGTCAATGTTTGCGCTTGCCACGGCAATGGGTTGCGATCTTTTTGATTCCGCTGCCTATGCACTCTCTGCAAAAGAGGGGCGGTATCTCACTACGCATGGCAGTTTCAAAATTGATGAACTCTCTGATCTTCCCTGCGCCTGCTCCGTATGCCGTTCGCACACCCAGGTAGAATTGCGCACCGCTCCTGACCGGGAGCGCCTGCTTGCACTCCACAACCTGTACGTGACAGTCGCCGAGATCGCACGGATCCGGCAGGCAATTTTTGACGGGACCCTCTGGGAACTGGTCGATGAACGATGCCGGGGTCACCCGCAGCTTCTTGCTGGTTACCGGGCGTTCCTGAAAGGAACCGTTAATCTGGAAAGACATGACCGTGTCTCCAAACGCCGGTTTTTCTACCGGGGAGACGAGAGCTGCTCCCGGACAGAAGTGTTCCGGTACCAGCAGATGCTCCCGCGGCTATGCCTTGGAAAAAATGTCCTTATTGCATTTGATGGTGGTATACGTGACGAATTTGACGATACACTCTTTTTCAAACCGCCGTTTGGCCCCTATCCAAAAGAGCTCAAAGAAACATTCCCAATCGGGCAGAGCGAAATCCCTGAGTGGGATGAGACCATGGTGAGGAAGGGATGCCAGGGAATCAGGATAGTAAAAGAGAGTCATCCCGGCAGCCGGATCGTGGTCTCCTGCAACCCGATGTGGGAGAAGATAGTCATGCAGGAAACAGGCGATATTGAGGTGCGCAATGACAAGGTTTACCATTAAAAAACGGGACGGACTTGCCCGCACCGGTATTTTCCAGGCTGATGACACGAGCCTTGACCTGCCGGCGGCACTGGCAGCTGAAACCCTCTTTCCTGACCTTGCCGCCCGTCATGGTACAAACATACCCCTCTGTGCTCCCCCGGCACTGGTGAAACAGTATCCTCCTCGTAATGAGGGGCAACCTGTCACCATTCACCCGCACCTGGACAATCAGGCTCAGAGCAGCGACTGTGTTATGGTGGCTGACTGGCATACAGCATTTCTGAACCCCCGGAATTATGTCGACTGGCTCATTACCTTAAAAGAAAAAACTCCGGTCGATACCGCATGGTACGCACCGGGATCTGCATTGCCCTCAAATGTGCATATCCTGTGCTACTCGGGGTTTGACCTGTTTGATTTCCGTGCAGTTGATCTCAAAACCGTCCAAAACAGGTTCTGTACACCGGAAGGAGAATTTCCTGCCAATGCACTCGGTAGTGGGATCTGCACCTGCACCGGGTGCCAGCAGAAAAACCTGAAACTGCATAACCGGCAGGCACTTCTCCACGAGATTGCTCTTGTTACCCGGTTCATTGAAGAATCCCGGCTCCGCGACCTGGTTGAATCACGCTGCCGGTTGAATGCGGTACATGTTGCGATCATGCGTCATCTCGATAACCAGTACCCGTTCATGGAACTACGCCTGCCCGTTGCCCGCAGTGGCGTGATGCGGGCAAACTCGGGAGAATCCCTGCAGCGGGCCGAAGTGCGGCGGTTTGCAGAACGGGTGATATCCCGGTACATCCCTCCCAAAACCGATGTAGCTGTTCTTCTTCCCTGTTCGGCAAAAAAACCCTATTCCCTTTCGCAGAGCCACCGTAAATTCCAGCAGGCAATTGCCGGTCGTGCCCATGAACTGATCGTAACATCCCCGCTGGGACTTGTTCCCCGCGAACTTGAGTGCGTTTACCCGGCAGGGCATTATGATGTGCCGGTTACCGGGTACTGGGATGCGGAAGAATGTGCCGTGATTTCCGGTATCCTTGCACGGTATTTCAAACGCCACGATTACCGCAGGATTATTGCACATCTTGAAGGTGGTGCACTCAGTGTCGCCCAAATGGCAGCTGATCAGTGCGGAATATCCCTTGAATATTCCTGCATGGAGCGCCCCACAAGCGTTTCAGCACTCAACGCGCTTGATTCTGCCCTTGCCGGAGAACGGCGGATCAAAGATGACCGGCTTCATGGCATGGTCTCTTACCAGTTTGATTGCGATCTTGACACGAAAGGCACCACGGTACGGGGGCACTACCCGGAACTGTTTTACAGCAAAAAAAATGTTCAGATCTTCTCGATTGACACCGGCACCGGCTTACTCCGCCCCACCTTTGACGGCTGGAATCTTATACCTGAGGGATATCGCGTGTATATTGATGATTTCATTCCTGAAGGGGATGTTTTGATTCCCGGCGTAATGAAAGCAGACCCGGATATCCGTGACGGTGATGAAGTTCTCGTCATCGGAGCGCGTGCACTCGCCACCGGAAGGGCAGCATTACCGGCAGATGAAATACTGCAATCGCGCCGCGGTGTGGCAGTCCGGGTGCGTAAGATAAAAAGATTGTAATCCGCATGAATCATTGCGATTATTTCTTTCTTTGAAAATTCACGCTGATTGAACCATCAACAAAATTTCTGCCTGTTGGTCAGAAGAAAACCCGGACCTGATAATATTTATCTAATGAATCCTGCATTGCTGATATTGTGCAGGCTAAAATAGAAAAAGTCGGGAATTGCCGATATTTTTTTACCGGACCCGACTACGTATATATTGTTTTGTCGAAAGTTGATTATTTTGCCTCCCACCCGCCCAGTTCATTGGTTTAATACTTAAAAACCATGTTTCCATTGATCAGACTATCGGCTGCAATAGAGTTCGATTGCTCTTTCAATACATAATGCGGCTTCTTTTTCGGTCCCCGTTTTTCTTATACTCATTCCCTTATTGAACCAGGCATCTGCATAAAAAGGATCAATCTGAATGACTTTTTCATAATAAGGAATTGCTCTATCAGACTGATTGAGATATTCATAACAGTTGCTAATCTCAATAAGAGAATGAAGATGATGGGGCGCAATTTTTACTGCCCGATGCAGAATATCCATAGCCTGCTGATACTCCCCGTCATTCACCTTTTCACGTGCCTGCCGCAAGAGGTATTCCGCTTCAGGTAGTGCCTCCCTCTCATCAATCCCTTTCATCTCTCTCCTCGCATGCACGATGGCCTTTGTGGTTAATCAAAGGCTAAAATACCATTATTTGATGATTTTAATAAGCATTTGCACTATAGAATTGCCATAGTAATTTGCATGATGAAATGCCATGCAAATTTTTAATATACATCACTTGAAATATTAACAGACGTACTTTTATGCCGGTCCTTGATCAGACCATCGTTGATACTATCAAGCGGCACCTCCGGTCGCACAGGCGGGGGATGACCATCTCTGATCTCTCTTCAAAAATAAAATTAAACAGGAATATGGTGGCAAGGTATCTTGACCTGCTCCTCATTTCCGGGCAGGTGGAAAAGCAGGTCATCGGGACTGCAAAAGTGTATTTCCTCTCCCAACGGGTACCGATTTCTGCCATGCTTGAATTTTCATCTGATTATGTAATCGTTCTTAATTCGGAACAAAAGATTATTCAGGTGAATGAAAGGGTCCTTACACTTCTTTTCGAAAAAAGAGAAGTTCTGGTCGGAAAAAAAATCAGTGAATGTAATAATCCTTTCTTTAACAGTCTTACGACCTTTGAGTATCCAAAAGATCTGCAAACTGTTGAGCATGCAATTACAGAAATACACTGTGTACTCAACGGGAGTATATTCCACTTCAGGGTGAAACAGGTACCGACCGCATTTGAAGACGGGAGTCAGGGATGGACATTGATTATTGAGGATATCACCGCCAAGAAAACCTATGAAGAAGCCCTGCAGATGAACGAAGCACGATACCGCGGCATCGTTGAGGACCAGACGGAGTTCATCACGCGGTTTCGTCCTGATGGAACTCTCATTT
>DATKZP010000070.1:0-11552 GCA_035527915.1 Methanoregula sp. | reverse complement strand
TTGACGGGTATATCCAGTACGAAAAGGCACTCTTTGAACCACAACCGCGGGTGAAGGAAGGGCAGCATCTTGGCAGGGCAGGCGTTAGTGCGATGATGGATGACAGTGACGGTATCGCCCTCTCGCTGTATGATCTGGTTAGTGTAAACGAATGTGGATTTTCTCTCGATTCAACAAAACTGCCAGTCCCTGCGGGAATTCCTGCACACCAGGCACGCGAACTAGCACTCTATGGCGGGGGGGATTACGAACTGATCTTCACCCTGCCTCCACAACGACACCCGATTGATGGGATTTCCTATACGGTTATTGGGAGCACAATTTCAGAAAAAGTTGTGGTAATTGATGGTCGTCCTGTAGAGAAACGAGGGTACCAGCACCGCTGGGAATAATCTCATTTTTTTGCACGATTACATCTCCGTGATTAATTTTGTAGCACAATCTCTGCCAAGTGACCTTTTTTCCCTGCTTTCTGGTCTGGTTGGAAATAAATGTGGTGAAAAGACTTAAAGAAGACCAAAAAGTAATGAAACCGAAGGTCTTTGGCTATCAATACGATTGATGAGAGATATTTCAGTATCATAAAACCTCGTAGGCCTTTCGTATGGATTCGTGAGAGAGCAAACGGGACAGACTGACGACAATTCAGCGAAAGGAAGTCGAAGATTTCGTGGACTTCCTGATGTGCAGGTCAGGAAATTCACATGAATCTCCCGGTGCCGCAACGGTTTTACCCTCGTCCCAGTACATTGCTCCCCTGCTAAACTTGCCAGAACCGGTTTACGTCCCGGAAAACTCCACGGTTAAGGGATATGAATTGCTCCATTGCGAGAGATCATCAATACCTGTAAGAAATGAAGAGAAGGTAATCCCTTTCCAGGAAATAATCGTGGGCGGTGATGACCGGGTCACCTGCGGTTATCTGGATTATGGGGAGTTTGAACAACACCTTTCACCTGCAATGGTTGCTGTAAAAAACGTGAAAGAAAAGTTAAAACAGAACGAAGAGCACAAAAAATCCCGTGAATTACTCGACTGGATTGATTGATTTTTTATTAAAAAAAAGGGAGAAACGAGTGGACTCGACGGGATTTGAACCCGTGGCCTTCACGTTGCAAACGTGACGATCTACCCCTGATCTACGAGCCCTTACTGATGTGGCATACTATTTTTCTGCGGATGCCATATAGTTGTTCCTGTTCGTTAAGGATATTCTTCTGTTTGATTATAGGTGAACACCTGATTATCAGGTTAAAAAAAAATTTTTTACCGCCCGCCGCCACGTCACGGCAGCTCTTTTTTAGCTTTGAAAATATGGGAAAAAATCGTAGCGATTGCCCCAATCGTCGCTGTAATAACTCCGATAATTGCCACCAGGACCCCGGGATTTTCCAGGACTCCGCTTCCTGGTGTGGGCGAAACAACCCCGGTAATCGCGGGTTCAGGTGATGTAGTGATTGAAGGAGATGTCACCTGGACCGGGGGTAGTCCAACCGGGTTAAGCGTTCCGAATAATTTTGTATCCTTCCCTTCGGGAATATAGACTTTGCTGCTATAATCGTAATACCCGCTCAACGTTAGCGTGAGCACGTGATATCCGGACGCCATACGGGTAATATTTGCCGGGGTCGTACCCTGGTAGTCTCCATCTATGAGTATTGCAGCACCAGAAGGTGAGGAATAGACCATGATATTTCCGGTAGAAGTCTGCTCAGGCAGTGTGGTGGTGGCAATTGTCGTTGTCGATGAAACCGGTGCTGGATTTTGCAGGGTACTAAGATAGGAGATCAAACGTTCGTTGATGCTATCAGACTCGGTAACATTCAGGTACGGCTGTGTAGATGACATCGTCCATTCAATGACATACCCGTTTCCGTATCTCCCGTATATCAGGGCCGGATCGTTGGTGTCATAACTCAAAAGGGTAATGGAATCTTCCTTTCCCACGGTATTGAAACGCCCGGTAAGGATGTCAGTATTCGGATATCGTGTGCGCAGACCCGCAAAAATTTTTTGTGAGACCGGATTATCCGGATCAGTCACCTGCAGGTAATTGCCCACGGGAGCGAGACCGGAATTTTCCGCGGGCAGGCTGGCATTAAATTTTTGGTAATTTTTGTTGGTAACTACCATGATCTTTCCCGAAGAAACTGCTTGTTCGATCTGCAATCCGGTATCTGCGCTGAAGGAGTCATCACCTCCCATGAAAATTACATCGACCGAGGGTTTAGTGAAATTTGCAATATTATTATCAAGTTCAAATCCGGAAGAACCTGGAAGTGAATACACCACAGTAACTGTGTCCTGGTGATTATCCGGGTTGAATCCGGCAGTATCACCATAGATCGCGATATTGATTGCGGCAACAGGCATCATCATTACCATTATCCCCCACAGTAAAATTGTGAAGATTGCAGGGATTTTTTTCCGGCAGATCATCATACCCATCCGTTTTTGTATATGACTAAATTGCTGTTATCAGCATTGTCAGGTATCCTCATATATCGATTTTGATCGCTGCATTGGTGAATACGACAGCAGGAGAAGAAAGAAAACGGGGACGAAAAATATTCAAAGATACAAACATCATACATTTAATCTCTTATACTTTGTAGTGGAGTGTATCGTTGTGGCAAAACTGATCATTGAACTAAAAAAAGGAAAAGACGGAGATATTGAATATATCGTCACGTACCACGACCCAAAGATGGATAACCAGTTCACCCTGACGACGACAAACGATCTCAATGAAGCGCTGGAGCGGCTGAAAGTCACCCTGGAAAGCGAAGTTCAGGCAATGACTAAAAAGTAACCTCTATTTTTTACAATATTTCTCATGAAAAAAGGGAATGAGTTATGGACCCGGCGGGAATTGAACCCGCGGCCTTTACGTTGCGAACGTAACGATCTACCCCTGATCTACGAGCCCAAAAATGAGATGATATCAGAGAATAATCTCGATATCTAATTTTTCTGCCAGTTCCTTATATCTGTTCCTGATAGTGACTTCCGTGACACCAGCTACTTCAGCCACTTCGCGCTGGGTGCGCCGTTCACCGCCAAGAATCGAGGAGATATAAATCGCGGCTGCAGCAACACCGGTTGGGCCCCTGCCGCTTGTTAATTCGCGTTCTCCTGCCTGGCGCAGGATCTCAACCGCCCGGCTCTGTACTTCACCTTTGAGCGTAAGCCCGGAGCAGAAGCGCGGAACGTAATCAATGGGAGATGTCGGGAGAAGTTTAAGCCCGAGTTCCCGGGAGATAAACCGGTAGGTCCTGCCAATCTCTTTTCTTGATACACGGGATACTTCTGCGATCTCATCAAGGGTACGGGGCACATTGCACTGGCGGCAGGCTGCATAAAGTGCCGCTGCTGCAACACCCTCAATACTCCTCCCGCGGATCAGGTTCTTGTCAACTGCATCACGGTAGACAACAGCTGCAGTTTCACGCACGTTTCTCGGGAGCCCGAGTGCAGACGCCATACGATCAAGTTCTGAAAGGGCGAATGCAAGGTTGCGCTCGGTTGCATTACTGACCCGGATACGGCGCTGCCATTTGCGGAGCCGGTAGAGCTGTGCACGGTTTTTCGATGAGATTGCCCTGCCATACGAGTCACGGTTGCGCCAGTCAATCATCGTTGAGAGCCCTTTGTCGTGGATGGTAAACGTCATGGGAGCCCCGACACGTGAGCGCTTCATGCGCTGGTCGTGGTCAAATGCACGCCACTCAGGACCTCGGTCAATGAAGTCATCATCAATAACAAGGCCGCAACCCTGGCAGACCAGTTCCGCCCGTTCGTAATCGTGAACAAGCTGCCTGCCTCCGCACTCCGGGCAGACCGTCTCGGTATGATTTTCAGCCTTCTTCTCGGTCTCTTTTCCCTTCGTCCGTAATTTGAGTGCTTCCCTCTCACTCTGAAGGACTTTTAATTTTTCAATTTCCTGCATCCACATTCTCCAAGGTTATATTTTTTCGCTGAATTGCAAAATTGGCGTATACCGGGGGTTATGTCTTCATTTTGCGAAGAGCTTTTCATTCGGCTGAACCGTGCACTTTTCGCGACAGAGAACCGCAGCGTACGGTGCTTTGACATTGCCAAAGAGGTCCAGGATCTTCCCCACAGGTTTCATCCTGCGATCAGTCACTTCGCTGTATAAGGGGGGAAGTTGTGCGGCATCGCACTGTATAATGAGCATCCGGTTGCCAATGGTGCTCATCGCTCGACCAACAAATTTCACATAACCCCCTTAAAGATACAAAATTACTGAAATAATTTAGTAACCTATATATATAAGTCACAAGTGTATTTAAATATTGCGTGAAAGTATAAATAAAATTTCAGGAAACAAGAAACTGGTCGATATTTAAAGATATAACCTGTTTACACTCAGCATCAGTAAGTCCGGCCCCTTTTGCAACCACAAATTTCGCGCGTTCGTCCAGCAGATCATGGGGGGCGTGCGCGTCTGAGTTCACTACAATCTGGCATGCAGTTTTCCGTGCAACCAGAGCCACGTGGCCATTTGTCCGGTTATGCCCACCCCGTGATGTGATCTCAAGGGCGATGCCGTTCTTTGCGGCAAGGAATGCATCTTCTCTGGTAATGAGTCCCGGGTGCGCAAGCACGTTTACGTATTTGCATATACACGCTGCATGGTTGGTGCCGGCTGCCACCGGCTCAACGGGGGTCTCACCATGGACAATGACAATGTCTGCCCCGGAAGTCCTTGCTGATTTTGCCAGATCGGCGATCTGCGATGGGGGAACATGAGTAATCTCAACACCGCAGAGCAATTTAACGCCATAAATCTTTGCAGAATCCCGTACCTGATCGAGTGATTCAATGACAGACAGGGTGTTGGATGCGTCAACATGGTCTGTGATAGCAACCGTTGTGTATCCAAGCACTGCCATCCGGCGGATTAATTCGATGGGGAGCATCTCGCCGTCAGAAAGGATAGAATGGGTATGCAGGTCATATAAACTACTCATCGTTTCACCTCAAGCCTCTGGGCAACTTTTTTGATAAGTGCCTCTTTACCTTCCTGCCAATCGGCAACAATACGACCCTCTCGCCGCGCCCAGTGTGCGGGGTGGTGGTGTTCCTCAACCCTGAACGTCACACCGGCACGTTTCAATGCGCGTTCGAGATCACCGATCACGGGCGCCTTTGCCCCGCGATTCCGTGATACCCGCCGCCCCTGACGACGTGAATATGCGATATTGAAGTAACAGGGATATAATATGCACTCGCCTTGTGCCATTATGAAGAGAATTTGTGGGTCAAGGTATAAACAGTGTACGCTCGTACCTTGTACCATGCATCACATCGACGTCAGGATTGAGAAGGATATTTACGACGTTAACAACACCCTTGCTGACAAGAATGCGAAGCACCTGAAATCTCATGGAGTCCGGGCGTTTGACCTGCTCGGTGCAATTGGTTCAGGAAAAACTGCACTCATTGAGCGCCTTTACCCCCTGCTCACCAAAAAGGGATTGCGTGCGGGTGCCATTGCCGGTGATGTGTATGGTGATGATGATTTTAAGAGGATTGTAGCGCTTGGCATTCCGGCCTTCAATGCAAACACCGGTAAGGAATGCCATCTTGATGCCCACCTGGTGGAACATGCCATCGATCACCTGCCGCTCAATGATATCGATGTCCTGTTCATCGAGAACGTGGGCAATATGGTTTGCCCTACCGACTTCCGTCTTGGGGCAGAAAAGAGAATTGTTATTGTGAGTTCAACGGAAGGTGATGACGTGGTAAACAAGCATCCAATGATGTTCCGGGACTGCACGATCGGGGTGATCAATAAGGTTGATCTCGCCCCCCTTGTGGGAGCTAACATCGACCGGATGGAGTCAGACATTCACCGTTATAATCCCCGGATGCCGGTATTCAGGACTAATCTGAAGACCGGTGATGGTATTGCGGCACTTCTTGATGCAATCCTCGCGTAACAAATCCAAAAAATCGAATACGTGTGTAAGAGAAAAGATCCCCGGATTTTTTCTTTGTAAGGTTTTACGGTAATCCCACCTGTCCTTGGAGATCCTACAAAATATCGGGGAAATACTATAAATAATTCTGGAGGGAATATATAGAGCACCATCTTTGGGACAGGTTTCTCAAAGAAATATTATTGAGAGTGACACCATGCAGTGGCAGGGAGAATCAGTACGAAAGGTAACCGGTGGCAGGCGCCGCCCGGCACAGATGAAGCGAAGAACGGAGATCGGGCTCGCACCCGCAGATACCCATATCGGTGAAGACCGGAGAAAAAATATCCGGACCACCGGTGCGAACCAGAAAGTCCGTGCGCTCCGGGCAAGCTTTGCAAACGTGACCAATCTCACAAACGGCGAGTGTAAAAAGGTTAAAATCGCGAGTGTTATTAAGAATGGGGCAAACCCGAACTACGTGCGGCGAAATCTTCTGACCAAAGGCGCAATCATCAAGACCGAGATCGGGAATGCCCGTATCATGAGCCGCCCGGGTCAGGATGGCGTCATCAACGCTGTGTTACTCGAATAATTTTGATAATTCAAAATCCCGGCATAAATTTTTTTTTGGATTGTTATTGCAATCATGAACATATTTTCCTCAAGGGATGATGTATCATTTTTAAAAAAATTAATCTCCGGTCAATAAAAGTGCGGCTATATTATCATTCAGCAATCTTTTTTCTTTCAGCCCTCCACATAGTCTAGCTATGCGAAGGATTTATTATCGTTTCCCTCAGCGGGTGGATCTGTCGTTTTCGATGGGAATGCCGTTTAACGAGACGCTGAAGTACATCGCAGGTCTTGATAATGCGGAGTCCACCAAGACGACCGGAAAGGAACTGGTGAAAGTAAAAACCAAAGTAAAGATTGCGATAGACCGTGCGACATTTGGGGACATAACGCCGGATGTCCTGCGCCCGGGTGTGATCACGGAAGCAGCTGATATGCAGGTATCCCTGCTCGCGCTTGCGCTTCGCGGCGGTGGCAAGGTTCCGATTGCAAATGATGTTTTCTACATCAGGTTAACCGACCAGGTATCAAGGACTGATATTGATATTACAAAAGAAGGGCGGGGCGAGGGACTGGACGCGCTGGACATGAAAAATATCCTTCTGGGTGCGGCGAAGTGAACCTTAAAATCACAATCGCAGCACCTTTCAAACACACCCGGAAAACCGGGATGCGAAAGAACGAGCTGGTCTATTATTACTCACTCGACCGGAAATGGATGAGCACCGAGCAGGCGGGTATACTTCTCCACCGGGCGGAAGAGGAGGGACTTTTAGGTCAGGAGAATGGAGTTTTCTCCCCTCTTTTTGATACCACATCGATCACCATTCCCATTGGATTCAAACCGACGTCTTCAATTTTTGAGCGCAATGATCCATTGGAGGAACTGATTGACAGGATTGCTAAAGCGCAGGGAATGCTGGAAACTGATGTAGTCTCTGAGATGAACCGGACCATCAAAGAGCGGTTTGATGGCAATCTCCTGCCGGCGGCAGCACTGGTCCTGCTGGCAAAAAAATATAATGTTCCTTTCAAAGACAAAAGAGAAGCGCTCACCGGGACCGTGAAAAAACGGTAGATAAACCTACCGTGTCTGATTTTTTTAAATCGGGTAACTGGATACGACCAGACCGGATTTGAACAATAAAGTATTTCGTTATGATATTGCTTATATATTATCAGACAGATATGGCAGGGTGTATTCATGACAAGAAGCAGAAATGATCCATGGGATAAATCGTGGGTTTCCATTGCTGCAGTTGCAGGTATAATTGCTGTGGTGGCAATTGCACTGGTATTTTTTATGGGAAGCGGAAATACATCGGACCAGTCTCTTTCGGGAAAGACAACTCCGATGCCGTCAGGTTTCAGCACTCAGGTGACACAAGTATCCGGTACTGGAGCTCCCCAGACGACGATTAAGGTACCAACAACGGTCAGCATCCCGGTCACCGGAGTGTTTGTCAAAATCAGTTATATCGGTGGTTTTTCAGGCACGTATGGCGTGAATGGCGTGATGCAAAAAGTGAGAAATTCCGGTGATAGGCTGTATGAAATCACCAATACGACAGGAAACGTTTCGGCAACCTTCAACAAGGAAGATGGGTCAACGAGACATGATATCACGGTTGAACTCTGGAAAAACGGGAAATCGTTAACATCTGCGAAGAACTCATCGCCGTTTGGCACAGCCAGTATCAACTATACGCTCTAGCGATTTTCTTCTCTCTTTTTTATTTGTTTAAAACGGTTAAATTAAACCAAAAAAACCAAAAAAATTGATATATTATCTTCTGCCGGCTTTTACCTTTTTCTCTGCTTTCTCTCCCTCGACCTTGGGGAAGAGTTCGTCCAGGGTTTTGTCTCCATAGGTGGTTACCCGGGCATTTATCTGTACGAAGTCAGCTGTAATCTCATTTGACCGGATTGTCTTTCTCCTTCGCTCTCCTTCCATTGTCGGGTGGAACCCGACACCAGCTTTCATGAGCAGTTTTTTGCGTCCTGCGCCCGGCAAGCTCTTCTTTGCAGGTATTCCGGTCCGATCGGATGCACCGGTGATCAGGATTTTGTATCCTGCAAGTCCCATTGCACCTGCATCAATCTCCTCTCCGATACGTTTGCCCACGATTGCGGCTGCTGCGCCGCCACTTGCGTCCACGTTATAGGCGCGACCGGTCTTTGGGTCTGATACAACGATTTTTAACTCCACCATTTTGTATGCTCCGTATTGATTTTTATAAAAAAAATCCAGGTATTGGATTTTTTCACGTCTCTGGCTGCCGGCCGTTTCACCTGCACATGAGAAGTACTCATTTAATTATACTGGTACGCTATTAAACCCTCGCGTCTATTGTAAGTACCTCTCTGATTATTTGCCCCAGAAGGGATCCCCTTTCCGCCTTATCTTCGTGAACTCTCCAAGAATTTCCTGCGTGCTCACGTTCAGTGTTTTGAGCATCTCACGTTCGAGGACCTTCACGTGCCGCTCCGGAATGTCCACGAACAGATCATCCCCGATGTTCAGCTGCCTCCCGACTGTTACACCCTCAATCGAGATTGCGACTTCGAGTCCGGCATCCGCTTCGCGAATAGATTCCTGGCGGAGCTGCATGGATTTGAGGTGCCCCACTTTCTTTCCATCAGTTTTGATGAGGTTTACATCGCTGCGTAGTTTCCCGCCAAGCACCCGCACTCCTACAACCGCAGGGTTGCTTTGCCGGAATACACAATCGGGGAGGAGCCGGATCTTTGCCGGCATCACAATATGCTCAAAACGCTGCTTCTCTAATAGCCGTTTCTGCTCGTCCCGCCACTCGAGATACTGGTCGATAAGCTGGTAGATTACCCTGCCCTCAAACACTTTTACCTGTGTGTAGAGAGGATTTTTGATCATATCAGCAGCATCAGGAAGGATCGGGGTATTAAAAGAGAGGAGTACACGAAAAACCGGGTTTTTGATAGTCTCGGTGTCGATCAGATCGTGCCGGCTCACCGGCCCGACGTCTGCCCGCATCACGCCGATCCCTTTTCCCTCAAGCTCCTGGCAGAGTGCTTCCAGTGCCCCGATTGTATCTGCTTTAATCACGATACCTTCATCAGCAAGTATGACGTGTATCTCCGTCATCTCTTTTTTTATCTTTGCCTCGACTTCTTCACGGTTGCCACGAATCACAAAAAATGGTGATCCTGCAATCACGTTCTCGAGGTTCGGGGCGGTGACCTTAATCCCCGCCGCTGCTGCCACGGATTTAACCCGCTCGAACCGGTCCTCAACCAGGATCTCTTTCATCGGGCGGGGTTTTAAGAGCGACCGTACTTTAGTCACCACTACATTCCCCTGCGTGGCAACTGCAATTTCATCACCGATCGCGAGCGTTCCGTCATACAGGATTACATCAAGTGTAGTCCCGAGTCCCCGCTCTTCCTTGACTTCAAGAACGGTACCTGCGCCCGGACCTTCAACCAGGAGGGTGAGTTCCTCTCCCATATACCGCTGGGCAAGCCCGATCATTACGAGCAGGAGATCTGAAATACCTTCCCCGGTATGGGCACTGACCGGCACAATTGCCAGGTTTCGCTTGAAATCAGACACCCGGTCGAACCTGTCGGCCGAGAAATCAAGTTCAGCAAGCTTACCCACGATTTCATAGGTCTTATTCTCAACATCCCCTTTCACCCTGTCGTTTTGCTTGGCAAACGATGCAAGGAACGATTCATTCTTGCACACCCTCCAGCCATGGATCCGGTCAATCTTGGTTGCGGCAATGACAAACGGTGTCCGGCAACTCCGGAGGATCTGAAGTGCTTCGATTGTCTGGGGCTGAAATCCCTGGTTGATATCGACCACAAGGATTGCCATGTCAGCTAATGCCCCACCGCGTGCCCTCAGGGTGGTGAAAGCGTGATGCCCCGGAGTATCGATGAATAACAGCCCGGGAATGTTGATGGATTTCCCCATCGTCCCGCTCATGGATCGAATTGCTTCTATGGGGACAATTGTTGCACCGATGTGCTGAGTGATCGCTCCCACTTCGGAGCTTACTACCGATGACCCGCGGATACGGTCTAAAAGAGAGGTCTTCCCGTGATCAACGTGCCCCATAACGCAGACAATCGGCGTCCTGATCTTCGGGTTATCCGCCATATTCTTACCGCCCCCGTTTTCGCTCTGACCAGGAAAAAAAAACTTCCCGATTCCCGTGCACATTTGTTTGATGTGCTACGCCTCATTTTATGGAATTGTGTTCAGAGCCACCTGATATGTAATGGACACCTGACACTATTAATAATCACTATATGATCCCTGTTGCATTTTCTCACCAGTATTGAACTCCCTGCATTTCCAGTCAGGCGATGAATCTAGAAGGATACATTAATCAGAGTCCGGTGCAAATGTAAAAAGGACATCTGCCAGGGTAGGGTAGTTGGTTATCCTAGAGGACTGTGGATCCTCCGACCCGGGTTCGAATCTCGGCCCTGGCCTGATTACTGATGGTTAAAGTCTAAATCTCTTTTGAGGCTTGAGTTGCTCGTATTTCATAACTCAATTTCGATCGTCTTAACCCACCCGGTTGGCGGCATTATGGTCATGCATGCTGCTCTCCTCGTGGTCAATCCGCCCGTCTTTTAAATAAACGATCCTGTGGAAATACTCTTTGTGCCATTCCTCATGGGATACCATGACAATGGTCTGGCCAAGCTCCTCGTTTATGGTATGGAACTGGTCCAGGACGATTTTTGAGTTATCGGTGTCGAGATTTGCGCAGGGTTCGTCGGCAAAGAGGATCAGGGGCCGGTTCACCATGCTCCGGGCAATTGCCACCCGCTGCTGTTCGCCACCGGACAGTTCGCTTGGGAGATGGTTGAGCCTCTCTGAAAGCCCGATGTTAGAGAGAATCTCCATGCTCGCCCTGCGGCTCTCCGCATCGCTTATCCCCCTTGCCATGGCGGTCAGCGCCACGTTCTCAATGACCGTGAGTTCAGGGACAAGCGCGTATTCCTGGAAGATGTAGCCCATTTTATTGAGCC